>JAYVUV010000407.1:0-11372 GCA_043787615.1 Janthinobacterium sp. | reverse complement strand
CCACCCCGCGCAGCAATGGCTGCGGGAACAAATCGCCTTGGTGGCCGCCGCGCTGTGAGGAGCAGCGCCGCCGCGCCACCGTAAAGTCAGGTAAAGGCGAACGGCGCGCCATGGTTGTTTGCTATCATGGCTCGATTCAATCGAAGCGACGCGCCGCCATGGTCAAAGTATTACTCATAGACGACGATGTCGAACTGGTCGGCATGTTCCAGCAATACCTGGAGCGCGAAGGCTTCCAAGCCAAGGCGGTGCACGACGGCGAGAGCGGCGCGGCCGAGGCGCTGACCGGCCAGTACGCGATCGCCATCCTGGACGTGATGATGCCGCGCATGAACGGGCTGGAGACGCTGCGCCGCATCCGCGCCAGCAGCCGGCTGCCGATCCTGATGCTGACCGCGCGCGGCGACGACACCGACCGCATCGTCGGCCTGGAGCTGGGCGCCGACGACTACGTCACCAAGCCGTGCACCCCGCGCGAATTGACGGCGCGCATACGCGCCATCCTGCGCCGCTCCAACGGCTTGCCGCAAGACACGGGCGACGCCATTCCATTGGTGGTCGGCCAGCTCACCATGTGGCCGGACCAGCGCCGCACCGCCTGGGCCGGCGCCACTATCGAGCTGACCAGCACCGAATTCAATCTGCTCGAGGTATTGGTGCGCCACGCCGGCCGCCCGGTCAGCAAAAACACGCTGTCCGAGCAAGGGCTGGGGCGGCCGATGGCGCGCTTCGACCGCAATATCGACGTCCACCTGAGCAGCCTGCGGCGCAAGCTGGGCAACCTTTCGGACGGTCGTTCCTGCCTGCAAACGGTGTACCGCCTGGGTTATCAATTGATCAAGGAGTGAACCCATGGGTCGCCTGTTCTGGAAATTCTTCCTCTCCATCCTGCTGGCCCAGATCACCGCCACGGTCGGCATCGGCGGCGCGCTCTGGCTGCGCGACCGCGCCCACCAGCAAGACAGGCTGCAAGACATCGACACCAGCCCGATCGCCAGGCTGGCCATCGACGCGGCCGCCGCCACCCTGGAATTCGGCGGCATCGAGGCGCTGCGCCGGCTGCTAGGCAACATGGAACGCCAGCGCGTGTTCGCCGTCGACGAGACCGGGCGCGAACTGCTCGGCCGCATCGTCAGCCAAGCGATGCTGGTCGAGGCGCGCTACGTGCACGGGCAAGCCGACAAACGCAGCCTGGTGCGCGACATGGCGGCCAAGGACGGCCACCGCTATTTGCTGTTTTTGCCGTCGCGCGAGCACCAGCCCGGCTTCGACGCCGGCTTCGCGGCAGGGCCGCTGGCGGCCCTGATCGGCGCCCCGCCCCATTTGTACCGCCCCGGCCCGTGGCCGCTGGCGCCGCGCGTCTTCGGCGCCGCGCGCGCCGCCGACGCGGCGGACGGCCACGCCGGCGGCCAGGCCGGGCCGCCGTCCGATCCCGCCTCCACCCCGCCCGGCCCGCCGCCCGAGGCGCGTCGCCCGTTCGGCGATCCGCGCTACCGCGCCGCCATCTTGCTGGGCGCCGCCACCCTGGCCAGCCTGCTGTTCGCCTTTTTGCTGGCCTGGTACTTCTCGCGCCCGATCCGGGCCTTGCGGCAAGCCTTCGAAGCGGCCTCCGGCGGCGATCTGGCGCCGCGCTTCGGCCGGCCCGAGGCCCGCCGCGGTGACGAATTGAGCGACCTCGGACGCGATTTCGACCGCATGACGGACCGCCTGCGCCAGCTCATCGATGGCCAGACCCGGCTGCTGCACGACGTGTCGCACGAATTGCGCTCCCCCCTGGCCAGGCTGCAGGCGGCCATCGGCCTGGCCCACCAGCAGCCGGAGCAAATGGCGACCTCGATGGAGCGCATCGAGCGCGAATGCGTGCGCATGGATAAACTGGTGGGCGAACTGCTGACCTTGTCGCGCCTGGAGGCGGGCGCGCCGCACCCCATGAGCGAGGACATCAGCATGGCCGACTTGATCGACGAGATCATCGGCGACGCCAGCTTCGAGGCCGCCGCCTGCCGCCGCCGCGTGGTGCTCAGCGGCGGCGCCGACGTGCTGGTGCGCGGCCAGGCCGACCTGCTGGGCCGCGCCATCGAAAACGTGGTGCGCAACGCCATCAAACACAGCCCGGTGGACGGCGTGGTGCTGCTCGAACTGGCCGCGCGCGACGGCGGCCGCGTGCTGGCCATCACGGTCAGCGACCGCGGTTCCGGCGTGGCGCCGGCCGAGCTGGAGAGTATCTTCACGCCATTTTTCCGCTCGGCGGACAAGCACAACACCACCGAAGGACACGGCCTGGGACTGGCCATCGCGCGCCATGTGGTGCAGGCGCACGGCGGCGCCATCGAGGCCGCCAACCGCGATGGCGGCGGCCTGTGCGTGGTGATCGTGCTACCGGTGGCGCCCGCTTAAACCATTCAGGCCCGAGTATCGATCACGCTGCCGAGCGTGCCGCCGGACGCGCGCGCCGGCGCAGGAGGGGCTTGGCCGGCGGCGGATTGGCTGGCTTGGCTGGCTTGCAGGGCGGCGCTCTTTTGCGCGGCGGCCGCCTGCAACTGCGCGATCTGGGCTTGAATCGCCTGGATTTGCTGGGCGATCAACTGCTGCTGTTTTTCGCTCGCCTCGGTCTGCTCGCCCTTTTGCGCCGTCACCAACTGCTTTTGCGCCGACGCCAGCTGCTTTTGCAACTGGGCGATTTGCGAACTGTTGTCCGTCGACCCGCTGGAGCCGGCGACGCGCGATGCTGTGACTGCGGTAACCATATGACCTCCCGATGTGCTAATGACATCATAGTTTACGGCGCGATCGGCCGCAACTGAAGTTCGCCATGTGTAAAGCCGCGTAAAGCCGGCTCAGCGTGAGGCGAATATTAGGCTTTAGGCAAGGTCACGCCCTGCTGGCCCTGATATTTACCGTTGCGATCCTTGTAAGAAGTTTCGCATTCCTCGTCGCTTTCGAAGAACAGCACCTGGGCGCAGCCCTCGCCGGCGTAAATCTTGGCCGGCAACGGGGTGGTGTTGGAAAACTCCAGCGTCACGTACCCTTCCCATTCCGGCTCGAACGGCGTCACATTGACGATGATGCCGCAGCGCGCATAGGTCGATTTACCCAGGCAAATGGTGAGCACGCTGCGCGGTATGCGGAAATACTCGATGGTGCGGGCCAGCGCGAAGGAATTGGGCGGGATGATGCACACGTCGCTCTTCACGTCGACGAAGGAATTCGAATCGAAATTTTTAGGATCGACGATGGTGCTATTGATATTGGTGAAAATTTTGAACTCGTCGGCGCAGCGAATGTCATATCCATAGGAAGAGGTGCCGTAGGAAATGACCTTGCGGCCGTCGGCCACGCGCACCTGATTCGGCTCGAACGGCTCGATCATGCCGGTTTGTTCCGCCATCCGGCGTATCCATTTATCGCTTTTAATCGTCATTGCAGAAGCATTTTCTCAAGAGGTGGTGGGCCGGCGCAGTCGCGCGAGCCGGATAGGCGCGATTTTACGCCAAAGCTCCCCCAAGAAAGGACGACCGGACACAATTTTTCTCATGGCGCGCCTCGGCCGGCGATTCACGCGTCGTTGTCGGGGCGGTCGGCGGCCAGCAGCGCGGCCACCATCTGCACGATGGCTTGCGCCGTGAGCTGCGGCGACTCCATCGGGAAAAGATGGCCACCGGGAACCAAGCGAAAATGGCGCCCCACCAGCTTGCGCGTCGCGCCCAGGCCGGCCATGCGGCTCTCGGCCGAATCGACGCCGCCGATGAAGCCGACCGGCACCGGATAACCGCGCGCCACCAGGGCGCCTATGTGATCGGGCAAGCTGTCGTAGACGGCGGTCTCGGTTTCGCGAGTAAAGCGCAGTTGCACCCCGTCGCGGTGCGGCATCGTGCCGCTGGCGATATAATCGCGCAAGATGCCGGGCGCCCAGATCGCGAACATCGGCTTGGCGGCGAAATGGCGATAGGCGGCATCGGCGTCGGGCCAGACGTTGCGGCGCCGGCGCGACAGCCTGCCCGGCGACAGGCGTCGTCCCAGCGCCGTGCCGCGCAACAGCCGCAGCGCCACGGCGCGCCAGCCGCCCAGCATCGGCGCGTCGAGCAGCACCACGCAACGCACCAGATCGGGCCTGGCTTTGCCGACAATAACGCTGAGCATGCCTCCGAGCGAGTGCCCGACCAGTATCACCGGTTCCCGGTAACGCCGCTCCAGCTCGTCGATGTATTCGCGCACCAACGCCGCCCAGCCCGGATCAACGGGATAGCGCGCGTCATGGGCATGCATATCGAGCGCCTGGACGTCGAAATCGGTCGCGAGCAGCGCGAACAAATGCCGGTACGTTCCCGCCGGGAAGCTGTTCGCATGCGCGAAATGCAACAATGGTTTCGTCATAGAAAGTGGGCGAGACGGCGGATAGCGCGAAGCACGACGGTGCAGGCGAGTTTGACCGATTGTAAGGCCGCGCGCGCGTTTTTAACGTCGAGGAAAGCCTCTAACCGGACCGGCGGGACGGCGGACTCACGCGCTTTACAATAGTTCGCCGGCCCGACGGGCCAACGCCTTCACTTGCGTGATCGCACGAAAAGCGGGAAGATGCCGCGATACTGTTTCTATTGGAAAGTTTGCCCATGGATCAACTCGCGAACGTGAGCGCTCCCGGATTCAGCCTGCCCAGCCCGGCCTACCTGTTCGGCTCCCTGCTCTTTAGCGTGATCGGCTTCGCCGCCTACCGTTACGGCAAAAGCATGTCACAGAGCTATCGGCGTTGGATAGGGGTCGGCTTGATGCTGTATCCGTACGCGATTTCCGAGACCTGGCTGCTGTACGCGGTGGGCCTGGCCCTATGCGCCGGCTTGGTGTTTTTCCCCGAGTGAACGCGACCGCCGCGTTTCCAGCGAAAGGTCACGGTCAAGCATCTTCGACCGGAATGGGGCGATGGATCTCCTATCCACACTGGCAAACCGAAGTGTGATTTCGCCTGCGGTTCAAACGCAAAAGCATCCGCCAGTCTCAAAACCATTTTCCGAGGCTTGGCTGGAGGAATATCAGACTGTATTTGTGCCACCATCAAGCGGGGATGAATTAGCTGTGGACTTCTGGTGGTAGGCGGTAGAATGTGAAAAAGATTTAAATGCACGCACGAATCGCCGGGAAAAAGCTCCGTCACCAGCTCTATTCGATCAACATTTGAATAAGGCTTTCGGTCTATATAATATTGCAAACTATTTAACAAAAGAAATTCAGAGTCGTGATTGCGATCTCGCGCTTTGGCAAAGGGCTTATCCAGCAATAATTGGCGCGTTCAATATTCCCCAAATGTTAACATGGATTTGATCCGTTTTATCATTCAACGATCCTGCCAATACCGCCGATGCTGCGCGCGGTAGGCGCCGACCTCGACCGTCTCGCCGAAACGCAGCGTCAGCGCCCCAGTCCGATCGGTGCGCGCCATCGCGATGCCCATCTCGCGGTAGCGTTCCAGCACCTCGGCTTTCGGATGATGATAGCGATTGCGGTAACCAAGCTGAAACACCGCCCACGCGGGCCGCACCGCCATCAAGAAAGCGGGCGTGGACGAGGTGCCGCTGCCGTGATGGGGCGCGAGCAGCACGTCGGCGGCCAGCGCCGCTCCCGAGCGCTCCAACAACTGCGCCTCCTGGGCCGCCTCGATATCGCCCGCCAGCAGCATCGCGTGGCCGCCCGCGCTGATCTTGAGCGTGCAGCTGCGCGCGTTCGGCTTGAGCGCGGCGTCGGCATAACTGTCGGCGAGCGGATGCAGCATCTCGAAGCGCACGCCGTCCCACTCCCAACCCTGCCCCGCTTCGCAGCGGCGGTGCCGCGGCGCGGCGCGCACGATCGGGTGCGCCGGGTCCAGCGATGAACTCACCCAGCCGACGCGCGCGCCCTCCAGGATGGCGAGCGCGCCGCCGGAATGGTCGCTGTCGCTGTGGCTCACCACCATGGCGTCGAGCGCGTCGATGCCGCGCGCTTTCAGATACGGCAGGATCACGCGGTTGCCGCCATTCGAATCGGGCGCGTAAAAAGGCCCGGCGTCGTACAGCAGGCGATGGCCGCTCGTTTCGATCAACAGCGCCATGCCCTGCCCGACATCGAAGGCGGTGACCCACATGCGCCCCGGCGCGGGATGGTCCGGCAAGGCCGTCAACAGCGGAATCCAGCTCACCACGCCCAGCCAGCGATGCGGCCAGCCGCGCGGCGCCAGCATCCACAAGGTACCGAACAACGCCCAACAAAAGATCCACGGTGGCGGCGAAGGTGCGCTCCATACCGCCAACCGGGAGGCACCCAGCCATTGCAAGGCCTGCGCCAGCAGCGCGACGATGGCGTGGGCCAGCACCAGCAACGCGCCGCCGAACGGCGACGGCAGCAAACTGCCCAGTAGCGACAGCGGCGTCACCACCAGGCCGATGATCGGAATCGCCAGCGCGTTGGCCACCGGGCTGACCAAGGACACCTGCGAAAACAGCAGCATCGTCAACGGCACCAGCCCCAGCGTCACCACGTATTGCGTGTGCGCGCCGGCCTGTAACGCCGCGCGCAAGCGGACCCGCGCAAGGGTTGGCGCCTGCGCTTCCGCATGCGTCACGGTGCGCCCCACCGTCGCATACAAAATGGTGGCCACGGCGCCGAACGAGAGCCAAAACCCGGGTCCGAGCACGGCCCAGGGATCGAGCAGCACCACCAGACCGAGCGCGCAGCACAGCACATGCGAGACGCTGGTGAGACGCCCCAGCCACAGCGCGGCCGCCACCACCGACAGCATATAGAGGGTGCGCTGCGCCGGCACGCCGAAGCCGGCCAGCAGCACGTACAGCAGGGCCGCCGCCGCCCCGCTCAACGCCGCCACTTTTTGCGCCGGCAGGATCAGGGGCAGTTGCAGCTCCGTGAAAAAGGAGCGCCGCCACAAGCCCGAGGCCAGCATCGCAAACAGCCCGGCGATCATGGTGATGTGCAGGCCGGAGATGGAAATCAGGTGGCCGATGCCGGTGCGGTTGAACACCGCCCAATCGGATTGGTCGATGGCGCGCTGGTCGCCCACCACCAGGGCCACGATCACCCCCGCATACGCCGCGTCGGGCAAGGCGCGCAGGATGCGCTCGCGCAGCGCGGCCCGGCAGCGCTCGACCAAGTGTCCGAAGCTGAACACGAAGCTGTCCAGGCGCCGGTTCGCGCCGCCGGCCGGCCGCACATAACCGGTGGCGCGCAACCCCTGCTCCAGCAACCACACCTCGTAGTCGAAGCCGTAGGGATTGGCGTTGCCGTGCGGGCGCTGCAAGCGCAGCCTGAGTTGCCAACGCTCACCGGGCCGCACCGCGCCGACCTCCCCACCCTCCCCGCCTTCCCCGCCCTCCCGCTCCGCGTACCACGCCAGCGAAAGACGGGGCGGCAGCGCGAGGCGCGGTTCGAGCACTTGATCGACCGCGAAATAAAAGCGCACGCCCCGCTCGAAGTGGTAAGGCAGACTGTCGATGGTGCCGATCACGGTGACATCGCGCCCCTCGTCGGCCTTGGTCAGCTGCGGCGCCAGCGCGCCATGGGCCAGCAGCGCGGCCCAGCAAAACCCCAGCAAGGCGCCGGCGACGGTCGCGCGCACGGTCCCGCGCAAGGCACACAACAGCGATACGGCGACACCCGCGAGCGCGAGCAGCGCCAGCCACCCCGGCAAGTCGGCCCGCGTTTGCAGAAACGCGGCACCGGCGACAAACCCAAGGATGGCGCAACGCATAGGATCGGAAAGTGTGAAAACCTCCAATATGGACCGCAATCACCTGCGACAGCTTGGGCGCGCTCTAACTTTTACCAATCAGTGCGCAGGTTTTACGCAGCGCTCACAAATCAATTGCAAAAAAATAAAGACGCTCGACTTATAGGCAGCTAGACAATTAATCTATACTACTGACTAAGCTCCCCACTTCGCATATTCTTTCACGCGCACCGTAAAAGCTGGTGGAAGATCCTGGCGCTCGGACAGCGCGACAAGCAGATAGCCCGCAATTAGTCCGGACGCACCAGCGACTCGAAGGGCTTTAATCAACTCATCAGGGGGTTCCAAGCCAAGCGGCTACTCTTCTACCGCCACCTCGAGCCTATCCACCGCCACAGACTGCCCAACCTGCCCGGCGCCGAACAAACTCATATTGGCGTCACCCCACACGCGCAGCGAACGCAGGATCGGCTCCAGACTCAGCCCCAGCGGCGACAAGCTGTACTCCACCTTCGGCGGCACCTGCGCATAGACTTCGCGCACGATCAAGCCGTCCGCCTCCAATTCGCGCAATTGATTGGTCAGCATGCGTTGCGTCACCCCCGGCACCAAGCGCCGCAACTCGTTGAAGCGCACCACCGACTTGTTCAGCAAGTGAAACAACACCACGCATTTCCACTTGCCGTCGATCAGGCTGATGGTCGCCTCGACCGCGCAGCCGGGATGGCAATCGAGACGGGAGTGGCGTGGTTTGCTCATGGGGTAGTATCCTTTCCGACACTATAGACAAAAATTGTGCGTACTGTTCAAAGCGAATCATAGCGCCTAATATCGGCTTTCACAACAAGGAGAGCCCCATGCGCGCAATTGCTTATCACACGCCCGGCGACGTCACCCGCGACGACGCCCTGATCGACATCGAACTGCCCATGCCCGTCCCCGACGGACGCGATATCCTGGTCGAGGTGAAGGCCGTCTCGGTCAATCCGGTCGACTACAAAATCCGCGCCGGCGTCGCACCCGACAGCGGCCGGCAATGGAAGGTGCTGGGCTGGGACGCGGCCGGCGTGGTCCACGCGGTCGGCCCGGAAGTCACGCTGTTCAAACCGGGCGACGCGGTGTTTTACGCCGGCGCCATCGACCGCCCCGGCACCAACGCGCAATATCACCTGGTCGATGAACGCATCGTCGGCTTCAAGCCGGCCAGCCTCGACTGGGCGGCCGCCGCCGCCCTGCCGCTCACCGCGATCACCGCGTGGGAAGCGCTGTTCGACCGGCTCGACGTGAACAAGCCGGTGCCGGGCGCCGCGCGCGCCATTCTGATCGTCGGCGGCGCCGGCGGCGTTGGTTCGATCGCGATCCAATTGGCGCGCCGCTTGACCGACTTGACCGTGATCGCCACCGCCTCCCGCCCGGAGACGGCGGCGTGGGCGCGCGAGATGGGCGCCCATCACGTGATCGATCACAGCAAACCGCTGGCGGCGGAGGTGGCGGCGCTCGGCCTGGGCGCGCCGGCCTTCGTGTTCAGCACCACCCAAACCAATCGGCACGCCGTCGAACTGGCCGATCTGATCGCGCCCCAAGGGCGACTCGGCTTGATCGACGAACTGGCCGACGCCAATCTCTTCAAACGCAAGTCGGTGTCGATCCACTGGGAGCTGATGTTTACGCGGCCGATTTTCAGCAGCGCCGACATGGCCGAACAAGGCGCCTTGCTCAACGAGGTGGCGCGCCTGGTGGACGCCGGCGTGCTGCGCAGCACCATGACGCAACGCCTGTCGCCGATCGACGCGGCCAACCTCAAGCGTGCGCACGCGCTGCTGGAAAGCGGGCGCACGCGCGGCAAATTGGTATTGGAAGGGTTGACGCCGAACGACGCGACCGCCGGCGCTTGAGCCACCCACGCCCACCATTTTTCAGGAGATCCGATGCCTTCCAATCGCTATTTTTTACCCATGGCGGCCGCCACGGCGCTCGCCTTGACGCTGGCCTGCCTGGCCCAGCCGGCGCGCGCGGGCGCGCCCGACCACAAACAGGAAGTGATCGACCTGTTCAAAAGTTTCGAAACCGGCGAGCCAGGGCCGCTGCGCTACATCAACGCCGACAACTATATCCAGCACAATCTGTCCAACGCCGATGGCCTGGCCGGCCTGAAAGCCTTGCTTGCCATTTTGCCCAAGGGCCGGACCAAGGTGCATAGCGTGCGCGTGTTCCAGGACGGCGACTTCGTCTTCGTGCATAACCAACTCGATGTGTTCGGTCCAAAGATCACGTTCGACATCTTGCGCTATGAAAACGGCAAAATCGTCGAGCACTGGGACAATATCCAGACCACGCCCGCCCAGCCCAATGCCAACGGCCACGGCATGGTTGACGGCCCCACCGCCGCCACCGACATCGCCGACACCGTCGCCAATAAAGCCCTGATCCGGGCCTACAGCGACGATCTGGTGCACAAGCGACGCGAGCGCCTGAAAACCTATATCGACGGCGCCAACTATATAGAACACAAGCCGTCCATACCGGATGGTGGCGCGGTCGAGTACACCAAAGTCGCCATGGTGCTGGGCGAAGGCAACTTCGTGCTGGCGGCCGGCGAAGGCGACGTGGCCGGCAAGCCCGCCGGCCTGTTCGATCTATACCGCATAGACGGCGGCAAGATCGTCGAACACTGGGGCAACGTGGAAGCGATTCCGCCACGCGCCGCTTGGAAAAACCCGAACGGCAAGTTTTAAGCACTGTCCACTATGAAAGCGACACAATGACCGCACCATCTACTCCAGCCCGCTCCTTCAACAGCGCGTCCATCACCCGCGAGGCGGCCGCCGCCGTCATTGAAGCGGCGCGCGCCGCCTGCCGCGATATCGGCATCGAAGTGGCCATCGCCGTCAGCGACCCGGCCGGCAACCTGAAAGCGTTCGAGCGCACCGACGGCGCCTCTTTCCTGGCCTCCGACATCGCCATCGACAAGGCGTGGACGGCGGTCACCTTCGGCATCAGCACCCAGGCCTGGGTTGGCGTGCTGAGCGACAAAAACGCGGCGCAACTGGCCCACCGGCCTCGTCTGGTGGCGGCGGGCGGCGGTTACCCGATCATCGAACACGGGCAAGTCATCGGCGGGGTGGGAATTTCTGGCGGTAACTATGCGCAAGACCATGCGGCGTGCGAGGCGGCGCTGGGCGCGCTCGGTTTCGCGCTGGCGTGACCGGCGGAGCGGCCGGCTGACATAAAAACGGCCGGGACGCGTGTGCGCTCCCGGCCGTTCAAGCTGCTTACAACCCCATCACAGCGACTTGAGGAAGTCGATCATCTTTTGACGATCGTCCGCGCTCAAAGCCTTGAAACGGTCGCGGCTTTTTTGCCCCTGGCCGCCGTGCCACAACACCGCTTCGGCGATGGTGCGGGCGCGGCCGTCATGCAGGTAGCGCACGTCCTTGTTCATGCTCTCCAACAAACCGATCCCCCACAGCGGCGCGGTGCGCCATTCCTGCTGCGACGCCGTGCCTTGCGGGAAGGTGTCGGCCAGCTCCGGACCCATGTCATGCAGCAACAGGTCGGTGAATGGGCGGATGGTCTGGCCGCGCAGTTCGGCGAAGCGATGCGCGCCGCCGGTCTTGAGCGTGGCGGCGTGGCAGGAAGTGCAACGCGCTTGCGCGAACAAGTC
>JAYVUV010000406.1:0-24154 GCA_043787615.1 Janthinobacterium sp. | reverse complement strand
TGCTGCCCTGTTGGGAGCAAGTGCTTGTACAAGTTATGCCTGATGACCATAGTAAATCGGTACCACCCCTTCCCATCCCGAACAGGACCGTGAAACGATCTTACGCCGATGATAGTGCTGCAACCAGTGTGAAAGTAGGTTATCGTCAGGCTAGTTATAGTGAAAAACCCCCATCAGCCTAAACGCGCTTAAGCTCGCGTTTAGTGCGGATGGGGGTTTTTTTACGTCTGGCGTTGTATCTCGCCGCCACTTCGGATGCCGCTAATCGGAGCGCCATGCCGCCGGCGCTCCCGCCCAATCTATGCTCCGTAGGCCATCATTACTCGATCTTTTCCTGCGTCGCTATTTGCACCGCCGCGCCCCGGCTGATGCTCTCGCCATCTTCCTTGCGCAGGCTCCAAAAGGTCAGCGAGGACAGTACGGTGAGGCCGGCCAGCGTCAAGAAAGCGTGGTGTAAGGCGTTGCCCAATACCAGACGGTCGGTTTGCGGCATGTCGCCGATATACCAGCCGGTGATGAGCGAGCCGAAAGCCAGTCCAAAGCTCATCGATAACTGCTGCAAGGAGCTGGCGATGGTGCTGGCCATGCTGGAATCGGCGCTGTCGATATCGGCGTAGGCGATGCTGTTCATGCTGGAAAATTGTAGCGAATTGAAGAAGCCGAGACAGAGACTGATCATCACGATCAAATACAGGGGCGTGCCGATATGCACCAGCGAATACATCGAGATCGTGACGCCGATTAATACCGTATTGATAATTAATACTTGGCGATAGCCGAAGCGCCCCAGCACGCGGGCCGAAATGAATTTCATGCCCATGGCCGCGGCGGCGGACGGCATCATCAACAGACCCGACTGCCACGCCGGCAAGCCCAATCCCAGCTGATACAGCAGGGGTAGCAGGAAGGGCAGGCCGCCCACCCCGAGCCGGGTGATAAATCCGCCCGCCACCGAAACCCGGAAGGTGCGGATACGAAACAGTGTCAACCTGAGCAAAGGATACGGCGCTTCGCTCGCGTGCCAGAGATAGGCCGCCAGCAAACTGAGTCCGATGACCAGCAGCACCGCCGCCGAGGTCGGATCGAGGCGGTGTTCGCCGAAAACTTCCAGCAGCCATGAGAGCAAGGCGACACCGGTGCCGAACAGCACCATGCCGATCAGATCGAGCGGCCTGGTTTGCTCGGCGCGATAATCGGGCATGTAGCGATAGGCTAGCGAAAACGCGACCAGTCCCACCGGCACGTTGACGAAAAAAATCTCGCGCCACGATAGCCAGTGCACGATCAGCCCGCCCACTGTCGGCCCCAGCAAGGGACCGATCAAGGCCGGAATGATCACGAAGTTCATCGCCGCCAGCAACTCCGCCTTGGGAAAGGTGCGGATGATGGTGATCCGGCCGACCGGCATCATCATCGCCGCGCCCGCACCCTGCAACAGCCGCGCCGCCACCAGCATCGGCACGTTGAGCGACAAGCCGCACAAGATCGAGGCCACCGTGAAGATCGCCACCGCGCAGCAAAACACGCGCCGCGTGCCGAAGCGGTCGGCCAGCCAGCCGCTGATGGGAATGCACACGGCCAGACTCAATATGTAACTGCTCACTACCGCCTTCAAGCTCAGCGGCGTGACATGCAGGCTGGCCGCGATGCTCGGAATGGCGGTGTTGACGATGGTGGAGTCGAGTTGCTCCATGAATAAGGCCGTGGCGACGACCCAGGGTAGATAATTTTTTATGGCGGGAGTGGTCATGAATAAAATAAGCGCATCGGGTGGGCGGCCGCGAGCGGCCGTAGGACGGGTATCGCCACTCGATTGTCACATAAATGTCTGTGGCGCGGCGCCAACCATGGGAGTCCGCATCGCGCGCCGGGCCGCCAGCGGCCGCGCGAACCTGCCCGCTGCTGGCGAATTTAAACATTTCCTAGAGCCACGTCATAGCGCCGTCATCAATGGGGAGTAAGTTGCCAGCATCAGCAACGTCGATCAGGTGGCCACATGATGTCTCTTCTCCGCGCCCGCGCCCATGCGCCCGCGCTGTCGCAGGACGGTCTGCGCGAGCGCCGCCACTTCATCCGTCAACTGTGCTCGACCGCCTTGCTGGGCGCGACCGGCCTGGGCTCCAGCGCGTGCAGCGACACCGCCGCCAGCGTCCCCGAGCTCGCCGGCGCGGGCTTTTTACATGGCGTGGCCAGCGGCGATCCGCTGCCCGATCGGGTCATCCTGTGGACCCGCGTCACCCCGGCCGACCCGAACGATGGCGCGCCCATCGAGGTGCAGTGGCAGATGGCCACCGATGCGGAGCTGCGCCAGATCGTCGCCTCCGGCAGCGTCTCGACCGGTCCCGACCGCGATTACACGGTCAAGATCGATGCCGAGGGCTTGCTGCCGGGCCTGGTCTATTTTTACCGTTTCAGCACCGCGGCGTTCACGTCGCCGCTCGGGCGCACCAAGACCCTGCCCAAGCGGAATGTTCGGCAAATCAAGCTGGCGGTGTTCTCGTGCGCGAACTACCCGGCCGGCTACTTCAATGTCTACGCCGACGCCGCCAAACAGGACGACCTGGACGCGGCCCTGCACATCGGCGACTACATCTATGAATACGACAGCACCGGTTATGCCTGCGCCGACGCGGTGGCGCTGGGCCGCGTGTCGGAGCCAAGCAATGTGCTCATGGCGCTGGCCGATTACCGGCGCCGTTACGCACAATACCGCGGCGATCCCGATTTGCAGGCGCTGCACGCGAGCGTGCCGTTCATCACCGTCTGGGACGACCATGAATTCGCCGACGACGCCTGGCACGATGGCGCGCTCGATCATCGGCCCGAGCGCTCCGGTCCGTTCGCGCTGCGCAAGCGGGCTGCGATCCAGGCCTATCACGAATGGCTGCCGATTCGCGCGCCGGACGCCGCCAGGCCGGAGCGCATATACCGTTCCTTCGACTTCGGCAAACTGGTCTCGCTGCATATGCTCGACAGCCGCATCATCGGGCGCGACCAGCAACTGGCGATGGCTTCCTACATCGACCGCGACGGCGGCTTCGATCTCGACAAGTTCCGCCACGACGTGGCCTCGCCCACCCGCGAAATGCTCGGCCAAGAGCAAATGGCCTGGCTCGAACGCCAGGTCGCCGGCTCGGGCGCGCGCTGGCAAGTGCTGGGTCAACAGGTGCTGATGGCGCGCATGGAGTATCCGCAGCCGGTGCTGATGGACGATATCAGTTGCGCCGATTATGTCGCCCTGAAACAGCGCGCCCTCAGCGCGCCAGCCGGGTTGACGGCCGCCGAATCGGCTTGTCTGGCCGCGCCGACCGTGCCTTGCTATCTCGATTCCTGGGACGGTTATCAAGCCAACCGCGAGCAGCTATTCGGCATCATGCGGCGCCACCGTAAAAACCTGGTGGCGCTGGCCGGGGATACGCACAACGCCTGGGCCAGCGATTTACACGACGAGAGCGGCCGGTGCATCGGCGTGGAATTCGCCACCGCCTCGGTTTCCTCGCCCGGCCTGGAATGCTCCTACCCGGACCGCCAGCCGGAGCAGGTGGCGCGCATGATGGAGCAGCTGATCGGGCCGCTGTACTACGCCCAGACCGGCAAGCGCGGTTACATGATCATCAGCGCCAGCGACGATGAAGTGCGCGCGGATTGGCGCTTCGTCGACACGGTGCACAGCCGACAATTTAGCGCCGCCACCGAACGCAGTGTGCGCACCCTGGCCGGACCGGGCAAGCGCGGCATCGTCGAGTGCTGATGCGCGAAGCGATTGGTGACCCAATACAGCAATCCTGACATTTAAGCATCGTTAGCGATTGTGAGTCGCTCGCCGAGAGTTTATAATTGGTTAAAATGTAAGCTATATAAGGGCCTCGATGAAGCCGATTTTTGCCATGCTGATGCTATCGCCACTCCTGGTTTCTTGTTATATGCCAAATCAAGTGGCTGTCGAGAAAGAGGTGCAGAATCGTGTGGTGGTCGGCATGCCACGCGATGCCGCGCTCAAGGAATTGGAAGCGGCCGGGTTTCACTGCGCGCCCGGTGACGATGTGACATGCGCGCGCACGCGCCAGCGCTTATTGCCCTCCTCGTGTATCGAGCGGGTCAATCTCAAAACGGATGGCAAGCCCGGTCCGGTGGGCCGCATCACCGCGGTGACGGTGGCGCCGGTCGTGTGCACCGGGTTGTAAGCGACGATGAGCCAGATCGAGCGTGACGCACCACCCGGGCTGGTCTGCCTCTGCGTGATCGCCAACACCTTCCAGATTCACGCCAACCCGGAACATTTGATGCGCAGCGTGGGCGGCGCGGGCGAATTTGGCGATGACGATATTCTCGCCGCCGCTAAATTGATCAGGTTAAAGGCGCGGCGGATCAAAGTGAAATTGACGCAATTGGCGTCGCTTCCCTTGCCCGCCATCGCGCGCTTGAGCGAGGCCGGCCACGTACTGGTATCGAAGTTCGAAGACGGGATCGTGTATTGCGTCGATCCCGCCCATCCCGGTGCGCCCTTGTTACTGACGGCGGCCGCGTTTTATACCGATTGCGAAGGCCACCTCATCGTGGTCCGGTCCGAACAAGGGGCCGTCGAACCGGAGCAAGCCTTCGGCTTGGGCTGGTTCATGCGGGCGATCGTCAAATATAAATCGGCGCTGTTCGAAGTCGCGCTGGCGTCCATTTTCATTCAATTGTTCGCCTTGGCCTTGCCGATTTTTATACAGTTAATTATCGATAAAGTCCTCTCGCATCGCAATATCGACACCCTCAACGTGCTGGCCTGCGGCATGTTGATCATCATCGTGTTCGAGACCGTGTTTGTCGCGCTGCAAGGCTATCTGATCTCGCATACGTCCAACCGCCTCGATTCCTTGTTGGGCGCCAAGGTGGTCGCCCATCTATTGCGTCTTCCATTACGCTATTTCGAAACGCGCCGCGTGGGCGATACCGTGGCCCGGGTCCGAGAGTTGGAAAATATCCGCCAGTTTTTGACCGGGACGTCGCTGTCGACCCTGTTGGACGCCGTGTTCGTGGTGTTTTTTATCGGCGCGATGCTGTTTTACAGCAAGGAACTGACATTGATCACGGCGATGGCGATCCCGGTCCTGGTCGGCATCACCTTCGGCGTGCGCACCTTGATGCGGCAACGTTTAAATCTCCGTTTCAATTGCGGCGCGGACAGCGGCAGTTTTTTGGTGGAAGCCGTGTCGGGCATCCATGCGATCAAGGCGCTGGCGGCGGAACCGCAGATCCAGCGCAAATGGGATCGCCTGTTGGCCCGTTACACCGGCGCCACCTTTCGCACCGGAACCTTGGCGGCGTATGGCGGCGCGGCCGGCCAGGCCGTCGAGCGCGCCGTCGGTTTGCTGGTGTTGTGGGTCGGCGCCTCGCTGGTGATGAAGGGCCAACTGAGCGCGGGCCAGTTGATCGCGTTTCAAATGCTGGCGTCGCGCGTCACCCATCCTTTGGTGCGCATCGTCGAGCTGTGGCAAAATTTTCAGCAACTGGGCGTGTCGATCGAGCGCATGGGCGACTTGATGAACACCAAACCGGAGGCGCCGGCCGGCGTGGCACCCGGCATGGCGCGCCTGAAGGGCCACATCAGCCTCGAAAAACTGAGCTTTCGCTACGCTTTGCAGAGCCAGCCGGTGATCCAGGAATTGAACTTGACCATTCCTGCTGGAACCACGTTGGGCATCGTCGGCCGTAGCGGTTCCGGGAAAAGCACGCTGGCCAAGTTGCTACAGGGCTTGTATCCGGCCTATTCCGGACGGGTCTTGATCGATAATATGGACATTCAGCAATGCGATCTGGCCAGCTTGCGGCGCCAGATCGGCGTGGTGTTGCAGGAGAACTATCTGTTCAACGGCACCGTGCGCGAGAACATCGCGCTGCACGCGCCCCAGGCTCCGTTCGAGGCGGTGATGGGCGCGGCCGGCTTGGCTGGAGCGCATGAATTCATCGCCGAGTTACCTGGCGGTTATGACTCGGTGGTCGGCGAGCGCGGGGTGGCCCTGTCCGGCGGCCAGCGGCAAAGGATCGCCATCGCGCGCGCCTTGTTGTGCAATCCACCGATTTTGATTTTCGACGAAGCCACCAGCGCGCTCGATTATGAGTCCGAGCGCATCGTGCAAGACAACCTGGCGAAAATTTGCCACGGCCGCACCGTCATCATTATCGCGCATCGCTTGTCCGCCGTGCGCCACGCGGACCAGATCATCGTGCTGGACCGGGGCGAGTTGCTGGAATCGGGCAGCCATAGCGAGTTGATCGGGGAAGACGGCTTGTACGCCGCCTTGCACGCGCTGCAGATGCGCCCCCAGCATGATTAGCCCGGCCGCGTGGGCGCGCGCCCGTACAGCGGCCTGGGCGCGGCGCTTGCCGGGCGCGCGCGGGCGCGGCGGCAACGCCCTGGTGCTGGCCAAGCTGGAGCGCGACTTTTATCCGCGTCGCCTGGATTTGGAGGACGCGCCCGCTTCCGGTCGGCTTCGATTGACCTTATGGGCGGCGGTCGCCTTGCAACTGTGCCTGCTGGTGTGGGCGGTGGTGGGCGAATTGGATATCGTCTCCAGCGCCAACGGCCGGGTGGCCGCCGAGCAGGGCAGCGCCCTGGTGCAAACCGATGAGGTATCGGTGATCCGGCGGTATCTGGTCCAGGAGGGGCAGCGCGTGGCCAAGGGCGATGTGCTGGTCGAGCTGGACCGCACCCAGCACTTGGCCGACTTTAAAAGCAATGAAAGCCGACAACACAGCCTGCGGCACGGCTTGCAACGACTGAGCGCCGAGTTGCGCGACCAGCCCGGCGCCGACATCAGCGACCGCTCGCGCTCGGCGCAAGAAAACCTGGAAGAAAACCAGTTGATGCTGGCCCGTCAGGGCGCCTATGCGGCCAAGCTGGCCGAGGCGCGCAACGAGATGGCGGTCGCGCTGCGGCATGCCCAAGCCGAGCGCGCCTTGCTCGACAAGGCGGAGTTATTGTCCGTATCGGCACGCGCCAGGGAGGTGCAGGCCAAGCCGTATATCGGTCGCGTCATCAGCGCCTTTGACTACGACAAATTGCGCGAGGCGGCCATGTCGCTGGAATCGGAGCTGGCGGCGCAACAGCAAAAACTGGCGGCGGCCGAATTGGCCATCGAAGCGCCCAAGCAACATCTGCTGGAAATCGAACAGAGCCATAAACAAGACATCCTGGCCGACGTGCAGGAAAAACGGCTCAGTCTCACAACGGCCCGCATGGAAAACGAAAAGACCGTGGATCGCTTGAGCCGGAAAAATTTGCTGGCGCCACAAAGCGGCTTCGTTCAGTTATCGGAATCGAATAAGATCGGCACCGTGTTGACGGCCGGTCAGCCCATCCTGACCATCGCGCCGGAACAGGGCAAGGCGGTGGTCGAGGTCTTGTTGAAAAACGAGGATGTCGGCCAGGTGAAGGTCGGTCAGCCGGTGGACATCAAGATCGAGGCTTTCCCTTTCTTGCGCCACGGCACCCTGGCCGGGGTCGTATCCATGATCAGCCAAGACGTGCGCGAGACGGACGTATTGAACGCCGCGCAACAGCAGGACGTGGCGCGCGAGCGGCCGGTGGCCGGTTTTCGGGTGCGCATCGCGCCGGCGCGACCTTATTTCATGGTCGATGGAAAACAGCAGCCTTTAACGCTGGGCATGGCGGCGACCGCCGATATCAAACTGGGCCGACGGAAAATCTATGAATACTTCACCTCTCCCTTCATGCAGTCCCTGGAAAGCGCCGCGCGTGAAAAATAAGCCAGCCCGCCACGGCGCCGTCATGCCGTGGCCCGCACACCGCAGGGGCCGGCATGAAATTTAGTTTCGGCGGGCTGTCCCGCACCGCGCACGGCACGGTGGAATTGAAGCAGTCCCAGCACATCAGCCGCGCCGAATTCGACGGCATGGGCTGGGTGATCAGCGTGCCGGCGTCGGCGGCGCGGCGGCGTTACAAGGAAGTGCTGTACTTGCCGCAAACGCCGGACGGGGCGGTGCGAGCGCAAGCGGGCATCCGCTATGAAGACCAGGGCAAGGTGCTGGTGCGCGAGGGCGACGTGCGGCCGGGGGAGGTGAAGTTGGGCGGCTTGTGGGCGCTGTTGCCTACGGACCCGCCCGGTAAATATCGCTTGACCATTTTTATCGATGGCATGCCGGTGCAGTCGACCAATTTTTTGGTGGCCGATTAGCGCCGGCGCGCGCGGCGCGCGACAGCGTGCCCGCGGGCCGATCCATGTAGACATCAATCGAGGAGAAATCCATGCCGGGAAATTATGAAATTGTCCAAGCTCAGTTGCCGCTGGTATTCGGTTTAGGCGGGCACAACCTGATTGTCGTGAAAGATCCCTCGGGCCGGGTGATTCAAGAGTTCGACGGGCTGGCCACCAGCGCCGACGGCACCATCAAGGCCGTCGGCTATCTGCCGTCCGATAAGCTGAAAGTGTATTCCTTCGATTCGCCGACCTACTACACGCCCGACCAAAACCAATATGTCGTGTATTCGACCAACAGCTTCACCGACATCAGCGAGCGCATCAACGCCATGACCAGCGCGGCGGCGGCGATGAACGCCGGCGACCTGTCGTACCCGATCCTGGGGCTGGGCAAGAACAGCAATTCGGTCAGCAGCACCTTGATCGCGGCGACCGGCAGCACCGAGTTTTCGGTGCCCAACAGCGCCTATATCATGCCCGGCGTGGGCGACCTGTTGCTGCCCGCCGCGACACTCGATACCATTCGCACCAATAACTTCATCAATTCGCCGTTCGGCAACAACGCCGATACCGGCACCCAGTTCGACAACTCATGGCCGTCACCCAATTACGGCGACATCTTCGGCTCGTTCGTGTCCTGATGATCGCGGAATTGTTTTCGCCGTTTCAGGCCAGTAAGTTAAGCCGGGCGGTGCTGGTGCTGGCCGAGGAAGATGGGTCGTCGCCGGACGCCATGCTGGAGAAATTCGCCTACAGCATCGTCCAGGGCGCCGATGGCGCGCACGCGGCCCCCGGCCAGCGTTTCCTGGCGGAGCGCTACGGCGGCATCGGCATCCGCTCCAACGGCGGCGGCGCGCGTTGCGGCGTGCGCGACGGCTGGCTGGTGAAAGGCATGGGTTGCAATCAGCTATTAGGCGAGGGCATGAATTTCTGGTCCTCGCACGGCAGCTTGTCCTTGGCCGACGCGGCCGGCGAATATATCTGGGCCAGGTTGCTCGACATCGCCTTGCCCCACGGCGCGGTGGCCACGCCCGCCGTGATCGCCTCCGGTGGCGCCAGCTGGACCCGGGGTCCCGACGGCGACAAGCTGGCCGTGCCCGGCGCGCTGATGGTGCGTCAGGCCGCGTATCGCCTGGCCAGTTTCGAGCGGGCCTTGTATTTTCGGCCCGCGCGCGTCGATGCCGTGATCGGTTGCTCCGATGTGGCGCGGGTGCGCGCCGCGCTGGCCATCCTGCCGCGCGTCTTGCCCGCGCCACCGGGCTTGAGCGAGGCCGAATTCGGCGCCCTGGCCGGCCCCGAGCGCTTGCGGGCCGGCTTGCTGGAAGCGGTGCGGCGTTTCGGCGCGCAATTTGCCGCCGCCTCGGCCAAGCGCATCATGCATGGCTCGATGGCCTCGTCGAACATCGCGCTCGACGGCCGCTGGATGGATCTGGGCTCGATCACCGGTTTGCCGCGTTTCGGGATTCGCAAAATCTTTCGCCCCTCGTTTTGGGCCGAGTACACCCGCTTGATTCCGGGGCTGCAAAACATCGTGTATTACCTGGATAAATATGGCGAGCACGGTGGCGCCGGCGCGGCGGCCGGCTTGCATGGCCTGGAGCAGCGTCTGCGCCCGGCCTATTACCGGCAGTTGAGCACCGAACTGGTGATACGCAGCGGTTTTCCCGAGGACGCGGTGCGCCAGCGGCAAGACGACCCGGACGTGGGCGCCCTGGGCGCTTTGCTGATCACGCTGGCCCAGGCCGGCACCTCGGTGGACAAGCCGGCCGGCCCGGACGCCGTGGACGCCATCGGCAGCTACGCCTTCGGCGCCATCGTGTGGACGCTGGCGTCGAGCCGGACCGCCGAACAGAGCGCGCATCGGCTCGCGCCCTTGCTGCGTTGCGCCCGGCTCGCCACGACGTTGACGTTGGCGTATCGGCGGGTCGCCCTGATGGTGCGGGAAAGCTATTTCGGTGCCGAACTGAGCGCCGATAATTTCCGCCGCCTGTGCGGCTTGCGGGCCGCCAAGGCGGGCAAGGATATCGACTTATTTTCCCGGCCCGTGCTCAACCGCCACATCCAGCGCCTGGTCCGCGACGCGCCGGAGCCGGCCGCCTTGAGCGCGCCGCTGCGTCAACTGGCGCGCCGGCTCGGCGACCAAGCCGAAATGGTCTTGAGAAGTCAAGCGGCGGCCACCTGCACCATGTGGCGCGAGGCCGATGTGCAGGTGCGATTCGACGCTTGCCTGGGGCGCTGGCGCGTGGGCGCGCGCGGCGTCAGCGCGCCGTGGGAAGCGGTGTTGGGCGAGACCTGCGATGCGCTGCCGGCGCGCGCGATGCGCCAGTTTTGGGGCGCCGACGTGTTCGAGGCTTTGACATGAGCGTCACGGCGTCCGCGTTTTCCATGTGCGCAGGGTGGGGCTTCGAGCGCTATCATGAGCAGTTGGGGTATGCCGCCATGCTGCTGGCGCAAGACCCCACCACGCGCATGGCCGAGTTGCGCATCTTGCAAGACTGGATAGAGCCGGCCATCCGTCACAAGCAATTGATTTTCGCGTTCAACGAACTGAAGCGGCCGGTCGGTTTCGTGACCTGGGCCACCCTGGCCCCGGACGTGGAGCGCCGGCTGGCGAGCGACCCCCTGGCGCGGCTGCACGAAAGCGAATGGGACGAGGGCGAACGGCTGTGGCTCATGCATTTCATCGCGCCGTTCGGCGACGCGCCGCGCATGGCGCGCTTTCTCAAGGCGCATTTTTTCGGCGCGCATCGCAGCGCCCTCACGTATCGCTGGAAGGCGCGCGGCGTGCGCGTGAAGATTTGGCAGCGCGGCGGCGAGGCGGCGCGATGAGCAAGCCACTGATGGCGCTGGCCTTGTGGGCGGCCGGCGCCTGGCACGGCGCGCGCGCGCTCGACTTGCAAAGCGCCGTCGACGCGGCGGCCAGCCGCGATCCCGCCCTGCTGGCGGGGGAGCACGCGCTCAACGCCAGCCGCGAAAGCCGGACCCAGGCGGTGGCGGCCATGTTGCCGACCGTGAACCTGGTCGGGGCGCCGAGCCGCTTGCATGGCGAGGTCGCTTTTTTCGGCGACGCGCCGGTCGGGCGCGCTTATCCCTCGCAAAGCTGGGCCGCCAAATTGTCCCAGCCGCTGTTGCACGCCGAGCATTGGGTGGGCGTGTCGCGGGCCGGCACCGCCATCGCGCAAACCGAACTCAAACACGACATGGCGCGGCGCGACACGGTCGTCAACACGGTGCAAGCGTATTTCGATGTGCTGATGGCCTACGACGATATGTTGGTGGCCCAGGATCAGTGCGCGCTGAGCAAGGAAAAGCTGAGCGTGGCCGAAGGCGGGCTGCGGCTGGGCTCGGTGACCCTGTCCGAGCGGGCCGACGCGCAGCTGGCGTTGACGCGCAATATGATGCAGCGCGACCGGGCCGGCGCCGTGTTGGAGGACAAGCGCGCCAGGCTGGAGAGCATGGTGCAAAGTCCGGTGGAGCGCATCGCCAAGCTCGATTTGGAGCGCGACGTGAACGCCTTGGCGCCGGTCGAGAGCATGGCGCCGGAAGCGCCGGCCGGGGTGGCGCCCGAGGTCAGAATCAAGCAGCTGGGGCTGGCGCTGGCGCGGCACGATGTGCGCCTCCAGCGCGCGGCCAACTTGCCGACCGTGGACTTGACCGTGAGCAAAGGACGCTACACCGAAGGCGGCAACATCGATTTGCCGCTGAGCGCGAGCACCTCGTCGCGCTCGACCGTGATCGGCTTGCAGATCAATGTGCCGATCGTCAACGGCGGCGCCAGCATGTCGCGCATGCGCCAGAGCGCGGAATTGGCGCTGCAAGCGGACGCCGAACTCGACGTCGCCACGATCGAGGCGCGGCGCGCGCGCCAGAGCAGCGTGAGCGGCTTGCGCCTCGAATTACAGTTGCTGACACAGATACGCGCGGCCTTGGCCTTGGCCGACGCGGTGTGGCGCAACGAGCGCGACGCCTTGCGGCTGGGCCGCAAGATCGATGCCGATGTCATGGCCGCGCAATTTGCTGTGCGCGCGCTGCATCGCGATTTGAATCGGAGTTATTACACCGCCGCCTTGCACGCGATTAAACTGCGCTCGCAGGACGGGGCGGCCGATCTGGACTTGATCGCCACCGTCACGCGCTGGATCGGGCACAACGGCGGCGTCTACCCTTGCGCGTTCGAAGGATGAACGGCTCGCCGTACGGCTCGCCGTCCGGCTAGCCGTTCGGCGAGCCGTGCGCCAAGTCGCCGGCGCCGCGCCGTTATTCGGGAAGCGCGGCCTGGCCCAGCGCGCGCAAGGTCTCCAGCAAGGGGCGGGTGGCGTCGGCCAGCCGGTCCAAACTGGCTTCGCGCAGCGCCGCCACGTCCACCACGGTGTCGCTTTCCAATCCAGCCCAGCGCAACAGCGCGGCGCAGGCGGTGGGCGCGTCGAACAAGCCGTGCAGGTAGGTGCCCAGAATCTGGCCATCGGCCGAGCAAGCGCCCTCCGGCCGCCCATCGATGCGAAACGCGGGACGCGACAGGGCCGGTCCGCGCGACACGCCCACATGGATTTCGTAACCATGCACGGGCGCGCCCAGTGCTTCCTGGGAAAAGCAGCAACTGCCGCTCACCTGGGCCAGACGCTTGTGCGCGGTCAGGTTGGTGTCCAGCTCCAGCAAGCCCAAGCCGGGCGAGTCGCCGGCCGTACCTTCGATCCCGTCCGGATCGTTCACGCGCATGCCCAGCATTTGGAAACCGCCGCAAACACCGATCACCTTGCCGCCGTAGCGCAGATGGCGCGCGATTTGCCCGGGCCAGCCTTGCAGGCGTAGCCAATCCAGATCGGCGCGCGTGTTCTTGCTACCGGGGAGGATGATCAAGTCGGCGGCGGGCAGCGCCTCGCCCTGGCGCACGAAGCGCAGATCGACCCCGGGGTGCGCGCGCAGGGCGTCGAAGTCGGTGTGGTTGCTCATGCGCGGCAGCTGCGGCACCACCACGCGGAACGCGCCGCGCTCGGCCTGCACCGAGGCCACCGCGTCCTCGGCGTCCAAAAACAGCCCGTGCAAATAAGGCAGCACCGCCAGCACCGGCTTGCCGGTCTGCCGCTCGAGCCAATCGAGGCCCGGTTGCAGCAGCGAGAGGTCGCCCCGGAAGCGGTTGATGACAAAACCGATGGTGCGACGCCGCTCGCTCTCGGACAGGCAGGACAACGTGCCGACGATGTGCGCGAACACGCCGCCGCGGTCGATGTCGGCCACCAGGATCACGGGACAGTCGACCGCTTCGGCGAAACCCATGTTGGCGATGTCGCGCGCGCGCAGATTGATTTCGGCCGGGCTGCCGGCGCCTTCCACGATCACGTTCTCGTACTGTTGGCGCAGGCGGCCGTACGATTCGAGCACCGCTTCCATCGCCACCGTCTTGTAGCGGTGGTAGTCGCGCGCGTGCATGTCGGCCCGCAGCTTGCCATGAATGATGACTTGCGCGCCGGTGTCGGACGACGGTTTCAGCAGCACCGGATTCATGTCCGTGTGCGGCGCCAATCCGGCGGCGATGGCTTGCAGCGCCTGGGCGCGGCCGATCTCGCCGCCATCGGCCGTGACGGCGCTGTTGAGCGCCATGTTCTGCGGCTTGAACGGCACCACGGCCGCGCCGTCGCGCCGCAGCAGGCGGCACAACGCGGCCACGATGGTGGTTTTGCCGGCGTCCGAGGTGGTGCCCTGCACCATCAGGGTCGGGAAGGGGAAGGGGGTACGCGCGCCCGCCATCTCAGTTCTTTCTGCGCTGGCGCGCCAAGTCGAGTTTTTCGCACAGCGCGGCGGCGCCGGCGATCATGCGCGGGCCCGCCCGGTTCAAGAGATTGCCGTCCAGGGTAAACAGATTGTCGGCCCGTACCGCTTTCATGGAGGGATACTGGCGCCACATGTTCACGCCACCCTCCCTGGCGCTTTTTTCGCTGCCGCCGACGACCGCCTCCGGGTCTTCGCGCAGCACGTCTTCGATGCCGACCACCGGCGCCGTCAGCGTCATTTTGCCGAACACGTTTTCACCGCCGCACAGCGCGATCGCGTCGCTGACGATATGGCCGCCGCCCAGGGTGTAGAGCGGCTTGTCCCAGACTTGATAAAACAAGCGCACCGGCGCCCGGCCGGCGTACTTCGCCTCCAGCGTCGCCAGCTGCTGGCGTAGTTGCGCGGCCATCGGCGTGGCCACGTTCTCGGTGCCCATCAACTGGCCGAGACGCAGCACGCTGTCGGGGATGGCGTCGAGTTTTTTCGGCTCGCTGTGGAACAAGGGAACGCCGAGCTGGCGCAAGGCGTCGATTTGGCGCTCCGAGCCGCCGTGCATCCAGACCACGATCAAGTCCGGCTTCATGGCGATCACGCGTTCCATGTCGATCTGGCGGTTGTCGCCGATGTGCGGAATGCGCTTGGCCGCCTCCGGATAATCGCTATAGCTGACCGCGCCCACGATGCGCTCGCCGCCGCCGGCCGCGAACAGCAGCTCGGTCACGTGCGGCGCCAGCGAAACGACGCGCTTGGCCGGCTGTTGTAAGGTGACGGGGTTGCCGTCGTCGTCGCGGACGGTGATGGCGGCATGGGCCTGGACGGCCAGCGCCATCAGGCAGGCCAGCGCGCCTGATAATGTGTTCATAAGCGATCCTCGTTCCATTCGTTTAAGGCGCGCGTCAAGCGCCGCCAGCCGGCTTCGTCCGGTGGCAAACCGAGGCGAATGCCGCGCGCCGCCTCGGAAAACAGCCGCACCCAGATGCCGCGTTCGGCCATGTGCCGCCAAAATTGTTCGGGCCGCGTTTCGGGCCACCATTGGAACAGCGGCGTGCCGCGCGCGTCGATGCCGTGTTGCGCCAGCAGTGCATGCAAACGCGCGCCGCCGGCGGCCAATTGGGCGCGCATGGCGTGCTGCCAGGGCCGGTCGCGCAGCGCGGCCAGCGCGATGTGCTGGGCCGGCCCGCTCACGGCCCACGGCCCGAGCATATCGGCCAGGGCGTTCAAGAGCGGCGCGTGGGCCGCCACGAAGCCGAGCCGCACGCCGGCCAGGCCGAAAAATTTGCCTACCGAGCGCAGCACGATCAAGCCCGGCTGGCCGCTCGCCGCCGCCACGCTGGCGTGCGGCGCGGTGTCGCCGAAGGCTTCGTCAACCACCAGCCAGCCGCCGCGCGCGGCCAGAAGCGCGGCCCATTCCAGCAGCTGCCGCGGCGCCACCGTGGCGCCGGTCGGGTTGTTTGGATTACACACCACCATCACCTCGCAGTCGTTCACGGCCTGGTCCAACTCGTGATACGGCACCTGGCGCATGGCGTGGCCGTGCATGGCCCAATGGTGGGCGTGCTCGGCGTACGAGGGCGCGGCCACCACCACGCGCGACGGCGGGCGCAGGCGCGGCAAGGCTTGGATCGCGGCCTGGGTGCCGGCCACCGGCAGCATCAGGGGCGCGTCGTAATAGTCGCAGGCCGCCAGCGCCAGCGCGGGATCGGCTTCCGGCAGCCGGTGCCAGGCATCCGGCTCGGGCGGTGGCGCCGGATACCATGCGGGGTTGATCCCGGTCGATAGGTCGAGCCAGTCCGGCGCCGCGCGGCCGAAGCGCAGCGCGGCCTGGCGTAGATTGCCGCCGTGTTCAAGCATGGATACTCCCGAATAAATAGATCAGTGCCGCCGCCAGACCGGCGCAGCTCAGCCACAGCGCGGTGGCGCGGGCCACCAGGGCCCAGGCGCGCCCGATGTCGCGCGCGTCGGCGGCTGGGCCACTGCCCAGCGGCGGACGTGGTTCGATCACGCCATCGTAGCTGGCCGCCCCGCCCAGGGAAAGCCCGAGCGCGCCGGCGCCGCTCGACATGACCGGGCCGGCGTTCGGGCTGCTCCAGGCCGGGGCCTGGGCGCGCCAGCAGCGCCAGGCGCGCCGGCGGCCGCCCGGGCCCTCGGCCAGCAGCACATAGGACAGCGCCGTCAAGCGCGCCGGAATGAAGTTGAGCGCGTCGTCGATGCGCGCGGCGGCGCAGCCGAACCAGGTGTAGCGCGGGTTGCGGTAGCCCCACATCGCGTCGAGCGTGTTGGCGAGCCTGAACAGCAGCGCGCCCGGACCACCGGCCACGGCGAACCAGAACAGGGTGCCGAACACGGCGTCGTTGCCGTTTTCCAGCAGCGATTCGGCGCTGGCCTTGGCCAGGTCGGCCGCGCCGGCGTGCCCGGTGTCGCGGCTGACGATGCGCGCCGTCAGCAAACGGGCTTCGGCCAACTCGCCTCGCAGCAGCGCGGCGCCGATCGGCAGGTTATGCTCGCGCAGGCTTCGCAAGCCGATACAAAAGTACAGCAGCGCGGCGTGCGCCGCCAGGGCGGGCCATCCCGCCGCGCCGCAGATCCAGGCCGCCAGGGCCGTCGCCGGCGCCACCGCCGCCAGCCAGGCCAGCGCGCCGCGCGCGAAACGCCGGCGGCCCCGGTTCAAGCGCCGTTCGATGGCGCCGGCCAGGTTGCCGAAGCCGACCAGCGGATGCCAGCGTCGCGCCTCGCCCAGCAGCAGGTCGAGCAGCACTCCGGCCAGCATTAGCAAGGCCATCGCCGGCAGCGACAAGCCGGCTAGCATGGCGGCCCTTTCAAGATCAGCGGCAGGCCGGCGGCCACCAGCACGGCCCGTTCGCAGAGCGCGGCCACGGCCTGGTTCAGCTGTCCGGCTTCGTCGGTGAAGCTGCGCGAGATGGCGCCATACGGCACGATGCCCATGCCGACTTCGTTCGAGACCAGCACTACGTCACCGGTCGCGCGCGCGAGCGCGTCGAGGAAGGCGGCGCGGCGCTGGTGAAATTGCGCGGGCAGGGTGATGGCGCCCACGTCGGGGAAATCGGCGCGCTCGGAAAACATCAGGTTCGACAGCCACAAGGTCAGGCAGTCGATCAGCACCAGCCGCTCCGGCGCGCAGTGGCGCGTCAGCATGGCGGCCAAGTCGAGCGGTTCTTCCACCGTGCGCCAGACGGCCGGCCGCTGGCGCCGGTGCTGCGCGATGCGCAGCGCCATTTCATCGTCGCCCTGGCCGCCGCGCGCGGTGGCGATATAGACCACTTCCTTGCCCGACTGCGCCGCCAGGCGCTCGGCCAGGGCGCTCTTGCCGGAGCGCGCGCCACCGAAGATCAGGCTGCGCGTCATGCCTGCGCTCCCGGTAAAAAGAGCGCGGCGCTGGCGGCCGGATTGGAGGGGAAGTAGGCGTGAAAATACGAGGCCGTGAGCGAGCCGGCCCGGTACAGCGCCTCGCCCTGCACGCCGGACGGATGTTTGACGGTGTGGGCGGCCGGCGCGAGCGCGCTGTCCAGGGTCGAATAATGGAAGGTGTGCCCGCGCAGCAGTCCCTGTGGCGTGTCCAGGCCTTGCGGTCCCAGCCCGGCCAAACGTTTTTGCATCGCCACCTTCCCGGGCAGCAGGGCGGCCATCGGCCACACGGCGCCGGCGATGTCGGCCAGGGTGTCGGCCAGGACCATCATGCCGCCGCATTCGGCCAGGATCGGCAGGCCGGCCGCATGCGCCGCGCGGATCGAGGCGCGCCAGTTGCCCGCCTCGGACAAGGCGCGGGCGTGCAATTCGGGATAACCGCCGGGCAGGTAGACCGCGTCGGCTTCGGTCGGCACCGCGTGGTCGGCCAGCGGCGAAAAAAACGTCACCGTCGCGCCCAGCGCGCGCAGGGCGGCCAGATTGGCCGGATATAAAAAGGCGAAGGCGGCGTCGCGCGCCACCGCGATGGTGCGTCCGGCCAGCGGCGTGCCGACCGGCGCGCTCGGTTCGGTGGGTGGCGCGAGGCGGGTGGTGCGCAAGCCGTCCCATGCCGCCTGGTCGAACGCCAGCTGGTCGGCCAAGCGGTCCAGCAACTGGTCGATTTCGCCGATTTCGTCCGGCAGCACCAGGCCCAGATGGCGTTCCGGCAGCGAGCGCTCCTGGCGCGCCAGGGTGGCGAACAGCGGCACTTCGCGCAGCGAAGCGGCCACCATGGCGCGGTGATTGGCGCTGGCGATGCGGTTGGCGATCACGCCCGCCATCTCGACCGGGCCATAGTCGCGCAAGCCGAGCACCAGGGCGCCGGCCGTTTGCGCCATGGACGAGGCGTCGATCACCGCCATCACCGGCAAGCCGAAGGCGCGCGCCAGATCGGCCGAGGAAGGCGTGCCGTCGTATAGTCCCATCACGCCCTCGATCAAGATCACGTCGCATTCGGCGGCCGCTTCGGCCAGCTGGCTGCGACACAGGTCCGGCCCCACCATCCACAGGTCGAGCGAGCGCACCGGCGCGCCGCTGGCCCGTTCCAGCAGCATCGGGTCGATGAAGTCGGGACCGCATTTGAACACGCGCACGCGCTGTCCCTGGCGCGCCAGCTTGCGCGCCAGGGCCGCCGTGACGGTGGTCTTGCCCTGGCCCGAAGCCAGCGCCGTCACCAGCACCACTTTCACTTCCAGGCCGGTGCTCACCATTCGGTCCCTTGCTGGGCCACGATGCCGGCGGCGAAGGCGTGTTTGACCACCGTCATGTCGGTCACGGTGTCGGCGATGGCGATCAGTTCGGGCGGCGCGCCGCGGCCGGTGATCACCACGTGCTGTTGGGGCGGGCGGTCGAGCAGGTCGGCGATCACCGCGTGCACATCGAGGTAGCGGTATTTGAGCGCGATATTGAGTTCGTCGAGCAGCACCAGGCCGATCTCCGGATCGCTCAGGAACAGCTTGGCCTGCTGCCAGGCCAGCAGCGCCTTTTCGGTGTCGCGCTCGCGGTTCTGGGTCTCCCAGGTATAGCCTTCGCCCATCACATGGAAGCTCACTTCGTCGGGAAAGCGGCGCAGGAATTGTTCTTCGCCGGTCGCCATCGCGCCCTTGATGAACTGGACCACGCCCACTTTCATGCCGTGTCCCATGGCGCGCACCGCCATGCCGAAGCCGCTCGAGCTTTTGCCCTTGCCATTGCCGGTGTTGACGATGATGACGCCGATTTCCTTTTGCGCCTCGGCGATCCGGGCGTCGATCACGGCTTTTTTGCGCTCCATGCGGACCCGGTGCCGTTCGTTGATGGCGTCGATGTCGCCGCCATCCTGGTTTGTCTGGTTCATGCGCTACTCTCCTTGGGAATGAAAATGCTGCGTTGGCCGTGTTCGATGCGCTCGATCGGGTGGCCCAGGTAATCGCTCAAAATGGTCGCTTGCATCACCTCGGCCACCGGGCCGGCCAGCCAGCGCCCGTCGCCCATCAGCAGTAGGGCGTGGCTGGAAATGCCGTGCGCCAGATTCAGATCGTGGCCGACCATCACCACGGTTTTATGCTGTTCGCGGCATAACTTGGCCAGCAGCCCCGTCACGCTCATTTGATGGGCCAGATCGAGCGCGTTGGCCGGCTCGTCGAGCAGCAGTAGCGGCGTGTCCTGGGCCAGCATGGCGGCGATGGCCACGCGCTGCCGTTCGCCGCCCGACAAGCCGCGCACGTCGCGCTCGGCCAGTTCGGCCACCTGCATCGCCGCCAGCGCGGCATGGGCGACGCGGTGGTCGTCGCCGTCTTCCCAATAACGCTGGCCGTGGTAGGGGTGGCGCGCGGCCAGCACGGTTTCGAGCGCGCTGTAGGCAAATGCGTCGGCGCGCGATTGCGCCAGGAAGGCGCGCTGGCGGGCCAGCTCCGCCAGCGGCCAGTCGGCCAGATCGCGCTGCCCGAGCGTGACCTGGCCGGCGTCCGGTGGGCGCAGCCCGGCCAAGGTGCGCAGCAGGGTGCTCTTGCCGGCGCCGTTGCGCCCGATCACGCTCCAGCACTGGCCGGCGTCCACTTGCCAGTTCAAGTGTTCGACCAGGGTGCGCCGGCCGACGCGCAGCGTGAGTTGACGGGCGCCGATCATGCGCGCCTCAGCCGATGTAATTGGTACAGGAACACCGGCGCGCCGATCATGGCCGTGATCACCCCCACCGGCAGCTGCTGCGGCGCGGCGATGGTGCGGGCCAGCGTGTCGGCCAGCACCAGGAAGGTGCCGCCGGCCAGGGTGGCGGCCGGGATCAGCAAACGGTGGTCGGCGCCGAGCGCGAAGCGCATCGCGTGCGGCACGATCAGGCCGACGAAGCCGATGCTGCCGGCGCTGGTGACGGCGCTCGCGGTGAGCAGGGCCGAGCAGAAGAACAAGCCCTTGCGCAGCGCGCCGACCCGGATGCCCAGCGTGGCCGCCGCTTCGGCGTGCAGCGCCATCACGTTCAGCGCGCGGGCGCGGCGCAGCGCGAACAGCAGCGCCGCCGCCAGCACGATCCACGGCAGCCAGCGCCGTGGCGCGCCGCCCAGGTCGCCCATCATCCAGAACACCATGCCGCGCAGGCGGCTCTCGGGCGCGATGGACAGCATCAACGTGACCATCGCCATGCAAGCCGAATGCAAAATCACGCCGGTCAGCAGCAGCAGGGCGCTTCCGCCCTCGGCCGCCGCGCCGGCGCGCAGGTCGGAACGGGCCAGGAGATACAGCATGAGCGACACGGCGACGGCGCCGGCGAAGGCGGCCGCGTCCACCATCCACGCGGCGCACATGAACAGCAGCGCGGCCAGGGCGCCCACCGAGGCGCCGGCGGAAATGCCCAGCACATAGGGATCGGCCAGAGGATTGCGCAGCAGCGCCTGCATCATGACGCCGGCCAGCGCCAGGGCGGCGCCGGTGACGAAGGCGGTGGCGGCGCGGCCCAGCCGCAGTTCGAGCAGGGTGGCCGCCAGCGCGCCGCCGCGACCGTGCCCGCCCTGAACCAGGTCGGCCAGCGCCCGGCCCAGATCGGCCAGCGGCAGCGCGACCGAGCCGGTCATGCCGGACCATGCCAGGCTGGCCACGGCCAATAGCGCCAATGCCGCGAGGACGGCGCCGGTGCGTTGGCCTGGGGTGAGGGAAGAGGGGCGCATGCGTGGCTTCTACCGATGGAAAACCACGGCGCGCGCAGGCCGCGCGCGGCATGTGCGCGCGGTGGCGGCGTGCGCCGGCGGGGCCGGGCGCGCGTGTCGTGAAACATGAAAAATCATGGCCATCTTCATTCGGTCAATGTCAAAACCGGCTCACGTCCCCGTAGGCCGGATTGATCGGAGGCGCGCATCGTCGCGGCGCCTTCACCTGTTTTGGCCGGTATCCGGGCTGACAAGTACGACCGCCTCACCTTCCCATGCCGGGCACAGTGGTGATACGAGACAGTTCGTCGCCCCGGAAGGCGGGCGACACTTGCTTACCGTTGCGGGGGCAGCACACGTTCGCATCGAGCGGCATCGTGTTTCCCGTTTAACTGCACCCATGGATAGGATGCGGGCACCAAAACACGCTCATTATACGGCTTTGCCGGTGGCTTCGGCCGTCACGCCAGCGTGATGCTGGCGCCGTAGGCGATGGCGTGCGGCGTGGCGGCGGCATGGCGCGCCATGTCCGGCGGCGCCATGCCGGCGTGGCAGGCGGCCAGCAGCCGCATGGTGCCGGCGTGGCATAGCACGATGGCCGATGCGGTTCCGGCCCGTTCCAGGTCGGCGTGAAAGGCGCTTACGCGCGCGGCCACTTCCAGCACGGTTTCGCCGCCGCCCGGGCGGTAGCCGGCCAGGTCGGCGGCCCAGTCGTCGACCTCGGCGCGTGGGATGTCGTCCCAGGCGCGCATTTCCCAGCGGCCGAAATCCATTTCGACCAGGCGCGGGTCGAAGCGCGCCGCCGCGCCGGCCAGCCGCCGCGCCAGGCCGGCGCAGCGTTCGAGCGGGCTGGAAAACACGGGCAGGTCGGACGGCAAGGTGGCCGTCAACGCCGCGTGCGCGCGCGCCAATTCGTCCGGCGCGACGGCCAAGTCGGTGCTGCCGTAACAGAGGCCGGCCGCGACCAGGGGGCGGGGATGGCGCACCAGGATCAGGCGCATGTCAACGCCAGACGCCGGCCGTCAGCGCCAGGTAGAACGTCACTTCGCTCACTTGCTGTACCGCGCCCAGGCAGTCGCCGGTATAGCCGCCCAAACGCCGCACGAATCCGCGCGCCAGCCAGGCGCTCGCCAGCGCCGCGCCCAGCACGCCGGCCAGCATGCCGCTCCACGGCAGATAGCCGCACAGTCCCATGATCAGCGCCGGCAGCGCGCCGGTGCTGGCGGCGATGCCGAATTCGCCGCCGCTCATTTCCTGCGCCAGGAGCTTGGCCTTGCCCTCGGCGCGCGCGTAGTCGAGCCGCCATATGAGGGCGCTGGCGGCCACGCGCGAGAGGGGGTGGGCCAGGAACAGGGCGGCGCCGGCCATGCCCGGCGCCAGTTGCGACAGCAGCGTCACCTTCAGGGCCAGCAGGCCGCCGATGCCGATCGCGCCATACGCGCCGATGCGCGAATCCTTCATGATGTCGAGTATCCGCTCGCGCGTCATGCCGCCGCCGAAGCCGTCGCACATGTCGGCGAAGCCGTCTTCGTGGAAGGCGCCGGTGAGATAGATGCCGGCGCCGGTGGCCAGCAGCGCCGCCACCGGCGCCGGCCACAGTCGGGCGGCCGCGAGGTGGACCGCCGCGCACACGGCGGCCACCAGCACGCCGACCAGCGGCAGATAACGCGAGGCGTGGCGCTGCCATTCCGGCGCGAATCCGACCCAGCGCGGAATCGGCGAACGCGTGAAAAATTGCAGCGCGATGAAAAACAGGCGGCATTGGTGGACGCAGCTGGCGATCAGGCGCGGCATGGGGTGCCTAGGCCGATTTGCCGCTGACCTGGGCCGATTCGAAGGTGGCCATCTGGTTGAGGAAGTTGGCGGCCGCACGCAGCAGCGGCAGGGCCAGCGCGCAGCCGGTGCCTTCGCCCAGCCGCAGGTCCAGTTGCAGCAGCGGCCGCGCGCCCAGATCGGCCAGCAGCTGGCGGTGGCCGTGTTCATCCGAGCAGTGCGAGAACACGCAGTAATCGAGTATCGCCGGTTGCAAGCGGGCCGCGACCAGCAGCGCGCCGCTGACGATGAAGCCGTCGATCAGTAGCACCATGCGCCTTTCGGCCGCCTTCAACATGGCGCCGGCGATCATGGCGATTTCGAAACCGCCGAAGGTGGCCATGATGTCAAGCGGGTCGGCCGCCTGCGCGTGCAGGGCGACGGCCGCTTCGATCACGCGCCGCTTGTGCGCCACGCCGTCGGGCGCCAAGCCGGTGCCGGCGCCCACGCAGTCGGCGACCGGTGTGCCGCTCAATTTATGCATCAGCGCCGCCGCCGCCGTGGTGTTGCCAATGCCCATCTCGCCGAAACCGATGACTTCGCATTCCAGGGTGGACACCAAGTCCATGCCGGCCGTGATGGCCGCTTCGCACTGGTGCGCCGTCATGGCCGGTTCGCGCGCGAAATTGCGCGTGCCGGGTCCCAGCTTGCGGTCGATCAAGCCGTCGCGTGGCCCGAAAGTATGGTTCACTCCGGCATCCACGATATGCAGGGCGCAATCGTTTTGGCGGGCGAAGACATTGATCGCCGCGCCCTGGGCCAGAAAATTCTCCACCATTTGCCAAGTCACGCTTTGCGGATAGGCCGATATGCCTTCCTCGACCACGCCGTGATCGGCCGCGAATACCACGATGGCGGCCTTGTCCAATGCGATTTCGCGGGTTTGTTGTATCAAACCGATTTGCTTGGCCAGCCGCTCCAGCATGCCCAGGCTGCCCACAGGCTTGGTCTTATTGTTGATGGCGCTGTCAAGCTGGTTCGCCAGGGCGTCGTTGTCGGTCGAAGGAATGTAAGGAATGTGCATGGGTCGGGTCGAAGAATAGGTGCGGGATAGACCGCACTAAGATATCACAGGCATATTGTTCGGGCAGCGCCCAAAAAGCCCTTGCCAAAGTTCGACCGGCTTTGATATAGTTCGCCTCCCCGCAAAACGGCATGTCAATGTGTGTTGCGGGAGCGGCCTGAAAGGGTTGCTGGTAAAAAAGAAGTGGTTGACGACATAGCGAAAACGCTGCATACTCTTCCTTCTGCTGACAAACAAAACGCTTTGTCACCAAGCAGCGCAAC
>JAYVUV010000405.1:0-4292 GCA_043787615.1 Janthinobacterium sp. | reverse complement strand
GCCGACGCCAATTTGCCCAGGCACGTGCCGCATGGTTTGCCGGTGAGCACCCTGGCGCTGGCGGCCGGGCTGGAGTCGCGCACCGGGCCGGCCAAGCCGGATCGCTTGATGCCCGCGCCGCCCAATTCCGTGTGCGTGTTCGCCGCCGCCGATTTCGGCTTCGCCGGCGAGCGTTTGCTGGCGCTGGCCTACGCCCGCAATGTGCTGCAATATTGGGAGCCGGACCCGGACCCGGACCCGGACCCGGACCCGGACTCGGACTTGGAACCCGACCCGGACCCGATGGCGGACCCGAGCGAACGCGGCGCCGCCACCGTCACCTGGGCCGGCCGCTGGCAAGTCATGGCCGCCGAGGACGGCGCCGCCAGCTTGGCGTTCGCGCCGTCCGACTACGCCTGGTTGCCGGCCGCCGCCGCCGCGCCGGGCGAGGTGGCGCTGGTGCCCACCAATACCGGCCTGTTCCGCTTGTTCATCAACCCGGTCCATCAAACCTATCGCACCGAGGCCGTGCTGCACGCGCCCTTGCTCGGCGCGCCCGGCGCGGTGCGCAAGCACATCGCCTGCCTGTTCCTGGCCAGCGGCGAGCTGCGCCTGTGGAGCGCCAAGGCCGACGGCGCCGATCCCGAGGTCCATTATTGCCAGGGCTGGCCGGCGGACAAGGAGGGCTGGTCGGCGCCGCTCGACTACGACGGCAAGCTGATCTGGCTGCACGCGGAAGGCCATGTGATTTGGCAGCCCGGTTCCGAACCGCAATGGCTGGCCTGGCCGGCCGGCTGGACCCCGCGCCGCCAATTCGGCGGCGCCACCCAAAGCCGCGACGGGCGCCTGTGGTTGATCGGTCACGACGGCCAGGCCTATTCCTTCCTGGAACTGGGGGTGGCGCCAGGCCAGCAGGAAGCCATGTCCGGCGCCCGCCTCGGTTTCGCCAGCTTTGTGTTCCGGCGCGGCCATCCGGTGGTGAACGATCCCTGGGACAGCGAGCGCATCGAAGACCCCAACCAGGCCGAATCGCTGGTGTTCCCGCTGTTGCAAAGTTTTAACGGGATACGCAATCAGCCCGGCGGCCTGGTGCTGCGTTTCGACCATTACACCGGCAAGGCCGAGGCGGCGCTGGCAAGCGAGATCCACCCCAGCACGCATCTGGAGTGGATCGGCCGGCGCAACGTGGTGCTGGACCGGATCGTGCGCCTGACGCGGCCGGGCGCTTGCCTGCCCTTGGTGTACGACAATTGCCTGTGGTTGCACCATCCGGACTGGGACCAGATGCGCGGCTGGCGCCTGGAGCCGGCTTCGTGACGGCAGGCTGGCGGCCGCCGCGCGCGCTGGCCGGCGCGCTGGCGGGCGGCATGCTGGTGGCGTGGCCCTTGGCCGGCTCGGCCAAGCCGGAAGCGGTGGCGCAAGTGTTCCTGGTGCAAAATTCGGGTTGGATGGAGCCGTTCTACAGCGATCCCGCGTCCCAATACAAGCCCTTGATCACCGAGCTGGTGCTGGCCGCCACCCGGCCCGGCGACGCCATGGTGCTGGCCGCGTTCAACCAGAGCCTGCCCGGCGCGCCGTCGCCCAAGGCGCTGCTGGCGCTGGAGGTGGCGGCGCCGCCGCGCGCCCAGGTGACAGCCGCCCTGGCCGCGCTGGACACGGCCAACAAGCCCGGCACCACGGCCTTGGCCGACACCGACTTGCAAGAGGCGGTCGGCGCCGCCATCGATACCGCCCTGGGCGGCAAGCCGGGCCTGGTGTGGCTATTCACCAATAACAAAAACAGCCCCAACAACGACCAGGCCACGGCCCAGCGCAACCGCGAGTTTTATCGCCTGATCCATCAGGGCGCGGCGATCCGCACCGCGCTGGCCTTCCCCCTGCACATGCCGGTGCGCGGCCGGCACTACCAGGCCGGCGGCTTGATGGTGTATGTGTTCGCCATCGGCGAGCGCGGCGCGCTTGAGCTGGACGCCTTGATGGCCACAGGCCGGATTCAGCGCATCATCAGCGAGCCCCCGGCCCGCCTCAAGCCGCTCGACCGCGACACCGTGCGCCTGGCGCCGCGCAAGGTGGCGGACGCGCCCGGGGTGCGCTTTTCCATGACGCCCGGCGGCACCTTGCAAGCCGACGTGGAGGCGGGCGCCGTCGCCCCGGCCGCCAGGATGGTGTGGAATCTGGAAAACCGCGTCTACCCCTACACCATCGCCAGCGCCACCCTGAGCGCGCGCTCGGAGTTGGCCGGGCAAGACAAACCGATCGCGCTCGACAACGACCAGGTGCGCGATCTGGCGCCCGGCGCCAGCGCGCCGCTGTCGGCGGTGCTGCAACTGCCGGTGGCGCAACTGCCGTCGAAGTGGTCGGCCCGGGCCATCGGCTCGGCCGGCTCGGCCTACGTATTGCCCGGTAAAATAGCGTTGCAGCTGCGCGAACAAAAGCTGGCATTGTCGCCAGCCTTCCTCGCGCGCATGGCGGCCCTGTTCCCGGGCGATCCGCTGCCCGACATCTTCACCCCGCCGGCCCGGGTGCAGGGTTCGCAAGCGCTGCTGCCGATCGTAGTGCGGGTGCACTTCGGCCTGGCGCCGCTGCTGACCCTGATCGGCGCCGTGCTGGCGCTGCTGGCCGCGCTGGCCGGCGCGCTGATCGCGCTGGCGCGCCCGCGCAAGGTGTGGCTGACGGTGGAGGGCGAGGCGCGCACCCTCACCACCCGGCCCGGCACGCGCTACCCGGTGTACGACAAGGCCGGCGCGCAGGTGGCGCAATTGCACAGCGGCTGGTTCGGCCCGCGCCTGCTCGACTTGCGCGAGGGCGCGCAAGTGCGGCTGGGCCGCTGAAACCGCCACATGTATCATCGACACGCCCCATACCGCGACAAGGAAAACCATGCATAACCGCGTACACGATCAAACTTTGCCGCCGCTTCAGTTGGCCCAGGCCGGCACCGACCCCGGCTTCAAGGTGCCTGGCGCGGCCGCTTCGGCTTCGGCTTCCGGCGCGGTCGCTTCATCCGCTTCATCTGCTTCATCCGCCTCGGCGTCGGCCGACGGCACGCTTGAAATCGCGCCCGCGCCGGTCGCGCCGGTCACCGACACTTCGGCCCGCGAGCTGGCCATCGGCGGCGCCGTGTTCCTGGTGCTGATGCTGGTGTTTTTCTTCGTCCGCAACGCCTTCACCCACCATCTGGTGGTGCGCCGGGTGGCGCCGTCGACGGCCGGCACGGCTGGCTGGCTGCTGTTCGTCGGCCTGTGCTTTTTGAGCGCGGCGGCGGTGCTGGCCATCGTCAACGCCAGCCGCTTCCTCAGCCTGGCCATCACCGGCCCGCTGCTGCTGGTCGGCGTGGTCGCGCTGATCGCCGCCTTGCTGGTGGGCCGCCGCTAGGCGCCGCCCACGACCCTTTTCGAAAGAACACCATGGTAGAGTTTTCCTCCAGCGGCGCCGGCGACAAGAAAGCCGAATTGAAAGTCGATTTGCGTCCCACCCTGTTCATCGGGGCCGGCGGCACCGGCATGGAAGTGATGATGCGGATCCGGCGCCGCATTCTGTCGGCGGTGTGGAACCGGCACAATCCGACCCGGGTGGACGCCATCGCCCAGTTCCCGGTGGCGCGCTTCCTGCACTTCGACCTCGATAACGGCGCCATCATCGACGAGGGTAAATCGCAGCGCAGCGACCCGTGGTACGAGTTGGTCAAACTGAGCGACGAGGAGCGCCTGGTCGAGCCGATCGACCTGGCCCAGTATCACGAGTCCGACGACAGCCTGGCGCGTTTTCCGCTGATCGAACAGTGGATGCCGCTGCGGCCGAAAAAACTGCGCTCGCTGGGGATCGACCCATCCAAGGGCGCCGGCCAAATCCGCGCGGTGGCGCGGCTCTACCTGTTCGACAAATACCCCAAGCTGCGCGGACGCATCAAGGGTGCGCTCAATTTCCTGAGCAGCAATGCGGGCAACGAGCGCAAGGAAACCTACCAGCGCCTGGGCCTGCAGGTCGATACCTCCAAGTTCCGCATCGTCGTCATCGCCTCGTGCGCGGGCGGCACGGGCGCTGGCACGGCGATTGACCTGGGCTGGATCAGCAAGGCCATCGCGCGCCAGGAAGTGTCGGACAACCAGGTCGACCTGGTGATGTTCATGCCGGCCGGTTACGCCAAGGCCAACAAGGAGCGCACCGAGGCGAATGCCTACGCCACGCTGATGGAACTTGAAACGACCATGCGCGACATGAACGCGCGCGTGTCGTGGGCAGAGCCGGACAGCCTGGTGGGCAAGGGCGCCCCATTCGACGACGTCTATTTTGTCGACACCGCCAACCTGGCG
>JAYVUV010000404.1:0-13134 GCA_043787615.1 Janthinobacterium sp. | reverse complement strand
TCGCCGCTGCGGCGGCGGCCGGCGGCCCGCCGGCGCCGCCCGCCCCCAGGCCCACCGCGGCGGCGGCCTGGAACATGCGACGCCGCGCCGGGCTGCTGGGCGCGTCGAACGGCGGGGTGGGCTGGGCTTTGATGTGGTCCTTCACGCGGATCTCCTTGTGGTCATGCTATCGGCCCGCGTCGGCGGGCCGCCGACGGCGGCCGCCACGGCCGGAAAATTGTATCATCCGGCAATGCATATGGTAAGACTCCCATGGTTGTCGCCGCCCGGGCCGCGCGCCCGGGGAAAAGCGTGGCGCCGCTGCGACAGCGCGACCTGGCGCCCTGCGCCGGGGCCGGTCCTCCCGGGCTTACGCGCCGGCGCGCCCCCGCGCGACCCGTTTTCGCCCCGCGCGCCGGGCTAGAGGGGCTGTGCCGGCGCGCCGTCCGGTGCCCCGGCGGGCCGGGCGTGCGCGGGTCGGCGCCGGGCGCCGCGCGGTAAGCTTGAACAAAAGATATCGGCCGGAGAAAGCGCGCGACATTGCCGCATTGACTTGCTCAATCGAAGGCTTTATGTTGGTGACAGTGGCATGCGTATAGGCTTCGCGCCGCTGTGTTTTTGCCACATCGTTCGCCGAATCACGCTCGCCTCCACACCAAGGATTCGTCTCATGACTATCGCCCAACGCCTGTATCTGCTGATCGCCATCGTGGTGGTGGCCACGTCCGCCCTGGCGGGAGTCGGCATCGTGCAAATGCGGCAAGTGTTCAGCGCCGCCGATTTTTCCAACGTCAGCGCCATTCCCAGCATGGTCGATATCGACAAGGCCTCGGTGGCCTTCATGACCATGCGCGCCCAGGTGTGGAAGCACATCGCCAGCCGCGAGGAAAACAAGCCGGCCATGGCGAAGGTGCTCGACACCACCGTCGCCGATCTGGCCGCGACCCTGGAGCACTACGGCAAAACCAATGTTTTGGACGCCAAAGACCGCGCGCTGCTGGAAGCCGACCAGGAAGCTTTTTCCAAATTTCGCAAAGTGATCGATTACACGCTCAAGCTGTCGACCTCGGGCAAAACGGAGCCGGCCCAGGCCTTCCTGTTCGGTAGCGATTTGACGGTTGAAAAATTCGATCACGCGCTGGCCGAGCATCGCGACTACATCCGCGCCAGGGCCACTAGTTCCTCGGCCGACGCGCGCGCCCGCCTGGCCAGCGCCCAGACCTTTTCCATCCTGGCCGCGCTGGCGGCCATCGCCGCCGTCACCGTGCTGGGGCTGATGCTGGCGCGCCGCATCGGGCGGGCGCTGGCCAAGGCCGCCGCCGCCGCGCGCGCCATCGCCTCGGGCGACTTGACCGGCGCCATCGACGGCGCCGGGCGCGACGAGATCGGGTTGCTGATGGGCGCCATGGGCGACATGAGCGGCAGCCTGGCCGTGATCGTGCGTCAGGCCCGCACCGGCGCCGACACCATCGCCATCGCGTCGGCCGAAATCGCCACCGGTAATATGGACTTGTCCTCACGCACCGAGCAGCAGGCCGCGGCGCTGGAGCAGACCGCCGCCTCGATGCACACCTTGACCGGCACGGTCAAGCAAAACGCCGACAACGCCAAGCAAGCCAACACGCTGGCCGCCAACGCCTCGCAAAGCGCGGCCGACGGCGGCGCCGTGGTGGGCCGGGTGGTCGCGGCGATGGGGTCGATCAATGGCTCGTCGAAGAAAATCGTCGACATCATCGGCGTGATCGATTCGATCGCGTTTCAAACCAATATCCTGGCCTTGAACGCGGCGGTGGAGGCGGCCCGCGCGGGTGAGCAGGGGCGCGGCTTCGCCGTGGTCGCCTCCGAGGTGCGCAATCTGGCCCAGCGCAGCGCCGGCGCGGCCAAGGAAATCAAGGCCTTGATCGACAGCTCGGCGGCCGACGCCAAGGCCGGCAGCGACCTGGCCGGCGAGGCGGGGGCGGCGATGGAGCGCATCGTCACCGGCATCCGTCAGGTGACCGATGTGGTGGCCGAGATTTCGGCGGCCAGCCAGGAGCAGGCCACCGGCATCGAACAAGTCAACAGCGCGCTGACCCACATGGATGGCGTGACGCAGCAAAACGCGGCCCTGGTCGAGCAGGCCGCCGCCGCCGCCGCCTCGCTGCGGGAACAGGCCCAGGCGCTGCTGGCGTCGGTCGGCAAATTCATCGTCAACGAACAAGAGCCGGGCGAGGCGGCCGAGGTGGCCGAATCCGAATCCGATTTCGGGGCGGAGCGGGAGGTGGCCGAGGCGGCGCCCGTCGCGCGCGCGCGCGACATCGCCGCGCCACGCGCCACCAAGCCGGCGCCGGCCAGGGCCAAACCGGCCGCCAAGCTGGCGCTCAAGCCGGCCACCAGCGTCGAGGGCGACTGGGAAGAATTCTGACGGCGGACGGCGGTGTCGCTCGTCATCGGGGGGATCGATGGCCCGCGCCCGTGCTAGAGCCTACGCAGCTTGCTCGGTCGCGATGCGCGGAGGTGATATGAGTCTGCATGATATGGTCCCGGGGTGTGTGCTTGGCCGGTCCGAGCCGGGGGTATATCCCGAGGTGGGCGGCCGCCTGTGTGCCCTCACTGTTGATTTGGATATGGATGTGCTACGGCATGACTACGGCGAACCATCGTTATAAAATCCCGCGCGCGAGGCGCCTTCCCTGCAAACCCGGCACAAGAAAAAGCCGCTGATTCCCGAAAGAGTCAGCGGCTTGCCTTGTTGGTTGCGGGGACAGGATTTGAACCTGTGACCTTCGGGTTATGAGCCCGACGAGCTGCCAGACTGCTCCACCCCGCAGGTCGAATTATACAGAGCCCGATCGATTTGCGCAATGGTCAATCGTGCGGTCTTTTTTACGCCCGCGCAAATGGCGCCTCAACCCCGTTCAGGCCGCGCCCAGGCGCCACAAGGACGTCATTTCGGCGGCGCGCGCCGCGTGCAGCGGGTCGCCCGGGTCGGCCGCGCGTGGGTGGCTCGGTTTCACGTCGATCCGGCCCAGCACCTTCAGGCCGGCGTCGGCGATCCAGGCGAGCAGGTCGGCGCGCGGACGCAAGCCCAGATGCTCGGCCAGATCGGACAGAATCAGCCAGCCCTCGCCACCCGGCTCCAGGTGGGACGCCAAGCCGGCCAGGAAGCCGCGCAGCATGCGGCTGTCCGGATCGTAGACCGCGTATTCGATCGGCGAGCTGGGACGCGCCGGCAACCAGGGTGGATTGCACACCACCAGCGGCGCGCGGCCGGGCGGGAACAGGTCGGCCTGCACCACGTCCACTTTGCGGTCCATATCCAGGCGGGCCAGATTCTCGCGCGCGCAGCTCAGCGCGCGCGGGTCCTGGTCGGTGGCGATCACGCGCGCCACGCCGCGCTTGACCAGCAGCGCCGCCAGCACGCCGGTGCCGGTGCCGATGTCGAAGGCCAGCGCGGCGCGCGCCGGCAGCGGCGTGTCGGCCACCAGGCCCACGTATTCGCTGCGGATCGGCGCGAACACGCCGTAATGCGGGTGGATGCGCTCGCCCAGCGCGGCCAGCTCGACCCCGTTGCGGCGCCATTCGTGCGCGCCGATCAAGCCCAGTAGCTCGCGCAGCGAGGCCACGAACGGTTCCTGGCCACGGCCGTAGGCTTCGTTGCAGGCCAGCCTGACGTCCGGCGCGCGCCGCAGCGGGATGCCATAGTCGGTCTCGAATGGCAGCAGCAGCATGGCCAGGGTGCGCGCGCGCTGCGACTGGGCTTGCCGGTGCAGGTGGAACGCTTCGACCGGGGTGGCCGGCGGCTTGGCCGGCTTGGCGCGCTTGCCCGGCTTGTCGTGTTTGTGATCGACCCGGCGCGCCAGCGCCTGGAGCAGCTGGCGCGCGTTCTGGAAGTCGCCGCGCCAGAGCAGGGCGGTGCCCTCGCAGGCCAGGCGATAGGCCACGTCGGCGGTGGTGCGGTCGTCGGCGATCACGACCCGTTTCGGAGCCGGCATGCCGCTCTCGGAGCGCCAGCGCGCCGCGCATTCGGCGCCGTTCTCGGTCCAGTGGATCAGGGGATGCTCGGCGCCGCTCATGCCGGCACCCGGATAAATGAAACGGCAACACGGCGAGTGCCGGGCTGCGGCGCGGCGAAACAGAAAAGCAAGGACATGGTGGGCAGTCGAAAAGAAGAGGGAAGGCGGCGGCGCTCAGGGCCGCCGCGCGGTAATGGTCTTCCCGCATTATACGTGGCGGGCGGCGGACGGCGTGCCCGCGCCGGCCCGACGGGCGCCTTCGCGCGCGACGCGTGCCGGCGCCGATCCCTCGGCGACCGTTTATGCCACCGGCGGCCGATCCAGACTGTCGGGGTCGAGCAGGATCGGCGTGGTGGCCGCAGGCGGCGTGACGCCGTAGGCTTGCGCCACCGTCTTGGCCAGGGCCGGCGCCTCGGCCGGCGCGCCGTCGCCGGCGTCGCCGATCAATTTGCTGCTGTTGAGCAGATTGAGCATGCGCAGGGTGAGGGTGCCGGCCTTGGCGCCGGCATCGGCCGCGCCATCGGCGGCGCCGGCGGGATCGGCCGGCAGCTCGCCCTGCAGCGTGCGGCCGAGCAGTTTGAACAGGTCGTCCAGGCTGCCCGGGAAGGCGATGTCGGGCAAATCGACTTTTGGCAGGCCGGACAAGTCGGTCGCCCCATCGCTCGCCCCGTCGGCCGGCGCGGCGGCGTCAGCGCCGGTGCTGGCGGCCGCCGCCTCGATGCGCGACTCGTACTTCACTTCGATCTCGAAGTCGAAACGCTGGCCGTCGGCGGTGGTGATGCTGCCCTTGCCGATGAAATGGGCGCTGTCGCTCAAGCTGAACGCGGCGCCGTCGCGCACCCCGCCGGCGCCCTGGCTATGCTGGAGCAGGGCGGCGAAACTCGAATTGGTTTCCAGGCTGGCGGAATCGAAGGCCACCGTGGCGCCCTGGGCGGCGTCGCCGAACAGGTCGCGCGCGAAGCTGCCGAGGAAGTTTTGCGCCACGTCGAGGGTGGTGTTGCCGAGCTGGTCGACCCGGTCGCTCAAACCCTGGGCCGACAGATCGAGCCCGTTTTGCGAGAGCGAGACGGCGTCGAACGGCGCGAAGCGGTCCAGCGCGTCGCTGGCGCCGGTCGAGGAATTGCCGCTGGCCCGGCTTTCGTTTTGGGTCGCGCCGTTGGCGAGCCCGGGCGTCTGGTATTGGCGTGAGCCGAGTGCGGGAAGTTGGGACATGGCGGCAACCCTGGAATGGACGGTACAACTTATAACGGCAGGCCGCGCGTTTCCTTTAGGCCGCTCGCGCCCGCGCGGTTCAATGGCTCAATGGTGGTGCGACCAGCTGCCGTCGGCCGATGCCAGATACGCCTTGACGGTTTCCGGGTTGCCGGTGGCATGGCGTCGCGGCTCGCCGCACTGGCACAGGCCTTGATAGGGCTGGATGTGGGAGCAGGCCGACACTTTTTGCAAATAGACTTGCATCGATTTCGTGCATTTGACGCATTTGAAGGTCAGGCTACGGGCGGCTTTCATGGTGTTCCTTGTGCGATGGGTGGTGTGCGCTGCCGATCCGGCGCCGGCGGCAAGATGCCATATTTTATCACCGCGCACGCCACCGCGACCCCGGCGCGCAGGCACGCGCGATGCCGGCCCGAGCGCGTCGATTCGCTTCGATGAGCAAGGCCAGTCGACAAAAGTGTGGCGTATTTGGTCGCAAATTCTTTAAAAATGCGCTTCCGACATGATCGTTATCATCTGTTACATCTTTTCGGTCAACTAAACAGCGAGGCTGGCGTTCTAAAGGTGGTAGCGCGTTTAACGGAAGTACACCCACTTCAGACGAGGTATTCAATGGAAAAGCCCAAGCAACCGACCAAGGAAAACGTGCGTCGTTGGCTGCGATCGGAAATCGAACAACGCCGGCCGCCGCCCGACCCGAAACAAATTCGGCGCGAACTTGGCTGGGACCTGGTTAAATTGGAGCGCGAACCCACCAAGCGTTAAGCGCGCTTAAACGTGATTAGGCGTCGGCCGCGACACGGCGCCGCCGCCATATTCGCCGGCGCGGTCACGTCACCGATACCGCGCTGCGTCCGCCCGCCGTCGGTCGCACCAGGATTCTGGTGGCGATCCGCTCCGTCATCTCTTGCACGTGCGAGATCACACCCACCTTGCGGCCCATCGACTGCAAGCCGTCCAGCGCGTCCATCGCCACCCGCAGCGTGTCCGAGTCCAGGCTGCCGAAGCCTTCGTCGATGAACAGCGATTCGACCCGTACCCGGTTCGACGACAGCGAAGCGAGCCCCAGCGCCAAGGCCAGCGACACCAGGAACGATTCGCCGCCCGACAGCGAATGCACGGAGCGCAATTCGCCGCCCATGTCCTGGTCGCGCACCATCAAGCCCAGCGAGGGGCTGGCGGGATTGTCGATCCGTTCCAGCTGGTAACGCCGCGCCAGCTGGTTCAAGTGCGCGTTGGCATAGCCGAGCAGCACGTCGAGGGTGAATTGCTGTGCGTAATTGCGGAATTTCTTGCCGTCCGCCGAACCGATCAACTCGTTCATGCGCGCCCAGCGCTGCTCGATCGCCTGCTGCTCATCGATATCGGCCAGCATGGTGCGGGCGCCATCGCGCCTGGCCTGGTCCTGGGCGACGGTCAGTTGCAACGCGGTGGCGGCTTGCTGCGCCGTCGCGCGCTCGGCCGCCAGCGCCGCCAGCCGCGCGCCGGCGCGCTCGGCGGCGTCCGCGTGCCAGTCCCGGTCTCGGGCGCCCGCTTCGAGCGCTGTCGGCGAGGCGTCGTCGGCGCGGTTCGGGTCATCGTCGCCGCCGCTTGCCGCCAGCGCCTCTTCCTCGCCCTGCTCGAGGGCCGCCGGCGCCTGATCCGCGTGCTGACGATAGCGCTCCCGGCGTTCAGTCAACACGGTGGCGGCGCTGGCCGCGCGCGTCTCGATCTCCTGTAGCGCCAGCCGTTCGTCGCGCAGCGCCTGCTCCGGCACGGCGAGCAGTTCGCGCAGTTGGCGCAGGTCGTGCGCCGCCTGGTCGGGCGCCCGTTCATGCCAGGCCAGCAGCCAGTCGCTCAAGGCCGCCGATGCGTCCAAGGCCTCCTCGCGCAGGGCCGCCAGCCGGTGCGTGGCCTGCACCTGCGCCTCGTCGAGCCGGATGCGCGCCTGTTCGGCCTGGCCGCTGGCCTCCTGCCGCGCCAGCAAATGCTGCCTGGCCGCCCCCAGCGTGGTCGCCAGTTCAGCCTCCACCTCGGCGGCGGCGCGGCCCTGCCACAGCGCGCCGCGTTTGGCCAGCAGCTCGCGCAGCGCGGCATCGGCTGTCATGAAGGCGTTGCGCGCGCCGTTGGCGTCCTGTCCGGCCTTGGCCATCACCGCGCCGGCCGCCTTCAGTTCGACCTCCGCCGTGGCCAGCGTGGCGCCGCGTTCATCGTGCGCGCCACGCTGCGCCAGCCATGCGCGGCTCTCCGCGAGCCGGTCGGCGTGGAAGCGGGCCGGCGCGCCGAGCCAGTTGTCCTTCCAGTCTTCGTCGGCCAGGTCGGCATGCTGAAAGGCGCCGTCCAGTTCATCGAGCAGCGCCGCCAGCTGGGCGTCGAGCGTGGCGCGCTGCTGCTCCAGCGCGTCCAAGGCCGCCTTGGCCTGGACCATGCCGGTTTGCGCGGCGCTCGCCGCCGCGCCCGCGCGCGCGTGATCGGCCGCCGCGCGGTCGTAAGCCTGTTGCGCCAGATCGCGCGCGGCCTGGGCGTGGCGCTGCGCCGTTTCCTGCGCCAGCAGCGCCTCCAAGGCCTGCCGTACCATCTCGTTTTGCCGCGCGAACCAGCCGGCCTCGCCATCGACGATTTCGAGCTTGGCGGCATGCGCGGCCCAATCGGCCGCCAGGCCGGCCAAGGCCGCCGACACGGTCGCCGATTCGGCGGCCAGCGCGTCGCGTTGCGCGCGCGCGGCGTCGGCCTTGGCGCGCTCGGTGGCCAGCCGGCCGATGTGCCGCTCGGCCGCCGCGCGGCAGCGCGCCACCTCCTGGCGCAAGCTGGCCAGCATGGCGCGCAGGGCGTCGTCGGCATGACGGTAGGGATGCGCGAGCGCGCCGCACACAGGGCATGGCGCGTCGTCTTGCAAGCTGGCGCGCAGGGTTTCCACGCTGGCCGCGCACGCCGCTTCGGCGCCTTGCAGCGAACGTTCCGCTTGCGCCAGCGCGGCGGCCACGCGGTCGGCTTGCTGCTGTTCCGCGCTCAGGGCGGCCGTGGCGGCGTCCAGCGTCAGGCGCAGTTGCTCTTGTTGGGCATGCAATTGGCTTTGGCGCAGCTGCTTCGCTTCCAGTTCGGTCCAGCGTTTTTCCGCCTCGGCCAATTGCGCGCGGCGCTGGTCGAGCGCCTGGCGCTGGCGCTGCAAGGCTTCGCCGTCGAAGCCGGCCAGGGCGGCGTCGGCCGCGCCGCGTTGCGTCTCCAGCGCGCCCAGTCGTTCCGCCGCCGCGCGCATGCCGGCCGTCGCCGCGCTGTCGTCGCGCATCGATTGATTCCATTGTTGTTGGCTGGCGCCGTGCGCGCGCGCCGTTTTTCCGACCTGGGCGGCGACGTGTTCGGCCTGGGTAAACAACAGATCCCAGCGCGGCCACGATTGCGCCAGCGCCTGCCACGGCTGATGCCGCGCCAGCCAGTCCGTGGCGCTCGCCTGCGCGGCCAGCAGTTGCGCGTGGCGGCTTTGCTGCCTTTGCAGCTCGGCGCCGGCGGCGTCGCTGGCGCGGTCGGCTTGCTGGCGCGCCGCGTCGGCTTGTCGCTGACCCGGGCGCAGCGCGTCAATGCGGGCGTCGAGCGCCTTGGCCTGGTCCAGCAGCGGTGCGGCCGCGCGCTGCGTCGCCTCCGCCTCCAGCACTTGGGCCGCGCCTTGCCGCAGGGCGGCCGCCAATTGGTCTTGGGCGGTCCTGGCCAGGGCGGCCGCTTGCTCGCCGGCCGCCAGTTGGGCCTGGACCCGGGCGGCGTCGCCTTCGATGCGCGCGCCGGCGTCGGCCAGGGGCCGGGCCGCCTGCGCCGCGTCCAACCGGGCCAAGGCCGCGCGGCGTGGCGCGGCCGCGCGCCATTCTTCGTCGACGCGCTCGGCCGCCTGGCGCGCCAGCTGTTCCTGCTGCGCCAGGCGCAGCGCTTCCTGGTGCCAGCGCAGGTGCCCGTCGAGCAGTGTCTTGCGTGAGTCGAGCAGCGCCAGGGCCGCCCGGGCCGTCGCGGCGTCGGCTTCCAGCGCGGCGCGTTGCGTCTGCTCGAGCGGTTTTTGGTCGGCCAGCCGTTCCACCAGGCGCGCGAGCAGCGCTTGTTCGCGCTTGGCCCGCTCGAAGGCGCGCATCGAAATGTCGCTGTAGACGGTGCTGCCGGTGAGGGTTTCCAGCAGTTCGCCGCGCTCGTTGTCCTCGGTCTTCAAAAACGTGGCGAACTCGTTTTGCGCCAGTAGCACGGCGCGCGTGAATTGTTCGAACGAGAGCCCGATGCGGCGCTCGATCTCGGATTTGACTTCGGTCTTGGTGGCGCCGACCGCTTGCAGCGAAGGCAGTTGGTGCAAGCTCATGGCGGTCGGCTGGAGCAGGCCGTCGGCCTTGCTGCGCGAGCGCCGCACGCTCCAGCGCGCGCGGTAGGCGGCGCCGTCGTTGCCGAGGAAATCGACTTCGGCGTATCCCTCGGCGGCGCCGCGTCGCAGCAGGGTGCGGGTGTCTTGCGCGGACACGGTTTCCTTGCCCACGTCCGGCAGGGCGCTGCCGCGGCCGGCCACTTTCAGCAGGCGCGGGGTGGCGTCGTACAGGGCTAGGCAGAGCGCGTCGAGCAGGGTGCTTTTGCCGGCCCCGGTCGGGCCGCTGATGGCGAACAAGCCGCTCGAGGCCAGCGGCTCGGCCTCGAAGTCGACGCTGAAGGGATCGGCCAGCGAGGCCAGGTTCTTGCCGCTGATTTTCAGGATTCTCATGGATTTTTGTCGGCCGGGCCGGTCATCATCAATTCGCCGAACGCGCGCAATTGTTCGGACGGCGCCTCGGCGCCGTAGCGTTGCTGGTACAGGCGGCGGAAGATCTCGTCCGGTTGCAGCCGGCCCAGTTGGTCCAGCGTCAGCGCCGGTTCGGCCGGGCCGCGGCGCGCGGCGCTGGCCGTGTCGATCTTGGCCAGCCGCAGCGGTTTGCCTTCCAGCGCGGCCTCGACGCGCCCGCGCAGGCCCGGCTCGGGCGCGTCCAGCAAGACCCGCACCTCCAGGAACGGGCGCGCCTCGTCGGCACACGGTTCCAGTTCCAGCGCCGCCAGGGCGCTCAGCACCTCGGCCAGCGGGGCCGGCTTGGGCGGCACCCGCAGCAGCGGCACCGCGCGCGGCACCATCAGCGGCGCGATCTCGGCCACGCTTTCGCCGGCCAGATCGACGCGCAGGATCTGGTGCCGGTAGCCGACTTCGGCGAACGAGAGCGGGATCGGGCTGCCGCTGTAGCGGATGTGGGCTTCGCGCCCGACCGTCTGCGCCAGGTGCAGATGGCCCAGGGCGGCGTAGGCGAGGCCCGGCTCGAAGATCCCGGACGGCAGCATTTCGGTGCCGCCGACGACGATGCGGCGCTCCGAATCGTTCGACATTTCGCCGCCCACCATGTGGCAGTGGCCCATCGCCACGATGGCCTGACCGGGTTGGCGCCGCGCCACGGCCAGCGCCATGGCTTGCCGGTACAGCAGCGCGATGCCGGCCAAATACGGGTCCTGGCCCTCGGCCAGCGCCGGCGGGCGCGGCACGTCGCCCGGGCGCAGGAAGGGGATCGCCAGGCACCAGGCGCGCACCGCGCCGGCGCGGTCCGTCAGCGGCAGCACCAGCCGCTCCAGGTCGACGGCGCCGTCGGCGTCGCGCCCGACCTGGCCGATCACGTGGGTGTTGTGGGCTTCGAGCAGCGGCCCGGGCGCCTCCAGCCGGCCGGGCGAGTCGTGGTTGCCGGCCACGATCACCAGGTTCAGGTGCGGCAGGCGCTGCCTGGCTTGGCGCAGGAAGCGGTACAACTGCTTTTGCGAGGCCGAGGAGGGGTTGGCGTTGTCGAACACGTCGCCGGCCACCAGCAGCGCGTCGGCTTGCTCGGCCACGGCGGTGTCGAGCAGCCAGTCGAGAAAGCGCTGGTGCTCGTAGCCGCGCTCGAAATTATGCAGGGTCTGGCCCAAATGCCAGTCGGAGGTGTGCAGCAGACGCATGGCGGTCGGTGGGGAAAGGCGATAAGGAAACGGCGGCCAAACGGCGGCGGCCGGCAGGCCGTCAATATAGCGCAATAACGGCCCCGCCCGCACGCGCCGCGTTCAGGCGGGCAAGCCTTCGGCGCGGAAGGTGTCGCGCCCGGCCTGTTTGGCGTGGTACAGCAGCACGTCGGCCTGCTTGAGCAAGGCCGCCGGGCTCAGCGCCTGGTCGCGGTAAAACGCCACCCCGACGCTGGCCGAGACGCGCACGCTGGCGCCTTCCAGGTCGAACGGCAGGCGCATCGCGGCCACGATCTTGGCCGCGCGCGCCTCGGCGTCTTCGCGGCGCGTGAGCTGTTCCATGATGATGGTGAATTCGTCGCCGCCCAGCCGGGCGATGGTGTCGCTGGCGCGCATGGCGTGGCCCAGGCGCGCCGAAAACGCCTTCAGCAGGGCGTCGCCCACGCTGTGGCCGTGGGTGTCGTTGACCGGTTTGAAATGGTCGATATCCATGTACATCACCGCCATCAAGCCGCCCTGCTGCTGACAGAGCTGCATCGATTCCTGCAATTTGAGCAAGAACCCGGCGCGGTTGGTCAAGCCGGTCAGCGCGTCGATTTGCGACAGTTTGAGCAAGCGCTGTTTTTCGTGTTTTTCGCTGGTGATATCCTGGCGCATGACGTGGAAGCCGACCACGGCGGCGCCGTCCTCGCCCAGCTGCGGGATGTAATTGACTTCCATGCTGCGCGGCGCGCCCAGGTACTGGTCGTCCTCCTCGAAGCGCAAGGTCTCGCCGGCCAGCACCCGCGCGATGTAGGGCCGCAGCGCCGCGTAACGCGCCTCGCCGATGGTGGCGCGCACGGTTTTGCCATGCACCTGGAGCAGGCTGGTGCCGAATTCGCGCTCGTAGGCGATATTGTGGAAGCGGTACACCTGCTCGGCGTCGACGTAGGCGATCATGGTGGGCAGGGTGTCGGCGATGGTGCGCAGGCGGGCCTCGCTTTCGAGCAGCGCCACTTCCGATTCACGCAGGGTGGTGATGTCGTCCAGGCTGGCCACATAGCCCTCGATGCGGCCGTCGATCAGGATCGCGGCGATCTTCAGCGAGAGCCAGGTCAGCTTGCCGTCCGGGTGCACGCAGCGCAGGGTCGATTGAAACGGCTGGCGGGTGCGCTTGAGGTGGAGCATGGCGCGCCGCATCACGTCGCGGTCGTCCGGGTGGACCGCCTTCAGCCAGCCCTGGCCCAGCGCCTGCTCGCGCGTCAATCCGGTGATCGCCTCGAAGGTGCGGTTGACGTAGGTGCACTGGCCGTCGCCGTCGCCGCGCGCCAGGCCGTGCGGCGAGGCGTCGTTGATGGCGGCCAGCTCGGCCTGATTCTGGCGCAGCGCCTGGTCCTGGGCGCGCCGGCCGGTCACGTCCTCGCCGATGCACAGCATGTATTCCGGCCGGCGCTGCTGGTCGAACAGGGGCACGGAGATGGTGCGCAGGTAGCGCACGGTGCCGTCCGGGCGCAGGAAGGGTTTTTCCGGCGGCTCGAGGTCGTGCCGCGGGTCCGGCGGTGCCGTTTCGGCGCCGGCCGCCGCGCCTGCCGGATCGCGGTCATCGGTGTCCGGATCGGTGTCCGGATCGGTCTGCGGATCGGCGGCCGGACCGGTCTGCGGATCGGCCTGCGCTTCGGTCTGCGCTTCGGCGCCCGGGTCGGCGCCCGCTTCGGCGCTCGTATCGCCCGCGTGCTGGCCTTCCGTCTCGCCGAACAGGGCGTCGAACGGCGCGCTTCCCGGCCCATCGCGCCGCGGGCCGATCGCCTGCGCCGCGCTGTAGCCGGTCACCGCCTCGGCGGCGCGGTTCCAGACCACCATCTGGCCCAGCGTGTCGGTACGCTGGCTTTTGACGTAGATGAGCAGGGGCAGGTGGTCGATCAGCGATTGCAGGAAATTGCGGTTGTTGCGCAGTTCCAGCTCGTCTTTTTTGCGTTCGGTGATGTCGCGCGAGGTGATGGCCACGCCGTCCTCGATGGCCACC
>JAYVUV010000403.1:0-2569 GCA_043787615.1 Janthinobacterium sp. | reverse complement strand
AGTTATCGTTTGCAGTTAAGTTTTTCAGGTTGTATTTACGAGGTAGCCCGCCCTCGGTATGCCCTGCGCTGCTTTGCAACCCACGTCGAAACCAGGTCGTCCCCACAGAAAGTCTATTCTATCCCACTTTGCCAGACCATGCAGGCTTGTTTGCGCGGACGAACGCGCCCCCCGCCGCCCAGGCCGGAACCGCAGCCGGGCTACGCCGCCAAGGCCGCGCGCGCCGACCCCGCCGCCGCCCGCACCAGCGCCAGCAAATCGCGCGGATTGTCCAACAAGTGATCGGCGCCCCAGCCGGCCGGCTCCACCGTGCCGCCATAACCCCAGGTGCAAGCCAGCGTGCGCATGCCGGCCGCGCGTCCCGCCTCGATGTCGCGCACATCGTCCCCGACATACCAGCATTGCTCGGGTGCCAAGCCCAAGCGCCTGGCCGCCTCCAGCAGCGGCGCCGGATGCGGCTTGGCATGCGCCGTGCTATCGCCCGACACGATGCAAGCGGCGTGTCCCAATCCGACCAACCCCACCAACGGATCGGTGAAACGCATCGGCTTGTTGGTGACGATGCCCCAGGCCAGCCCCGCCTCGGCGATGCCGTCCAGCAGCTCCGGCACGCCCGGAAACAACGCGCTGTGCACCGCCATCGCGGCCGCGTAATTGTCGAAGAAGCCTTGGCGCAATTCCTCGTAGCCGGGCTGCTCCGGTTTCAAGCCGAACGCCACCCCGATCATGCCGCGCGCTCCGGCCGAGGCGGTCGGGCGCAGCAAAGGGTAGGGCGTCGGCTCCAGGCCGCGCACGCTGCGCAGCAAGTTGACCGCCGCCGCCAGGTCGGGCGCGGTGTCGGCCAGGGTGCCGTCCAGGTCGAATAGGATGGCGAGCGGGGCGGTATGTCGGGTGTTTGTGGTCATGGTCAGGGTTCCGCGGCGGCGACGCCGCCGCCATTGCGCTAGCGCGGCCGGTGGCACGCCATCAGGTAGTTGACGCTGGTGTCGTCGTTCAGGCTGTAGAGTTTACTCAACGGTTGGTAACCCAGCCCTTTGAAGCCGTCGATTTCCAGCCCCGCGCCGCGCACGTGTTGCGCCAGCTCGGCCGGGGTGATGAATTTATCGTAGTCGTGGGTGCCGCGCGGCAGCATGCGCAGCAGGTATTCGGCGCCCAGGATGGCGAATAAATAGGCTTTCGGATTGCGGTTCAGGGTGGAGAAGAATACCCGCCCGCCCGGTTTCACCAGGCGCGCGCACGCCCGCACGATGGCGCCCGGGTCCGGCACGTGTTCCAGCATTTCCATGCAGGTGACGATGTCGTAGCGGCCCGCTTCCCGCTCGGCCATGTCTTCGGCGGCGATCAGTTCGTAGCGCACCGCCACCCCCGATTCGAGGCTGTGCAGGTCGGCCACCTTCAAGGCTTTTTCGGACAGGTCGATGCCGGTCACCTCGGCGCCCCGCCTGGCCATCGATTCGGCCAGGATGCCGCCGCCGCAGCCGATGTCGATCACGCGCCGGCCCGCCAGCGGGGCGCGCGCGTCGATCCAGTCCAGCCGCAGCGGGTTGATGTCGTGCAAGGGGCGGAATTCGGATGTGGGGTCCCACCAGCGATGGGCCAGCTCACTAAATTTTTGCAGTTCGAGAGGGTCGGCGTTCATAGCCCGAATCATAACGGTATTTCGGCCGTTTTCGCGCCCGTCCGTGAAAATATGCGCGCCGCCCGGCCCGCAGGGCGAAAAAAAACCCCGCCGGGGCGGGGTCGCGCGCCAAGCCGGAATGGTTCCGGCTTGGCGGCTGTCGATACCGGCAATTATTTGCGGGTGCCGACCACTTCGATTTCGACGCGACGGTTTTTCTCACGGCCGGCGGCGGTTTTGTTGTCGGCCACAGGTTGTTTCTCGCCCTTGCCTTCGGTGTACACGCGGTTGCTTTCGACGCCTTTCGAGACCAGGTAGGTCTTGACGGCATCGGCGCGACGCACCGACAGTTTTTGGTTGTAAGCGTCGGCGCCGACCGAGTCGGTATGGCCGACGGCGATGATCACTTCCAGGTTGACGCTGCTCAATTTCGAGGTCAGGTCATCGAGTTTGGCTTTGCCTTCCGGTTTCAACACGGCTTTGTCGAAGTCGAACAGGGCGTCGGCGGCGAAGCTCACTTTTTCCGAGGTCGGCGCGACCACGGGCACCGGCACCGGCGCGGCCGGGGTAGGTGCGGCCGGAGCCGGAGCGGCAGGCGGAGGCGGCGCGACGCATTTGCCGTCTTCCAGTTTTTCCGGTTCCACGCACAACGGCACGTCGCAACCCGGAACGGCATCGGCCGGGGTCCAGTAGCCGGTGCGCCAGCACAGGCCGAACGGATCACGGGCGATCACGCCGCGTGCATCTTGTACGTAGGCGCTGCGCGGGGTGGCCGCTTTCAAATCGGTGGTGACGGGCGCGAACGGCGGCGCGGTAGGGCTAGGTGCTGGTGTTTGGGCCGAAGCCGAGCAAGCAATCACTGCGGATGCAGCGAAAAACAAGGTTGCAACTTTATTCATTATTTTATCCTTTCGGGGGTGATATCCGCAGAAACATCTGCGCGACTGGTCC
>JAYVUV010000402.1:0-7767 GCA_043787615.1 Janthinobacterium sp. | reverse complement strand
CGTAGGTGGGTTGGCAGGCGCCGCCTTTAAGGGTGGCGTCCGGATTGAGCAGGCAAGTGCCGACCGAGAACAGTTGCAGCAACTCGCGAGGGAAGTTTTCGTTGGGCGCGCTCTTGTTGTTGTCGACCCCGTTCAAGTAATCGCCCATGACGGGCGACATGGCCACGCCCTTGAGCACGTCGCGGTAGTTGCCCAGGGAATTTTTGAGCAGCATATTATGGTAGTTGCGTAAGCCGATGGTCGATTCGACGGCGATGTTGGACACCACCGTGATCTGGCCGAGCGCGAACGCCACGCGTTGACGCAACTGGTCTTGCTTGGTGACGGCGTTGCGATAAAAGTCCCAGGCCAGCGGAATGCTGCTGGCATAGTCGCGCCAGCAGGTGCCGGGCTTGTTGTCGCAGAAACCGCCGCTACCGGTGTAGGTGTGCATGGAACTGTCGCCGCCGCTGGTGAAGGACGACTCGCTCAGCGCGAACTGGTCCACCAGCCAGCGCTTGCGGCCGGACGCTTGCACGGTCTTGATCAAGGCCTCGGTGGGGCCGAAGCTGGCTTGGTCGGCCAAGCGCACCGCGTCGCGCGCGGTGGTGGGGACCGGGCCGATGGCGGCGTTGGTGCCGGTGGTACCCGATGTGCTGCCGCCGCCGGCGCCGGGCGTCGCCCCCGCCGGGGTGCCGCCCACCGCGCCTGGCGTCACGCCGGCCGGGTCGCTCGTGCCGCCGGGCGTGGCGCCGCCGTTGGCCGGCGTGCCGGCGCTGCCCGACACGGCGCCGTCGCTTGGGACGTTGCCGCTCGCGTCGGTACTACTGTCGCCTTTGCCGCCGCCACAGGCGGCCAGCGTCAGGAGGAGGGACAGCGACAGTGCGCTGAGCAGGCGTTGTTTGGCAGGTTGGTGAGCCACTGTTGCATTCCCCACAGTAAAATTGCATGCTTGAATGTTTATTTTATGCAATGCTACCGCGATTTGGCGTGGAAGGCGACTGAATTATTTTCAAAATGTAAACATCTACAAGAGTCTTGTTTTTTAGGAATCTTGTTGGGAGTGGCTGTATTCGGCGCGCGACGGCGCTTCGCCCGGGCCGTGCAGCGGCGAGGCTCGGTGCGGTATTCGGTGCGCAGGCGAGGCCGGCGCGACGCGGTACTGGACGGTGGCAGGCGAGAGGCGCGCCGGCTGAGTCACGCGCGCGCGTCGCGCGGGGAAGGCGGCTAAGCCCGGCGTTGGCGCAGCACGGTCGCGCCGATCAAGCCCAAGCCCGCCAATAACATGGCGTAGCTCGCCGGTTCCGGCACGGCGGTGGTGATCACGCTAATATTGGACAAGGTATTGAATTTGGCGTCGTTACGTCCGACGAAGCGCAAGATATCGTTGCCCGTCGCGGTGACTTGAAACGCGAAATGTTGCTGCGCATATTCGCCCACCAGATTGTCGAGCTGTACCCCATTCCAATACGCTTGCTCGTAGCCGCCACCCGGCGAGTAATAATCGAAGGAGAGCGTGGCTGTGCCATGGGCGCTGGTAATACTTTGCGACAAGGTGGCGCTCTGGTTTTCCGCCCCTTCGTTATATGCGTGTTGCTGGTAAAAATAGGTCGCGGACGTGGTGCTCCAGCCGGATTGCTCGAACAGGAAAGCGTCGTCGAAGTTACCGTTGACGACATGTTCCCGCGGCGCCGCGTTGGCGCCCAGGCTGATCGCCGCCAGCAGGGCGCACGCCAGTTGTTTGTTTAACATTTGCATCCTTTTTGTAAGTATTAATCACACAATGCCTCCAGTACTGCCGGTAAATTATAAGAATGGCATTACAAATAGTCAACAAAATTATGGCCGGCCGCCTGGCCCGGTAGGGCGGCGACGGGCCGGTGCTGTATAATCATGCGATCCTGTTTAACCGTATGATCCTATTCAAAAAAGATTAGTCAGAACATGCTTTCAACCGCAAATATCACCATGCAGTTTGGCGCCAAGCCATTGTTTGAAAATATCTCCGTCAAGTTCGGCGATGGCAACCGCTATGGCCTGATCGGCGCCAACGGCTGCGGCAAGTCCACTTTCATGAAGATCCTGGGTGGCGATCTGGAACCGTCCGGCGGCAACGTCATGCTCGACGTGAACGAACGGCTCGGTAAATTGCGTCAGGATCAATTCGCGTTCGAAGACATGCGCGTGCTCGACGTGGTGATGATGGGCCACACCGAGATGTGGGCCGCGATTCAACAACGCGACGCCATTTACGCCAATCCCGAGGCGACCGACGACGATTACATGGCCGCCGCCGAACTCGAAGGCAAGGTGTCCGAGTACGACGGTTACACGGCCGAGTCGCGCGCCGGCGAATTGTTGCTGGGCGCGGGGGTGGCGATCGAGTTGCACCACGGTCCGATGAGCAATGTCTCGCCCGGCTGGAAATTGCGCGTGCTGCTGGCCCAGGCCTTGTTTTCCAATCCCGATATCCTGCTGCTCGACGAACCGACCAACAATCTGGACATCAACACGATTCGCTGGCTGGAAGATGTACTCAACGAGCGCAATTCGACCATGATCATCATTTCCCATGATCGCCACTTTTTGAACCAAGTCTGTACCCACGTGGCCGACATGGATTACGGCACCTTGAAGATTTATCCGGGCAATTACGACGAATACATGTTCGCCTCGACCCAGGCCCGCAACCAGCAATTGGCCAACAACGCCAAAGCCAAGGAAAAAGTCGCCGAGCTGCAAGACTTCGTGCGCCGCTTCGCCGCCAACAAGTCGAAGGCGCGTCAAGCCACCTCGCGCGCCAAGCAAATTGAAAAGATCAAGGTCGACGACATCAAGCCGTCCTCGCGCGCCTATCCCTTCGTCCGTTTCGATGGCGAGAAAAAGCTGCACCGCCTGGCGGTGGAAGTGGAAAATATCTCCAAGGCCTACGACCGGCCTTTGTTCAAGAACTTCAGCATCATGGTCGAGGCGGGCGAGCGGATCGCCATCATCGGCGCCAATGGCGTCGGCAAGACCACCATGTTGCGCTGTATCGCGGGCGACATCGCCCAATTGCAGCCGGATCAAGGCCGCGTCAAGTGGGCCGAGAACGCCAATGTCGGTTATATGCCGCAAGATCCGACCGAGGATTTCGCCAAAGACACCATCCTGACCGACTGGATCGGCCAGTGGACCCAGGAAGGCGACGACGACCAAGCCGTGCGCTCGATCCTGGGCCGCCTGCTGTTCGGCGGCGACGAGGTGAAAAAATCGGTGCGCGTGCTGTCGGGCGGGGAAAAGGGCCGCATGATGTACGGCAAGCTGATGCTGGGCCGTCACAATGTGTTGCTGATGGACGAGCCGACCAACCACATGGACATGGAATCGATCGAGTCGCTCAATATCGCGCTTGAAAAATACGCGGGAACCTTGATTTTCGTCTCGCACGACCGCGAATTCGTGTCCTCGCTGGCGAACCGCATTATCGAGATCAAGGAAAACGAGATCATCGATTATCAAGGCAATTACGAAGATTATCTGCGCAGCCAGGGTATCGACTGACGCGACCGCTTGCCTGGACCGGAGCCGGTCCCGGTCCCGGTCCCGGCCCAGGCAAGAATCGGCGCACTATGCGATAGTGTCGTTCTACCGTATTGATGATGAATCGCCATGCATATGTTACCTATCAAGAGTGTCGAGTACGAGCACCCGCAAGCGGGACTAAGCTGTACCGCGCAAGCCTGGGCGCGCGCCCCGGCCACCCCCTCGGCCGATGAAAAAACCGCGCTCAAGGCGCGCATCAAGCAGTTGCTCAAGGAACGACAAGCGGTGCTGGTGGCCCACTATTATGTGGATGCCGACCTGCAAGACCTGGCCGAGGAAACCGGCGGCTGCGTGTCCGATTCGCTCGAAATGGCCCGTTTCGGACGCGACCATCCCGCCAAAACGCTGGTGGTGGCCGGCGTGCGCTTCATGGGCGAGACCGCCAAAATCCTCAGTCCCGAAAAAACCGTGCTGATGCCCGATCTGGACGCGACCTGTTCGCTCGACCTGGGTTGCCCGGCCGACGAGTTCGCCGCTTTTTGCGACGCCCATCCGGACCGCACCGTGGTGGTGTACGCCAACACCAGCGCCGCCGTCAAGGCCCGCGCCGACTGGATGGTGACCTCCTCGATCGGGCTCGACATCGTGGCCCATCTGCACGCCCAAGGCAAAAAAATCCTGTGGGCGCCGGACAAACATCTGGGTTCCTACATTCAAAAGAAAACCGGGGCCGACATGTTGCTGTGGCAGGGTTCCTGCCTGGTGCACGACGAGTTCAAGGCCACCGAGCTGGAATTGCTCAAGGCCGAGTATCCGCACGCCAAGGTGTTGGTGCACCCGGAATCGCCGGCCAACGTGGTGGCCCTGGCCGACGTGGTCGGCTCGACCACCCAGATCATCGCCGCCGCGCGCGACATGGACGCCGACACCTTCATCGTCGCCACCGACAATGGCATCCTGCACAAGATGCGCGCCGCCGCGCCGGGCAAGATCCTGATCGAGGCGCCCACCGCCGGCGACAGCGCCACGTGCAAAAGCTGCGCGCATTGTCCCTGGATGGCGATGAACGGCTTGCAAAACCTGGCCGACACGCTGGAAAACATGCACAACGAAATCCATGTCGATCCCGCTGTGGGGCGGCAAGCCGTGCGCTCGATCGAGCGCATGCTCGACTTCGCCGCCGCCAGGAAGGGCGGCTTGCAGCCCGGCCCGGACCTGGCCCGCGAAGCCGATTTGTTCGCGGGGATGGGACCGGCATGAGCACCTTGATCAACACCTTCGCGCCCTTCGACCCGGCCCTGGCGCGCGCCTTCGAAGCCAATTTGCTGGCGGCCTTGCTGGAAGATGTGGGCAGCGGCGACTTGACCGGGCTGCTGGTGCCGGAAGACGGCGTGGTGCAAGCGCGCGTGATCGTGCGCGAGCAGGCCGTGCTGTGCGGCGCGCCGTGGTTCGAGGGCGTCATGAAAAGCCTGGATCGGGCGATCCGCATCGACTGGCGTTATGCCGAAGGCGACATGATGGCCGCCGGCAGCGAGGTGTGCGCCATCGAAGGACCGGCGCGCGCCTTGCTGACGGGCGAGCGCAGCGCCCTTAATTTCCTGCAACTGCTGTCCGGCGTGGCCACCGTCACCCGTCGCTACGCCGACGTGGTGGCCGGCACGGGCGCGGCCATCCTCGATACGCGCAAAACCTTGCCCGGCTTGCGCCTGGCCCAGAAATACGCGGTGCGGGTGGGCGGCGGTCAAAATCAGCGCCTGGCCTTGTACGACGGCATCTTGATCAAGGAAAACCATATCGCCGCCGCCGGCGGCGTGACGGCGGCCCTGGTCGCGGCGGCGCGGCTGAACGCGGGCGTGACGATTCAAGTCGAGGTGGAAACGCTGGACCAACTGAGCGAGGCGCTCATGGCCGGCGCCCGCTCGGTGCTGCTCGATAATTTTGACTTGGCCATGATGCGCAAGGCGGTGCAGCTCAACGCGGGGCGCGCCCTGCTGGAAGCCTCGGGCGGGATCAACTTCGACACCGTGCGCGGCATCGCCGAAACCGGGGTCGACCGCATTTCCATCGGTAGCTTGACCAAGGACGTGCGCGCCACGGATTATTCCTTGCGCATTCTCGGCTAAAGTACCCGACGCGGCGCGCCAACGTCTTTGCCGGTCGCCTTGTCTTCCCCTTTCTTTCGGCCGCTTCCACGTTTATGGGAGCGGCATGATTTTGCGCAATCGGCGGGCTCAGCGCGTCCCTATAATCATCCCCATATGTTGCTTGCTTTTTAGCATGAGCCGGCGCGCACCGCCGCCTGACACTGGCCGGGGATCATCGTAATGCGACAGCCGCTGCTTAAAACGCTCGCCTTGAAAGCCGTGTCGCTCAAGGTCGGCCTTCCCGAAGCGCGGCTGGACCGGGTCACCGAGCTGATTCATCTCAAGGCACTGCTGGCCCTGACCAGGATTAACTGCGTGCTCGACGTGGGCGCCAACCGCGGCCAGTTTTCGCATGAATTGCGGGCCATCGGCTATCGCGGCTTGATCGTCTCGTTCGAGCCGGTCGAAAGCGAATATCGGTCGATGCAAACCCGCTTCGCCGACGACCGCGCCTGGATCGGCCGCCAGTTCGCGCTGGGCAGCGCGCCGGCCACGCTGACCATGCGCGTGCCGAAATTGACGGTGATGAGTTCCCTGCTCGAACCGGTCGCCTTCGAAGCCGACACGCGCAGCGAAACGGTGGCCGTGCAGCGCTTGGACGCGGTGCTGCCGGCCATGCTGGCCGCCATCGACCGGCCGCGCGTGTTCTTGAAGATGGATACCCAGGGCTACGACCTGGAAGTATTCAAGGGCGCCAGCGCTTGCATGGATCTTATTTTCGGTCTGCAATCGGAATTGTCGGTGCAGCCGCTGTACCGCGCCATGCCGCATTATCTCGAAGCGCTGGCGATGTACGAGGCGGCCGGATTCGATCTCTATAATCTGTCGGTGGTCAATCGGGTGGCCGACGGCGGCTTGCTCGAATTGAACTGCTTCATGAAGCGCGACGCCGCGCGCGCGGGGCCGGATTGACGAGCGCGCGCGGATCGATCGCCGTCGCCGTGTTCGCCCATAACGAAGAACACGCGATATTGGCGTGTTTGCACAGCGTGCGCGCCGCCCTGTGCCAGGGCGATCGCTGCCTGGTGTTGGTCAATGGCTGCACCGACCGCACCGGTGCGCTGGTGGCCGCCTTTTGCCGCAATAATCCGTTTTGCCAGCTGGTGCGGCTCGAACTGGGTGACAAGGCCCATGCCTGGAACGTGTTCGTGCATGACGCGGCGCCGCCGGCCGATCATTATATTTTCCTCGACGGCGATTGCACCGTCTTGCCGCAGGCCTGCGGCGCGCTGGCCGACGCCTTGCGGCTGCACCCGCGCGCGCACGCGGCGGCCGCGCTGCCGGCCGATGGCGTCGGCGCGGCCAACCGGCGCCAGTTGCGCGCGCAAGGCGGTTTGGCCGGCAATCTGTATGCCTTGTCGGGCGGCTTCGTCGAGCGGCTCAGGCAACAGCAAGTGCGGTTGCCGGTCGGCTTGATCGGCGACGATTCGCTGGTCGGCGCCCTGGCTTATTGGGATCTCGATCCGCGCGCCGAATGGGACCAGGCGCGTATCGTCACGGTCGAGCAGGCCCGTTTCAGTTACCGGCCGCTGTCGATCTGGTCGCGGCGCGACCTGCGCCTGTATTACCGGCGCAAGCTGCGCTACAGTTTGCGCCGGCTCCAGATCGAATTGCTCAAACCCTTGTTGAAACAGCGCGGACTGGCCGCGATACCGGCTGACATCGGCGAACTGTATGTTAATAGCCGCGCGGACGTGGCGCTGCGTTTCAGCGGCCTGGATTTTTGCTTCGATTACTTGGCGATTAAACAGGCGCGGCGGTATGTGAACCATGGCGCCGGCGCTGCGCTCGCCGCGCGCCGGCGCGGCACGCGCGGCGCCGATTCTTAGCCACCTCGACGCGGGCGCGTCCAAAGCGGCCGGGCCATCAGCCCGGGCGGCAATCTTGGGCGGATCGGGCCGCGCCGTTGAGCGAGGCGGAAGCCGATTCGCCGAACAATTTGCGGTAATCGCAGGAAAACTGGCTGAAACTGCCGAAACCCCAGTCGGTGGCGATCTGGCCGATGGCGATGCCGCCGCCGGCCGGCGCCAGCAGTTGGCGGCGCGCGCCGTTCAAGCGCAGGGCGCGCAGGTAGAGCATGGGACTGACCCCGAGCACATCCTCGAAACAATATTGCAAG
>JAYVUV010000401.1:0-3209 GCA_043787615.1 Janthinobacterium sp. | reverse complement strand
CTTTCAGCATGGACCTGCGCACGGCCATCGTCACCAGCAGCGAGAGCGCGATCGAGAGCGCCACCACCACCGGCAACCAGGTGGTCAAACGGCGAAATTCGGTCTCGGCGTCGCGGTAGGCCCGCTCGCTCCCATCCTGCTCCAGCTTCGACAGGTCGGCCAGGCGCAGCGCCACAATGTCGAAGGCGCGTTCGGCCTTGAGCATGGCGTTGGCCGCCACCGAGCCGTCCACCATGGCCAGGTCGATCACGTCGGCGATGGCGGCCACGTAGCGCGCGTGGGCCGCCCTGGACTGCGCGATGTATTGACGCTCGGCGCCGACGGCGGGCGGCCCGCCCGCGATGCCGGTTTCCAGCGCAATGTAGCGCCGATCGATGGCGGCGTGGCGACGCACGATTTCGCGCACCTGGGCATCGATACGCGACGGCGAAAAGCTGCCGTTGATCCAGGTCAGCAGCTGATACACGTCGGCATGCGCGCGGTTGGCGCAAGCGACCAGGTCGGCGGCGGCCTTGATGCGCGCGGCGTGCTGTTGAACGATGTTTTCCAGCGAACGGTTTTGCCGCACCAAGCCATAATAAGCGCCGGCCGAGAGCGCGATCAACAGCAGCAATACCAGGGCCGGCGCCAACAACAGTTTCGGTCCGATCTTTAATCTGCTTAACATGCGCATGCCATCCCTTCACCGGAGCGGTTAATCCAGGCTCGCATCGCCGTGCGGCGCGGCCGCCAGGCGCGTCGATCGGCGCGAACGGCATGGGATGGTCGATTATGCATGCACGCAATCTTTCCTAGACGCATGTCATAATTTACGCGCTTCGCGTCCGCCCCCTTTGCGTTGGCTCAATCGGCGTGGCATCGGCGCGCGCGGCGCCACCCACCCCGCCACGCCCGCCACGCCCGATTCGCGCGTGCGCACGGCGCGCCCGCGCGCGCGTATGATGCGAGTGGCCAGCCGGTCCGGCACCCCCTTCACTCTCGATCAAGGCAAGCGCATGGAACGTTCGATCAAGGCAGCCCTGCTGTCGGCACTGGTATTTCCCGGCGTGGGGCACTTTTTCCTGGGCCGGCGCCGGCGCGCCTGGCTGTTCCTCTTGCCGGCGGCGGTGGCCGGCGCGTATATGGCCAGCCAAGTGTTCGCGCGCGCCAACGCCATTGTCGATCAGGTGCTCAGCGGCGCCATCGCGCCCGATCTCGATCTCATCATGGCGCGCGTATCGGCCGCGCCCGGCGACGAGGGAGCGCTCTTGAACGTGGCGGTGTGCGTGTTGCTGGCGTGTTGGGCGGCCGCCATCGTCGATTCTTTTTTGATCGGACGCGCGCCGCTGCGCTAACATGGGTCTCGCTCGGCATAAAAGGAACACCATGAGACAAGCGCACGGCATGCTATCGGTAACCCTCCTGTGTATCGCCATGGCCGCGTCAAGCGGCGCGTCGGCGCAAAGCACGGGACTCAAGCGCAGCGTCGTCGAAAAGGCCGATATCTCGATCCCCCATCGCGAGGCGGTGGTGGTGCGGGTCGAACTCGACGTCGGGGCGCTGGCGGCGCGCCACACCCATCCGGGCGAGGAGATCGGTTATGTGCTGGAAGGTCAGGGCGAATTGCGCATCGACGGTGCGCGGCCACGTGCGCTCAAGGCCGGCGACGCCTTCGTGGTGAAGGCCGGCCAGGCCCACAGCGCGATCAACACCGGCACGGTGCCGATGCGGCTGGCGGTGGTGTATGTGGTGGAAAAGGACCAGCCGCTGGCCAGCCCGGCGCCTTGACGACCAGAGACCGGAGCGGCGGAGCGGCTAAGGAAGCGGCGCCACCGTCGCCCTACTGCTAGCCCAGCTTGACCGCGTGCTCGCGGGTGGCGTGGAAGGTGAGTTTCGGCCAGCGCTCCTCGGTCAGGCGCAGGTTGACGCCCGAGGTGGCCAGATAGGCCAGATTGCCGGCCGCGTCGTAGGCCACGTTGTGGCCCAGCGCCGCCTCGAAATCCTGCAAGGCCTTGCGGTCGTCGCTGCTGACCCAGCGCGCGCTGCTGATGCTGGTGCCTTCGAACACGGCGTCCACGCCGTACTCGTTGAGCAAGCGGCTGGCCACCACTTCGAACTGCAGCACGCCGACCGCGCCCAAGACCAGTTCGCCGCCCTGGACCGGCTTGAACACTTGCACCGCGCCCTCCTCGCCCAGCTGCTGCAAACCCTTGTGCAGCTGCTTGATCTTGAGCGGATTACGAATCCGCACCGAGCGGAAAAAGTCCGGCGCGAAGTAGGGGATGCCGGTAAATTGCAGCATCTCGCCTTCCGAAAAACTGTCGCCGATCTGCATATTGCCGTGGTTGGGCAAGCCGATGATGTCGCCCGCGTAGGCCTCTTCCACCTGCTCGCGCGACGAGGCCATGAATGTGACCACGCTGGACACCTTGATCTCGCGGCCCAGGCGCAGATGTTTGACCTTCATGCCGCGCTCGAAGCGCCCGGAGCATACCCGCAAAAAGGCGATGCGGTCGCGGTGGGCCGGGTCCATATTGGCCTGGATCTTGAACACGAAACCGGAAAAACCGGTTTCGCCCGGCGCCACCACGCGCACCGTGGCGTCGCGCTCGCGCGGCGCCGGCGCCCAGTCGACCAGGGCCGAGAGAATTTCGCGCACGCCGAAGTTGTTGATGGCCGAGCCGAAAAACACCGGGGTTTGCACGCCCGACAGGAATTGCTCCAAGTCGAAGGGATGGGAGGCGCCATGCACCAGTTCCACCTCCATCTTCAATTGGTCCATTTCGAGCGGGAACATTTCGCGCAAGCGCGGGTTGTCGATACCCTTGATGACTTCGAAGGTCTGGTCGGCTTTTTCCTCGCCGGCCTTGAACAGCATGATTTCGTCGCGCAGCAGGTGATACACGCCACGGAAGTTCTTGCCCATGCCGATAGGCCAGGTCACCGGCGCGCACTGGATCTTGAGCACCGATTCGAGTTCGTCCAGCAGCTCCAGCGGATCGCGCGTTTCGCGGTCCATCTTGTTCATGAAGGTGATGATCGGGGTGTTGCGCATGCGGCACACGGCCAGCAGCTTGATGGTCTGCGTTTCCACCCCCTTGGCCGCGTCGATCACCATCAAGGCCGAATCGACCGCCGTCAGCACCCGGTAGGTGTCTTCCGAAAAGTCTTGATGGCCCGGGGTGTCGAGCAGGTTGACCACGTGGTCGCGGTGCTCGAACTGCATCACC
>JAYVUV010000400.1:0-24907 GCA_043787615.1 Janthinobacterium sp. | reverse complement strand
TAGCCGCCCCAGTTCACGTAGGCCTGGGCAAAGTCGGCGTCGGCGTGCCAGTTTTTCTCGTTGATGAGCGGCAGAATGCCGGCGCCGTAGCTGCCCGGTTTGGCGCCGAAGATGCGGTAGCCGGCGCGCCGCTGCGCCTCGTCCTGCGTCAGCCCCTTGCCGACCCACTCGCCCAGCTCGGCCAGGTAGTGCTTGCGCACGAAGTTGTCGGCGGCCGGCTCGTCGAGCGCGATCACGGTGTGCACCGCGTCGTCGATCAAGTCGATCAATTGCGGGAAAGCGTCGCGGAAAAAGCCGCTGATGCGGGTCGTCACGTCGACGCGCGGCCGTTTCAATTCGGCCAGCGGGATCACTTCGACCCCGATCAGCTGACGGTTCTCGGCCCGCCACACGGGACGCACGCCAAGCAGCGCCAGAATCTGCGCCACGTCGTCGCCGTGGGTGCGCATGGCGCTGGTGCCCCAGATGCTGATGGCCACGCTCTCGGGATAGGCGCCGGTTTCGCGCAGATGACGCGTGAGCACCTCGTGCGCCAACTGCTGACCGACGCGCCAGGCCGACTGCGACGGCACGCTGCGCGGATCGACCGAGTAGAAATTACGGCCGGTCGGCAGGATGTGCGCCATGCCGCGCGTGGGCGAGCCGCTCGGGCCGGCCGGCACGTAGGCGCCGGACAGGCCCTTGAGCAGATTGTCGATTTCATCGGTGGCGCGGGCCAGGTTCGGCACCAATTGATCGCAAGCGAAACCGAGCACCCGGCGCAGGGCGGCATAGGGCGCGGCGGCCGGCGCGGTTTTGGACGGCGCCACCGGTGCCGGCGCGGGTGCCGGTGCATTGACCGGCGCGCGCGCCTTCTTCATTTGGGCAAACACGCCGCCGGTGGCCGCGCGCGACGCCGGCTGGGCGCGCGCCGGTTGCAGCAAGGCCGCCGCGTTGCCGGCGCGTCCGCCCACGCCATCGAACACCAGATCGAGCACCTCGTCGATGCGCGCGGCGTGGTAAGCGCGCGCCTGCAATTGGACGAACAGTTTGCGGCATAGCAGGTCGATGGCGTCGAGCGCGTCGGCGCGCGTGACCACCGGCCGGTCCGTCAGGCGCGTCAAGTCGGCCACCACGTTGATCTTGCGGCCTTTTTGGTCGAGCAGCATGTCCATCTTCAAGCCGAACAACTGCGCCACCTCGTCTTGCAGGCCAGGGATATCCTGGTTCGGCAAGCGCGTCAGCGACACCAGCATGTCGGGCAGTTGTTCGCTATCCGGTCCGCGCCCCATGATGTGCAGGCCGTCGCGAATCTGGGCGGCGCCCAGTTCGCACAGGTAGCCGTCCAGATCCTCGATCAAATGGGCCACGGCGGCGCCGTCCATGGTGCTGAGCGCCGCCGGCAGCTCTGCGTCATGGTCATGATCATGATCGTGGTGGTGGTCGTGGCCATGATCGTGGCCGTGGTCATGATGGCCGTGCGCGCCGTGATCGTGGCCATGCTCATGGTCGTGATCATGATCGTGGTGCAGCAGCCGGGCCTGCAAATCGGCGTCCAGATTGGTCTGTTTCACCAGCTCCCAAATCTGCTGCTGCAAGAGCGGCAGCTTGGCGGGGTCCAGCACCTCGACCTGATAATACTCGTCCACCAGCTGCGTCAACTGGGCCAGCGCGCCGTAGGTGTCGGCCGTGGTCATCGGCGGCGTCAAATGGTCGATCACCACCGCGTGGGCGCGCCGTTTGGCTTGCGAGCCCTCGCCCGGATCGTTAATGATGAACGGGTAAAACAGCGGCAAATCACCCAGCAGCGCGTCCGGGAAGCAGGTGTCGGACAGGCCGACGCCCTTCCCCGGCAGCCATTCCAGGGTACCGTGCTTGCCGACGTGGACGATCGCGTCGGCGCGCCATTCGTCGCGCAGCCAGCGGTACAGCGCGTAGTAATGGTGGGTCGGCGGCAGATCGGGCTGATGGTAGATCGCGTCCGGGTCCATGCCGTAGCCACGCGGCGGCTGCAAGGCCACGAAGGCGTTGCCCAGCTCCAGTCCGGCCAGCGCCAGGTGGCCGTCGTGAAAATACGCTTCCCCCGGCGCGGCGCCCCATTGGGCCGTCATCTTGTCCTGCATCTCTTGCGGCAGATCGGCGAACCACTGCGCGTAGCGCGCCTGCGGCACGCGGCCGGCCGCCTGGCCGAGCTGCTCGGCGGTGAGCCAGGTATTGTCGTACGAGCAGCGTTGCACCAGCGCGTGGATCAGGGCGGTGCCGTCGGCCGGCAGCTGGTCGAGCCGGTAGCCGGCGCCGGCCATCGCCTCCAGGATGCGCATCAGCGAGGCCGGCGCGTCCAGCCCGACCGCGTTGCCGATCTGCGAAGCCTTGCTGTTCGAATTGGTGAAGATGAAGGCGACCCGCTTGTCGGCGTTCGGCACGTGCTTGAGGCGCGCGAAGCGGGCCGCGATGCCGGCCACCCGCGCCACCCGGTCGGCCAGCGGCTCGTATTCCACCGTTTCGCTGGGCAGGCCGGCGGCGCGTGTTTTGAACGAGATCGGCACCGTGATGATGCGCCCGTCGAATTCGGGCAGCACCACGTTCATGGCGGCGTCGAGCGGATTGAGGCCGCGCGTCGACTGGCGCCACTGGGCCATGGTCATGCCGCTGGTGACCGCTTGCAGCACCGGCACGCCCAGCTGCTCCAGCACCCCGACCGACCAGCCGGCCGGCGTCGGCCCGCCCGGCGTGATTTCGCCCATGGCAAACGAGGTGGTATTAATCAGCACATCGACATGAGCGCCATGCGCGCCACTAAAATAGCTGAGCGCCTGCGGCAAACCGCCGGCGCCGGCCGCCCGCAGCGAGGACGTAAAAACGGGCAGCACATTCATGCCGCGCTGTTCCAGGGCGGACAGCAGCGCGTCGACGAAGCGGGTGTTCCCGCTCATCCAATGGGCGCGGTAAAACACGATGCCGACGCTGGGCCGCTCGGGCGCGCGCAGCGCCAGCCAGTCCTCGATGTCGGCGCCCTGCGCCAGATCGGGGTGGTACACGCCATGTTCGGGCAAGGCTTGCGCCGGCTCGCAACCGAAGCCGGTCAGCAGCAGGCGGTCGGAAACGTAGCGCAGCAACTGCGCCAGGTTGGTGCTGCCGCCGGCCTGGAAATAGGCCAGCGCCTGTTGCAGCACGTCGGGCGGCACGGTCGACACAGCCGCCAGTTCGGGATCGGGCTCGCCGGTGCCGCTGATGGCGATCAAGTGGCGGCCTTGGCGGCGGGCTTGCGCCACCAATTCGGCGAAGCCGGGCACCCCGCCCAGCCGACCCAACACGCGCAGGATGACGACCCGGACACCGGCCAGTTCGCCCGCCAGCAGCGCCGTCGTTTGCGCCTCGTTTTCCAGCGATTGCAGATTGACTCCGGCCACCGGGCCGAATTCCGGCGGCAGCTGGGCCAGCGCGCTGTGGAGGACAGTCAGATCGTTCGAGGCATGGGTCAGCAGCGCGATGTCGGCGCCGGTGTTACGGGTATCAGGTAGGGTCATTATCGGCGGCGCAAGTATCGCCTTCTGCGAGGCGATGAAAAATCAAATCGGTGACTTCCTGGCCATCGACCAGATGCTGCTCGACGATGCGCCGCACCGCTTCCTGGTCGACGCCACGGTACCAGGTGCCTTCCGGGTAGACCACCACGATCGGCCCCCGGTTGCGGCACGCCACCATGCAATGGGTGCGGGTGCGTTTGATGCGCAGCTCGGGACGGGCGTCGATCAAATCGCCCATGAATTCGAAGACGGCCTGCGCCTGCACCCCATTTTCGGTGCAGCGCGGGCCGACGCACATCAGTACGTGCCGGTCGTGAGTGCGCATGGTGTCAGTCGTATTTTTTGTAGAACCAGCCAGCCAGCCCGCCCAGCGCCAGCCAGAACACGGCGTTGGCGATGGCGGTGGCGTAGATGAAGGCGCGCGCCAGTTCGGCCGGCGCGGCGCCGCCGTGTTCCAGCGCTTGCGGCGCGCCGATCACATGCGGCGCCGCCAGCAAGGCCACGCCGGCGATGCGGATCGCCCAGTTGCGGCTGTGGGTCAGCATGGCCAGCGCGCTGGCGGTGCTCACCGCGGTCATCAGCCACCAGATCTGGCGCGCGGCCAGCGGCGCGGCCAAGGTGCCGGGTACCTCGGGCGGCAAGCCGAGCGACGGCGCCAGGAAAAACACGGCATAACCGGCCGCGCCCCAGGCCAGGCCGGCGCGCCAGCTCATCGGCGCGCCGCGCAGGCAAAACCCGGCCGCCAGCAGCAGGCCGAAAGCGACCGCCATGCTCATGTTCGCCAACACGGTGAAGAAGGTGCGCTCGACGCCGTTTTCGGGCTGCCAGCCGCCATGTTCGTGCGTGTGCCCGGCGCCATCCGTGACGGTGTGTTCATGCGGTGCGGCCGCGCCCACGTGATCGTGTAAAGGCGCATCGGCGGCGTGGGCCGTGGCCGCCGCGCCGTCGGCGTGTTCGTGGGCCACCGCCGGGGCGGCCAACGCGGGTGCGGACCGCGCTTTCGGCGCCGCATGTGAATGGGGCGCCGTGCCCGGCGCATCGGCCACCGGCGCGCTGTCGGCCGGCATGACCGGCGGCGCGAGCGGCGCCGGCGTCACGGACGACGCGGCCTTGACGGCGGCGGCGTCCTCATACACCTCTGCTTGCAAAATAATGCCGCTCACCTGCACTTGCTGCACCGCCGTCAGCAACAAGCCGGCCAGGATGCCGGACCAGGCGGCGGTGCGGACGATACGGTTAAACACGCCCGTGTTCAGGGCGCCGGCGCTGCGACTCAATGGCACGGAAAGCCCGCCGAGTGGCGGCCGTCGTGGGCCGCGTTGTGCAGCGCTTCCATACTGGAGAAAGCGGCACCGTACAGCAGCACCAGACCGAGCGCGCTGGCCAGCAGGGATGGCAGGATCTTGTCTTTCCAGACGGTTGAAGCGGGTTGGGCGTCGACGCCGTCGATAACAGGATTGATAACACCAGGGAGGGATGACATATGAGGCTCTTCCTTACAAGTATGCATGGTCGCAACCGGTCGGCGCAGGGGACAAGCCCGGATGCGGCGCGACGCGCCATGCGTGAAGAAAAGCTTGTACGGGAAGAAAAAGGATGGGTGCGCAGCGCAGCAATCCACCTGAATCGCCCTCCGCGATACAAACGCTTAAATACGCTTCAGGCTGGTCTCCGGGCTGACGAGTGTCATGACCATCGGTCACGCCCAAGTTTGCGCCTTCCCATGCCTCGCACAGTGGCCTACTGCAAACTTTTTACTCGATCACCGTTGCGGGGGCAGCGTCGGCTTGGCTTTTTGCTAAAAAAACGCACCGACTTCCCATTTCAATTCGCAAAAAACCTTGCGAATACCTAAAGCATGCTACTGGGTCAGTATAGGTGGCGGGCCAAAAAATAGCAAGCCACGCCCTCGCCGTCCGGTGCGCTGGCTTCAGCGGACCAATCGACAAATCCCGCATTGATACGCTTGTTTCATATTGAAATTTTTTGAAACAATTCGGATCGATATATGAAACAATAAAAAAGCGCTCATTGCGCGTCCTGGCGTTAAGTGTTTGAATTCAGACAGCTTTCAACCCGGGTCAAGCAGCCTGAATGGCTGGCACAGCGCTTGCAGTGAACTGGGCAGCAAGATTTCCACTTCCAATGTAGCCCCTTAATAAAAGGCATTTATGAGTCAGCAGTCACCGGGCGCCGCCTTCCGCAAGGCCGTCGCCGAAGAAACGCCGCTGCAAGTGATCGGCACCATCAACGCCAACCACGCGCTGCTGGCGAAACGGGCCGGCTTCCGGGCCATTTACCTGTCCGGCGGCGGCGTCGCGGCCGGCTCGCTGGGCTTGCCGGACCTGGGCATCTCCAATCTGGACGACGTGCTCACCGATGTGCGCCGCATCACCGACGTGTGCGACCTGCCGTTGCTGGTCGATGCCGACACCGGCTTCGGCGCGTCCGCCTTCAACGTCGCCCGCAGCGTCAAGTCGATGATCAAGGCCGGCGCCGCCGCCCTGCACATCGAGGACCAGGTGGGCGCCAAACGCTGCGGCCACCGGCCCGGCAAGGAAATCGTGAGCAAGCAGGAAATGGTGGACCGCATCAAGGCGGCCGTCGATGCGCGCACGGACGACGACTTCGTCATCATGGCCCGCACCGACGCGCTGGCCGTGGAGGGCCTGGACGCCGCCATCGAGCGTGCCGTCGCCTGCGTGGAAGCGGGCGCCGACATGGTCTTCCCCGAAGCGATCACGGACCTGGCCATGTACGCCCGCTTCGCGAAGGCGGTCGGGGTGCCCATCCTGGCCAACATCACCGAATTCGGCGCCACGCCGCTGTTCACCGTGGAGCAGTTGCGCGGCGCCGACGTGGGGCTGGTGCTGTATCCGCTGTCCGCCTTCCGCGCCATGAACAAGGCCGCCGAAAACGTGTTCCAGGCGATCCGCCGCGACGGCACCCAGGCCAATGTGGTCGACACCATGCAAACCCGCATGGAACTGTACGACCGCATCAACTACCATCGCTTCGAACAGCACCTCGACGCGCTGTTCGCCGCACAAAAAAAATGAACATCGGAGACGCCATGAACACCGCACCATCCGGCTTCAAGCCCAAAAAATCCGTCGCCCTGTCCGGCGTCACCGCCGGTAACACGGCGCTCTGCTCGGTCGGCAAAACCGGCAACGACCTGCATTATCGCGGCTACGACATTCTCGACCTGGCCGGCACCTGCGAATTCGAGGAAATCGCCTACCTGCTGGTGCACGGCAAACTGCCGGCCGAGGCGGAACTGCGCGGCTACAAAGCCAAACTCCGGTCCCTGCGCGGCCTGCCGCAAGCGGTGAAACTGGCGCTGGAGGCGCTGCCGGCGCACGCCCACCCGATGGACGTGATGCGCACCGGCGTCTCCGTGCTCGGTTGCGTGCTGCCGGAAAAGGACGATCACAATCTGCCCGGCGCGCGCGACATCGCCGACCGCCTGATGGCCTGCGGCGGCTCGATGCTGCTGTACTGGTATCACTACAGCCACAACGGCAAACGCATCGAGGTGGAGACGGACGACAGCTCCATCGGCGCGCATTTCCTGCATCTGCTGCACGGCTTCAAGCCGCCGGCCGAATGGGAGAAAGCCATGCATGTCTCGCTGAACCTGTACGCCGAACACGAATTCAACGCCTCCACCTTCACCAGCCGCGTCATCGCCGGCACCGGCTCGGACATTTACTCCGCCATCACCGGCGCCATCGGCGCGCTGCGCGGCCCGAAACACGGCGGCGCCAACGAATTCGCCTTCGACATCCAGAAGCGCTACGCCAACCCCGACGAAGCCGAAGCCGACATCCGCCGCCGCGTCGAGAACAAGGAAGTGGTGATCGGTTTCGGCCACCCGGTCTACACGATTTCCGATCCGCGCAACGTGGTGATCAAGGAAGTGGCGCGCGCGCTCTCCGAGCAGGCCGGCAGCACCAAGATGTTCGATATCGCCGAGCGCCTGGAAACGGTGATGTGGGACGCGAAAAAGATGTTCCCCAATCTGGACTGGTTCTCCGCCGTGTCGTATCACATGATGGGAGTGCCGACGGCCATGTTCACGCCGCTGTTCGTCATCGCGCGCACCTCCGGCTGGGCCGCCCACATCATCGAGCAGCGCATCGACAACAAGATCATCCGCCCCAGCGCCAACTATGTCGGGCCGGACGACCTGCCTTTCATCGCTCTCGCCGACCGCACCTGAGGCGCGCCATGAACCCGACCCTCAACACCGCACACCGCAAGCCGCTGCCCGGCACCGCCTACGATTTTTTCGACACGCGGGAAGCCGTCGACGCGATCGAACCCGGCGCCTACGCCAAGCTGCCCTACACCTCGCGCGTGCTGGCCGAAAATCTGGTGCGCCGCTGCGACCCGGCCACCCTGGCCGCCTCGCTGCGCCAGTTCATCGAGCGTCGCAGCGACCTCGATTTCCCGTGGTTTCCGGCGCGCGTGGTGTGCCACGACATCCTCGGCCAAACGGCGCTGGTCGATTTGGCCGGCCTGCGCGACGCCATCGCCCTGCAAGGCGGCGACCCGTCGCTGGTCAATCCCGTGGTGCCGACCCAGCTGGTGGTGGACCACTCGCTGGCCGTGGAAGCGGGCGGCGACGACAAGCACGCCTTCGATAAAAACCGCGCCATCGAAGAACGCCGTAACGAAGACCGTTTCGACTTCATCAACTGGACCAAAAAAGCGTTTAAAAATGTCGACGTGATCCCGCCGGGGAACGGCATCCTGCACCAGATCAACCTGGAACGCATGTCGCCCGTGGTCCAGGTGCAGGACGGGGTGGCCTTCCCGGACACGCTGGTCGGCACCGACTCGCACACGCCGATGGTCGACGCGCTGGGCGTGCTGGCCATCGGCGTCGGCGGCCTGGAAGCGGAAAGCGTGATGCTGGGCCGCGCCTCGTGGATGCGCCTGCCCGAGATCATCGGCGTGGAACTCGGCGGCAAGCCGCAAGCGGGTATCACCGCCACCGACATCGTGCTGGCCCTGACCGAATTCCTGCGCCAGCAAAAAGTGGTGTCGGCCTACCTCGAATTTTTCGGCGCCGGCGCCACCCATCTCACGCTGGGTGACCGCGCAACCATCGCCAACATGGCGCCCGAATTCGGCGCCACGGCCGCCATGTTTTATATCGACCAGCAGACCATCGCTTATTTGCGCCTCACCGGCCGCGACGAGGCGCTGGTGCGGCTGGTCGAGCTGTACGCGAAACACACCGGCCTGTGGGCCGACAGCCTGGCCGACGCGCGGTATGAACGCGTGCTGCGCTTCGACCTCTCCAGCGTGGTGCGTAACATCGCCGGCCCGTCCAACCCGCACACGCGCGTGCCGACCTCGGAATTGGCCGCGCGCGGCATCGCCCGCGCCGCCGAGGCCGAGACCGCGCCGGGCGCCATGCCGGACGGCGCGGTCATCATCGCCGCCATCACCAGCTGCACCAACACCAACAATCCGCGCAATATGATCGCCGCCGGCCTGCTGGCGCGCAACGCCAACCGCCTCGGGCTGACCCGCAAGCCGTGGGTGAAAAGCTCGTTGGCGCCCGGCTCGAAAACCGTCACCCTGTATCTGGAAGACGCCGGCCTGCTGGCGGAACTCGAACGGCTGGGGTTTGGCGTGGTCGCTTACGCCTGCACTTCCTGCAACGGCATGTCCGGCGCGCTCGATCCCGCGATCCAGCGCGAAGTGGTGGAGCGCAAGCTGTACGCCACCGCCGTTTTGTCCGGCAACCGCAACTTCGACGGCCGCATCCACCCTTACGCCAGCCAAGCCTTCCTGGCCTCGCCGCCGCTGGTGGTGGCCTACGCCATCGCCGGCAGCATCCGCTTCGACATCGAAAAGGATATTCTCGGCGTGAGCGCCGACGGACGCGCCGTCACGCTCCAGGATATCTGGCCGGACGACGCCGAAATCGACGCCATCGTCGCCGCCAGCGTCAAGCCGGAGCAGTTCCGCAAGGTCTACACGCCGATGTTCGCCGCGCGCCAGGACGACGGCATCAAGGTCAGCCCGCTGTACGACTGGCGCCCGCACACCACCTACATCCGCCGCCCGCCGTACTGGGAAGGCGCGCTGGCCGGCGCCCGTCCGCTGCGCGGCATGCGCCCGCTCGCCGTCCTCGGCGACAATATCACCACCGACCACCTGTCGCCGTCGAACGCCATCATGCTCGACAGCGCGGCCGGCGCCTACCTGGCGAAAATGGGCGTGCCGGAAGAAGACTTCAATTCCTACGCCACCCACCGCGGCGACCACCTGACGGCGCAGCGCGCCACCTTCGCCAACCCGACGCTGAAAAATGAAATGGTGCGCGAAAACGGCAAGGTCACAGCCGGCTCGCTCACCCGCATCGAGCCCGATGGCGTGATCAGCCGCATGTGGGAAGCCATCGAAATCTACATGGAGCGCAAGCAGCCGCTGATCGTCATCGCCGGCGCCGATTACGGCCAGGGTTCCTCGCGCGACTGGGCCGCGAAAGGGGTGCGGCTGGCCGGCGTGGAAGCCATCGTGGCCGAGGGTTTCGAACGCATCCACCGCACCAACCTGGTGGGCATGGGCGTGCTGCCGCTGGAGTTCGAGCCGGGCACCAACCGCCTCACGCTGGGCATCGACGGCAGCGAAACCTTCGACGTGACGGGCGAGCGCACGCCGCGCGCCACCCTCACGCTGCGCATCCACCGCAAGCACGGCGAGACGCTGGCGGTGCCGGTGATCTGCCGGCTCGACACGGCCGAGGAAGTATCGATCTACGACGCCGGCGGCGTGCTGCAGCGCTTCGCGCAAGACTTCCTGGCCGCCACCGCCACGGCGCCCGGCCCGGCCGCCCGACCATAAAAGGAACCATCATGGCATACGCGCCACAACTCAAAATCGCCGCCACCTATATGCGGGGCGGCACCAGCAAGGGTGTGTTTTTCCGCTTGCAGGACCTGCCGCCGGCGGCCCAGGCGCCCGGCCCCGCGCGCGACGCGCTGCTGCTGCGCGTGATCGGCAGCCCCGACCCGTATGGCAAACAGATCGACGGCATGGGCGGGGCGACGTCGAGCACCAGCAAGACGGTCATCGTGTCGGCCAGCACGCGTGAGGGCCACGACGTCGACTATCTGTTCGGCCAGGTCGCCATCGGCGGCGCTTTTGTGGACTGGAGCGGCAACTGCGGCAACCTGTCTGCCGCCGTCGGCGGTTTCGCCATCGGCGCCGGCTTGCTGGACCCGGCCCGGGTGCCGCGCGACGGCGTCGCCACGGTGCGCATCTGGCAAGCCAACATCGGCAAGACCATCGTCGCCCACGTGCCAATGACAAACGGCGCGGTGCAGGAAACCGGCGACTTCGAACTCGATGGCGTCACCTTCCCGGCGGCCGAGGTGCGGCTCGACTTTCTCGACCCGGCCGCCGACGAGGATGGCGCTGGCGGCGCCATGTTCCCGACCGGGAACGTGGTCGATACGCTGGAGGTGCCAGGGGTCGGATCGTTCGAGGTCACCATGATCAACGCCGGCATCCCCACCATCTTCCTGAACGCGGCGGCGCTGGGCTACACCGGCGCGGAGCCGCAAGAGGCCATCAACGACGACCCGGCCGCGCTGACAAAATTCGAAACCATCCGCGCCCACGGCGCCGTCGCCATGGGCTTGATCGGCGGCGTCGATGACGCGGCGCGGCGCCAGCACACCCCCAAGATCGCCTTCGTCGGCGCGCCGCGCGACTACGTTGCGTCGAGCGGCAAGCCGGTGGCGGCGGCCGACATCGACCTGCTGGTGCGCGCCCTCTCGATGGGCAAGCTGCACCACGCCATGATGGGGACGGCGGCGGTGGCCATCGGCACCGCCGCCGCCATCCCCGGCACCCTGGTCAACCTGGCGGCCGGCGGCGGCGCCCGCGAGGCGGTGCGCTTCGGCCATCCGTCCGGCACCTTGCGGGTCGGCGCCCAGGCGCTGCTGGTCGACGGCGCCTGGCGCGTCGGCAAGGCGAGCATGAGCCGCAGCGCGCGCGTGCTGATGGAGGGATGGGTGCGGATTCCGTCGGAAGCTTGAGGCCTGCCGATATCGGTCGCGCCGGAGCTTGAATCGTCTCGCGCGGCCGACTTCACGAACCACCCTCGCGCTTGATCCCGCGACCCCGGCCGGCCCGCGACGGCCCGCGCCGGCGTCAGTCCGCGCTGACGATGGCGCACACCAGGCCGGCATCGGCTTGCTGGAGGATATGCCAATCGACGGTGGCCGCCAAGGCCGAGCCATCGGCCCGGCGCAGCGCCAGCGTTTGGCGTTGCGGCTGCCCCTGCGGCGACAGCGCGGCGAACAGCGCGGCCAGGGCCTCGCCCTCGCCCAGACCCAGCTCGGGCGGCGCGGCGTTCAACAATTGCCGGCGGTCGCGTCCCCACAGGCGGCAGGCGGCCGCGTTCACATCGACCACGCGCATGCCGGCCCGCTCGATCAGGCAAATGCCCTGGGCGATGGCGTCGCCGGCGGCGCGAAAGCGCAACTGCTCCAGATTGGGCACCATGCGGGCGCTGATATCCATGCCGATGCCGCGGTAGCCGATGAAGCGGCTGGCGCGGTCGAACATCGGCTCGCCGCTCACTTGCAGATGCTGGATGCCGCCATGGCCGTCCGGCCGGCTATAGACGAAGTCGAGAAACGGCTGGCGGCTGGCGATGTAGGCGTCGAGCCGGGCGCGGCCGGCGGCGTTGTCGGCCGTTCCGGTGTCGGCGAGCGCGGGCCGGGCGCCGTCGGCGCCGATGCCCAACATCTCGAACACGGGACCGGCGTGCTTGGTCAAGCGGCCCTCGGCGTCCTGTTCCCAGTACCAGTCCGAGGCCAGCTCGGTGAAGCGTTGGAAGCGCGCCTCGCTCTCGCGCAGCGCGGCGGTGCGCTCGAGCACCGTGTGCTCGAGCTGCTGATTGTAATGGTCCAGCTTTTGGTACAGCAGCCGCACCTCGAGCATGTTGCGGATGCGGGTTTGCACCTCGAGCAGGTCGAACGGTTTGCTGACGAAATCGCGCGCGCCGGCTTGCAGGGCGCGCAGTTTGTGATTGGGCTGGGCCGTGATCACCAGCACCGGCAGATAGGCGTCGGCCTCGATTTCCTTGAGCGCCTCGATCACTTCGAAACCGTCCATCTCCGGCATCTGCAAGTCGAGCAGAATCAGGTCGAAGCGCTGCGCGCGGTGCAGGGCGCACACCGCGCGCGGGTCCATGGTGCTGGTGATGCGCGTGTACCCCGCATTGTGCAGCATCTGCTCGAGCAGCATGACGTTCGCTTCCTGATCGTCGACGATCAGAATGCTGGCATTTAAAATCGCGGAAGCTTCAAGCATGACGGAATTCCCAAAATTGGTGATGTACTGCGAATTGGCTGGCGATGATCATGGCGGCGCGTCCGGCGCCAGCGCATTCTGGGCCGCGTAACGCAGCGTGACGTCAAGCGCGTCCATGAATTCGATCACCTTGATCGGCTTGGTCAGGTAGCGGAAAAATCCAGCCTCGATGCCCTTCTCGATATCGCGCGGCACCGCGTTGGCCGACAGCGCGATGACGGGGATATGGGCGGTGACCGGATCGTCGCGCAGCAGCCTGAGCGCGCCGAAACCGCTGATGCCGGGCAGGTTGATATCCATCAGGATGATATCGGGCTGGTAGGCGCGCGCCAGTTGCACGCCCTGATAACCGTCGATCGCGGTGAGCAGCTTCAAGTCGCTGCGGCGGGCGATCAATTGTTCGACCAAACTCAGATTGGCCGGATTGTCTTCCACATACAGCAAGGTGCGGCGCGGCTCGGGCTGCCCCGCGTCCGAGCCGGACAAGGCTGGCGGCAGATCGGCGCCGAATTCGAGTTGCGGCGCGCTCGAGGCAACCAGTTCGACCCAGAAAATGGTGCCGGTGCCGACGATGCTTTCGACCCCGATCGCGCCGCCCATCAATTCGACCAATTGGCGCGTCACCACCAGGCCGATACCGGTGCCCTCCTCTCCGCCGCTTTCCTGGCCCAGGCGGTTGAAGGGCTGGAACAGCTGGGCCAACTGCTCCGGCGTCATACCGGCGCCGGTGTCGCGCACGCTGAAACGCACCCGGTTCTCGCCGCTCAGGTGGCACTCGACGATCACGGTGCCGCCGTTCTGGTTGTATTTGATCGCGTTCGACAGCAGATTGATCATCACCTGCTTGACCCGGGTGCGGTCGGCGTGCACGTAAAACAGCTCGTCGGACAGGGGGAAGCTCATTTGGATGCCGCGCTTTTGCGCCTGCGGCTGTATCATGGCTTGGCAGTCTTGCAGCACGTCCGACAGCGACATCGACTCTTGCGACAGCATCACCTTGCCCGACTCGATCATGGCCAGGTCGAGCACCTCGTTGATCAGCCGAAGCAGATACCAGCCGGCCTTCAAAATCTGGTCGATTGAGCGCTGTTGCGGCAGTGTGGGCGCGGGCCGTTCGGACGCCATCAACTGGGCGAAGCCGAGCACCGCGTTGAGCGGGGTGCGCAATTCATGGCTCATGCTGGACAAGAATTCCGACTTGGCCAGATTGGCTTTCTCGGCCGCCGCGCGCGCGCTTTCCAACTCGACGTTGTTTTCCTGGAGCGCGTGCTCGATCTGTTTGCGCTCAGTGACATCGCGCGCCGCCGCGAACACCCCTTGCAGCTTGCGGTCGCGGTCATGGAAGGTGGTGGCGTTATACGACACCACCGTCTGGCGGCCGTCCCTGGCCTGGGCGGTCAACTCGTAATTGGTCACTTTGCCCTCGGCCAGCACGCGCTTGATGCCCGCCTCGGCCCGTTCCGGCTCGGTGAAGTAATTCTTGAATGGCGCGCCGATCAATTCGTCGCGGGTGCGCCCGGTCAGCGCCTCCATCTGCTGATTGACGTCGCTGATGATGCCGCGCGGGTCGGTCGTCATCAAGGCGTCGATATTCGATTCGATCAGCGAGCGGGTATAAAACTGCTGGTCGCGCAGGCGCTGGTCGAGCAGCGCTTGTTCGGCCTCGGCCTGTTTGCGCACCGTGTTGTCGGTGCCGATCAGCAGATAGCCGATCACGCCCTCGCCGGCGTCGCGCAGGGCGGTGACCGAGACCATGGCGGGGAAGCGGCTGCCGTCCTTGCGGATGTAGGTCAGCTCGTAGATATCCTCGATGCCGCGCGAAGCCTTGAACACCAGCGCCTCGAAACCGGGCGTGATCGGGGTATCGAGCTCGATGCTGAGGGCGGCCGCGCGGGCCACCACTTCCTGCGCGTCGGAGATGCCGGCCGGCGTGATCTTGTCGACCACCTCGTCGGCCAGATAGCCGAGCATGCGTTCGGCGCCGACGTTGAAGATCTGGATCACGCCCTGGGCGTCGGTGGCGATGCAGGAAAAGTTGGCGCTGTTGAAGATGGCGTCTTGCAGCGCGCCGGCCTTGAGCAGCGGGCGCGGCGCCTCGGCGATCGAGGACTCGGCGCCGGCCCGCAGCAAGGCCCGCACTTGCCAATACAGCAGGCACAGGAAGGCCAGCACGAAGGACACGCCGGCGGCCGTGGTCCAGAAGGCGGCGCCGGACTGGGTCGGCTCGCTCAGCGCGACCAGGCCCACGCGCGTCAACAGCGCCAGGGTGAGCAGAAAACCGGTCAGCAGCAGATGCTCGACCGTGATTTTTTTTAACATAGGATGGCGGGACCGGAGAGAAGGAAACAGGTTGCGGCGCGGGGCGCTGCGCGGGGGCGTGTCACGACGGCGCGCGCTGGCGCACGTCCGACAACAGGCGGGCGAATTCCTTCTTGACCACGCCATAGCATTCGCACACATCGTCTTCCAGGCCGACCCGGTTCAAGACCGAGATGTGGCCGCGCCGGTAACTGATGTAGCCCAAGCTTTGCAACTTGCCGGCGGCCTCGGTGACGCCTTCGCGGCGCACTCCGAGCATGCCGGCGATCAATTCCTGGGTCATGGTCAGCTCGCTGCCGGGCAAGCGGTCCAGGGTCAACAGCAGCCAGCGGCACAATTGTTGCAGCACGGTGTGATGGCGGTTGCACACGGCGGTTTGCGACATTTGCGTCAACAAGGCCTGGGTGTAGCGCAACAGCAAGCGCAGCACCGGGCCGGCCCGGTTGAATTCCTCCATCAAGAGGTGGGCCTTGAGGCGGTAGCCGAAGCCGCCGGTCTGCACCACCGCGCGGCTGGGCGTGCTGTCGCCGCCCATGAACACGGAAATGCCGAGAACGCCCTCGTTGCCCACCCCGGCGATCTCGGACGAGCCGCCGTTTTCCAGCAAATAGTGGAGCGAAACGATGGAGGTGGTGGGGAAATACACGTGCGCGGTCTTGGCGCCCGACTCGTAGAGCACCTCGCCCAGGGGCATGGCGATCAATTCCAGGTGCGGCGACAGACGGTCGAATTCGGCGTCGAGCAGCGCGGCCAAAAGATGATTCTGGCGGGGGTCATGCAAACTGGACATGGGGGGAGTTCGACTTCTCGGGTGAAACGGCGGTGAGGAGGGGGCGCTGACGCTATGCTTGAGCCAGGGTAACACATACCGGGTCGGGGCCGGTCTTTATCTTGGGCTGGGGATAGTCGATTGGCCGCCGGGGCGGCGCGGCGAGGTGGCCGGCATGCGCGGTCGCGCGACCGCGGCCCTCGACGGACGGGACGCCGCCGACCGCAGCGGCGGCGGGCCGCGCGGCCGGCGCGCGGTGCCCGACGGGTGTCTACATACCCGGCAAATTCATTTCGATCAGCTTGGCCTGCATTTTCAGCAAGGCGTCTTCGCTGGCGCGCTTGCTCGACAAGGCAAAGTCGCTTTTGAACTCGCTAAACTCGGCATGGCCGGCGCCGACCACCTTCGGGCTGTCGATCACATTGCCCAACACGTCGCTCACCTTGCACGTCAAGTCGACGCCAAAGTCGGTCGGCGGCCAGGTAAACGCGCTCGACGAAGAGGACGAAACCGTCAACTCGGGGGTGATGATGTAAGCGATGTTGGCGCTACGCAGGGCTTCTTTGTCATCCAGCGTTTTCAAGCGGGTCACGCCGTCGAACACATTGCCGAGCATGATGTACAAGCTGCTATCGAGGTCGCGGTACGGCACCGAGGTGACCTTGTCGCCGCCGCCGCCGGCGGTGGTCACTTCCTGCGCGCGCGCGGTCTCGCTGATGTAATAGGCGACCTTGGCTTTGACTTTCGGCGGCGCGGCGGCGTCGCGCGCCATCAATTTGGTGGCGTTCGGCGTGATGACGATGGGATGGGCGCAGCCGACCAGGGCAAGCGCTGCGAACAAGGTGGCGGCTAATGTATACAATTTCATGATGATTCCGATGTGTGGGTGCGTGATGGGCGGGGCGGATTTATTTGACGGCCTTGACGAAGTCCGGGTCGCTGTACAGCGACGCCAGCAGCTTCTGGATCATCAAGCCGTATTCCTGCATGGCGCGCGGCAGCGCCACCATGCCGGCGAACGAGGATTCCCATTGCTGCTCGGTTGATTTGACCTTGTCGAACCGAACCTGACCGCCCTGCTTGACCACGAAGCGCACCTGCGCGTTGCCACGACCGGTGCCGATGGCGGCGTCGATATCGTTTTTCAGCATTTCGCCGCTGATTTCCACCCCGGCGGCCGGCGCCAGCTTTTGCGCCAACATCAATTCCTGCTTGATCGCCTCGGCCACATAGTCGCCATACGAATTGCCGTACGGCGAACGCATGGCCGTGCCGCGCAGCGAGATGGGATTGGCGTTGGCGGCCACCTGGGCCGCGCCGAATGTGCCGACCCGGGCTTTGAAATCGCCGGCCATTTTCAGCAATTCGACGTTCTCGATGGAGACCGGATAAGCGGGCGCGGTGGTCGAGCAACCACTCGCGGCCAGTACAAAAAAACCGGCCACAAGGCCGGAGGCGATACGTTTCATATTTCCCCTGTTAGAAAGAATGTGATGTGCTATGGATCGTGGCGGGTTTCCGCTCTTTGCCATCACGGCACGCATCATACAGGTCTGAAATATTTCTGTAAATAAATTGGTTTTGTTGCAATCGGTTGAACAGAATGACAAGATCGCCCTTGCCAGCGTGTTCAGAGCAAGCCGTCAATCGCCTCACGCAGCGACTGTACCGTATCAACAACACAATGGGCGCCCTCGAAAGGGAAATCCATGCTCATGCTGTTGCGCAGGACGATGCAGCGGATGCCCGCCGCCCTGGCCGCTTGCAAACCGCGCGGCGAATCCTCGACCACCAGGCACTGTTCTGCCGGCACGCCCAGGGTATCGAGCCCGAGCAGATACGGTTCCGGCGACGGCTTGCTGCGGCCGTACATGTCACTGGTCAGCACGAAGCGGAAGTGGGGCAGCAAACCCAGCCCGGCATGAATCGCGTCGAAATGGACCCGGCGCGCGCTGGTGACAATGCCCATCGGCACGCGCGGCGCCAGATCGGCCAGCAGCGCGGGCATGCCCGGGATGGCGGTGTCGCCGGCGGCGGCCAATAAATCGGTATAGAGCTGATCGCGCTCGGTCCGTAGCGCGTCGATCCGGTCCCGGTCGGCGCCCCGGCCCCTCAGCACATGCCAGGCGCCGCAGTTGTGCAGCAAATACCAATTGAAAAAGTCCCGCTCGCTCAGCGTGATGCCCTGGCCCGCCAGCATGTGCCGGTTGGCTTCATAAAACAGCCGTTCGGTGTCTACCAACACGCCATCGTTGTCCCATAAAATCGCCCGCACCGCCGCCATCGCATTCCCCCTCGTCAAGCCGCTCGCGCCACGATGGCCGAGTCGGCAGCATTGTAGCGGCCGCAAGGGAAATACGGATCGGCATGCTATTCGCGCTTCAACAATTTCGACCGCCTGCAGACGCTTTTCCACGCTGGAACTCTTGGGCAGCTTCAGCCACGGCCTGCCCGAGGCGCAGACCTCTTTGAACCGCAGCATGGATGGCCTCGACGCCGTTCTCGTCATCCGCGTACAGTTCGCAACGCTCGTGCGAGAGCGGGCGAAAACCGACGCCAAGCTCTATGATCGGGATGGTCGCGCGCTGTACGGCCCCGAGGACAACGCGCCCCCCTTCCCGATGCGCTCCATCCTGACCCGGTCAGCCACAGACCGATCGGCGAACGCTTCGCCGATCAGGTGACCGTGCGCGGCGTCTTGCCCAAGCCGGATTGACACGATACGGCGCGCGACGGCGGGCCGGCCGCGTGGTGCCGACCAGCCGGGCGCCGCGCGCGCCGGCCTTTGCCTATACTCGCGGCATGGGCAAACACCTGGGAAAAATACATATCGGCATGTCCGGCTGGCGCTATGCGCCGTGGCGCGGCGTGTTTTATCCCGAGGGCTTGACGCAAGCGCGCGAGCTCGAATTCGCTTCGCGTGCCGTCTCCAGCATCGAATTGAACGGCTCGTTCTACGCGCTGCAAAAACCGGACAGCTACGCCGCCTGGTACGCGGCCACCCCGCCCGGCTTCGTGTTCAGTACCAAAGGGAACCGCTACCTGACCCACGTGCTGCGCCTGCGCGAGATCGACGCCGCGCTGGCCAACGTATTCGCCTCCGGCGTGTTCAACCTGCGCGAGAAACTGGGACCGTTCCTGTGGCAATTTCCGCCCAGCTTACAATTCGACCCGGAGCTGCTGGAACATTTCCTCGGCTTGTTGCCGCACGACACCGAGCAAGCGCGGGAGCTGGCCCGCCGCTGCGAGCCGCGCATGGCGGGCCGCAGCGCGCTGGAGATCGATGAAGCGCGTCCGGTGCGCCATGCCATCGAAGTGCGCCACGACAGTTTCGTCACCCCCGAATTCGTCGCCATGCTGCGCCGTCACAAGGTGGCCCTGGTGGTGGCCGACACCACCGGCAAATGGCCGTATTACGAGGATGTGACGGCCGACTTCATGTATTTGCGCCTGCATGGCGAACACGAACTGTACGCCGGCGGCTACACCGAGCCGGCGCTGGAACGGTGGGCCGAGCGCATCCGCGCCTGGAGCGGCGGCGGCCAGCCCGACGACGCCAGGCTGATCTCGACGGCGGCCGCGCCGCGCCGGGCCAGCCGCGACGTCTACTGTTACTTCGATAACGACGTCAAGGTCAAGGCGCCGTTCGATGCCCGCCGCCTGATCGACAAGCTGGGGCTGGGCGACGGTTTGCAGCCATTCGGGTGAGCTTGCCGCCGCGCGCTCCTACACGCAGGCGTGACTTTGTCCTATGGCGTACGGCGCCGATGCCCCTTAAGCTCGGTGCAACGCCATCGTGGCGACAAGGAGAATGGCATGAGCGACAGACACGACACACAACAAGGCGGCGGACAGCATAGCGACCAGGGCCGTAACAGCGCCATCGACAAGACCGACGCCTACCATCCGGACAGCGATCCCTACGCCAACCAGGGCGGCGGCAAGAGCGGCAGCGGCAACCAGGGCAGCGGCAATCCCGCCAACGACCCGGCGGTGCGGCGCGAAGCGGGCGAAACCGAATCGGTCGCGGCGCGCCAGCCGGAGCGGGCCGTTCACGCCGAGCGAGCCGATGGCGGCAATCGTCAGCACGAGCAAGGCAGCAAGGGTTCCGGCAATCCGCCGCATAGCGAAGCGGGCAAACGGGCCGACGACCGTCCGGGCCACGACGCGCCCAAAGGCGCGGCGCCGTCCGATCCCGGGCGCACCTAGATCGCACATTTGTAAAGATAGCGGCGGCGCGCTCGGGCGGGACCGGCGCGACATGGGGGCTGCCCCGCCCCGCCCCGCCCCGCCCGTCCCACCGCCGGGCCACCACGACGGTCACATCACGCGAGCGGTCGTGAAAAGATATTGACCAAGTTGCCATCGGGGTCGCGCACCAACAGCGATAGATTACCCCAAGGCATACGCGTGACCGGCATGGCGATCTCGACCCCATCCTCAAGCAAGCCATCGCGCACGGCGTCCACGTCGCGCACTTCGAATTCTAGGATCGCCGAGCGGTTGGCCGCCGCGATGGCCGCGCCGGCGTTAAATCGCGCCACCAGCTGCTGGGAAGAGATGGCCAGCACCGCGCCCTCGAAGCGCAGCTCGGCGAAACCGTCGGCGAGCCGCACCGCTTCCAGCCCCGATAGTTTTTGGTAAAAGGCGAGCAGCGCTTCGAACTGCTCGGTGACAAGGCGAATTGAGGCGAATTTCATGCTGGCTCCGGTTCAAGAAAGGAACGCCAGTATAGGGACGGGCAGTGTCAATTCCTGTCAGGAGGCGCGCCGGGATGCCGGCGACGAACCGCGCGACCCGGCTAAAAACGGCTGGTCACGCGCGCGAACACGCTGCGCTGGAATTGACTGCGGGTGCCGACGTCGGTGAATTCGGCATGCCCCGGACCGAACAGATTGCGCCCGCTTAAAGACAGCTCCAAGCCGGGTCGCGGGCGCCAGCCGAGCCGCATGTCGATCGCGCTGTACGCCGGCACGTCCGGGTTCGACAGCCCGGCCACCCGCCGCAGCGAGGCGTCCAGATCCACATCGGGCGTCAACTGCCAGGCCGAACGCAGCGTCACCATGTGAGCCGGATCATGGCCCGACTTGGCGATCGAGTCGGCCGTGTCGATGCTGTCCGGTTCATAGCCCAGCTTTTCGTGCAGGGCCGACCACCCCAGGCTCACGCGCCAGTCGGCGCCGGCCTGGTAACTGCCCCAGGTCTCGATGCCGCTGGTCGCGCCGCGCATGCCGTTGCCGAAATAGACTTGGGTGCCGCTCGCGGCCAGCTCCTGGGTATGCAGTCGGCGATACCAGGCGCGGTACAAATTGACCGAATAACTGAGCCGGTCCGCCATGCGACCCCGGTAGCCCAGCTCGAGCACCCGCGCCACCTCGGACTGAAAATTGGGACCGCCCTCGGCGATGTACGGTGGCACGCCCGGCACGAAAGTGTCGCGGTCCAGGCGCGACGGCGCCCGCACGGTGCGCGAGACGGCGCCCCACAGCAAACCGTCGGCCCCGGTCATCCAGGCCAGGCGCGCGTTGGGCAACCATTCCCGCCCGGTATAGGCGTTGCGCTCCAGGCGCAGGCCTAGCGTCAGTCGCAGCGACGGGGCCAGGCTCACCTCGTCCTGGGCGAACAGGCTGGACGCGCCCTGGTCCCGCTCGGCCGGCAAAAACGCGATGTAGTCGGAGTTGGTCAAATGGTCTTGCGTGTAGTGGTACTGGGCGCCCAGCGCCAGCGCGTGGCCGGCCAGGGGCGCGAGCGCATACTGGGCCTCGATGTCGCCGGCGTCCAGCGTTTCGGCGAAGGTGGGCGGCACCGTGCGTTCGGTGCGGTCGTAATAGGCTTGCACGCTGACGCTGGCGCCCCCGTCGAGGCTACGGTTCCAGCGCGCCAGCAGATTGGCGCCGCCGATGGCGATCTCGCCCAGCGCCGGATCGTAGCCGGTCACCGATATCGCGCCCGGCGCCGGCTGGCCCTGGCGCGCGCGGTAGGCGTCGCCCTGGACCGTGACCCGATCCCGGTCGCGGCCCCAGTCGGCGCGAAAGCCGATCTGGCTTTTGTGCCAGGCGTCACCCACCTTGAGCCCGCGCGCGTCTTCGGTGCCGGCTTCGCTGAAACGCTTGACGTACACGCGGTAGGCGCCGTCGTCCCCGAACGCCGCGCCGTAGCGCGCGCCGCCATCCTTGAGCTGTCCGCCGGCGCCCGCCGTCAGCAAGCCGCCCCGGGTCTCGCGCGCCGAACGGGTGATCACATTGATCACCCCATTGACGGCGTTGGTGCCCCACAAAGTGCCGCCCGGCCCGCTGATCACCTCGATCCGCTCGACATCGTCCAGCGCCACGTCCTGGGCGTCCCAAAACACGCCCGAAAACAGCGGGCTGTAGACCGAGCGCCCGTCGATCAGCACCAGCAGCTTGTTGCCGTCGTTGTTGGCGAAGCCGCGCGCGGTGACGGTGTAGCCGCTCGCGCTCACCTGCTGCACCTGGAGATTGGGCGCCAGCCGCAGCGCCTCGCGCAAGCTGGTCGCGCCGGAGCGGCGCAGGTCGTCGGCGCCGATCACGAACACCGCCGCCGGGGCGTCGGCCAAGCGCTCGGCGCGCTTCGATACCGAGGTGATGTCCAGATTGCCCAGCTCTTCGAGCGAGAGGTTGGCGAAGTCGTCGCCGGCGGCCGTCGCGGCGGCCGCCCCGCAGCACAAGACGGCGCCCAGCAAACCGGCCAGGGCGGAGGCGGAGCCGGCGCGGCGCCATGCCGGCGGCCGGGAATATGCGGTCCGATACGTGGTATTGATAATGTCTCCCCTCGCGATGACTGCATGGCTAGCAGAACTAGAGTGGGCCAGCGCCGGCCCGAATGCAAGAGGAACCCCGCGTTTGGCGGCCGGCGCCGCGGCGGCAGTCGCTACCACGCAACAAGTCGCGCGGCGATATGGATATGTTTTTAACCACCTTTCCAATATAATAGCGCCGCCGCCGGAAGCCGGCCGGGCGCCCCGCCCTTCGTCGCCCGGCAAGCCGTGCGCCATGGACCATGCCGGGCTGGCCTCGACCGCTCGGCACCCAAGCGCAACCCCCATCACGGCGACAGGAAAACGATATGGCAAGCAAGGCCCCCGCAAAACGCAGCAGCGCGCCGCCCCCGGCGCCCGCCGATCCCGCCCTCGACACGCCGCCCACCATCGAGGCGGGCGGTCGCGCGCGCAAACTACTGGCGCGCGCCGACGCGATCGATTTCCGCGACGTGATGTACCGCGCCACCTTGATCGAGGTGCCGATGCGGCGCGAACTAGCGCTGTACCGCAGCGCCCAGGTGCCGATCCTGGACCAGGGCCAGGAAGGCGCGTGCACCGGCTTCGGGCTGGCCACCGTGGCCCACTACCTGCTGCGCACGCGCCGCGTCACCGCCGACGGCACCGCCGTCAGCCCGTATATGTTCTACGACATGGCGCGCCGCTACGACGAATGGGCCGGCGTCAATTATGAGGGCTCGAGCTGCCGTGGCGCGATCAAAGGCTGGTACAAGCACGGCGTGTGCAGCGCCGAGCTGTGGCGGCGCCAGAGCAAAAAAATCGGCGTGCTGACGGCCGCCATCGTGGCCGACGCCGGCGCCAGGCCGCTGGGCGCCTATTTGCGCGTCAATCACAAAAGCCTGGTCGACATGCACGCCGCCATCAGCGAGGCCGGGGTGCTGTACGCCAGCGGCAAGGTGCACCAGGGCTGGCAAAACGTGGGCGCGGACGGCATCATCGCGCCCGACCCGACCCTGGTCGGCGGCCATGCCTTCGCCATCGTGGCCTATGACGAGCATGGCTTCTGGGTGCAAAATTCCTGGGGCGCCGATTGGGGCATGGAAGGGTACGGACGCGTGTCCTACGCCGACTGGCTGCAAAACGGCAGCGACGTCTGGGTGGTGCGCCTGGGCGTGCCGGTGCTGATGCCGTCCGGCGCGCCGCACTCGGCGCTGACCACGGTGGGCGCGGTACGCGCCAAGCCCTATCTGTACCACGAGATCCGACCGCACGTGATCGGCATCCGCGACGGCCGGCTCGACGAGCATGGCGACATCGCCACCTCGGCCGAGACGGTGCGCCACATCCTGCGCGAGGATTTCACCCGCATCACGGCCGGCTGGAAAAAGAAGCGCCTGGTGCTGTACGCGCATGGCGGTTTGAGCGCGATGGAAACGGCGCTCCAGCATTTGTCGAGCTACCGCAAGGCCATGCTGGACGCCGAATGCTATCCGCTGGCCTTCATCTGGCACACCGATTATTGGAACGCCTTGAGCGAATCGCTGGGCGAAGCGATCCGCCACCGACGCCCCGAGGGGAGCCTGGACGGGGCCACCGACTTCATGCTGGACCGGCTCGACGATTTGCTCGAGCCGATCGGCCGCACCTTCGGCGGAAAAACCGAGTGGGACGGCATCAAGGACGACGCGCTGCGCGCCACCGGCTTGCGCGGCGGCGGCGCGCGCTTGGTGGCCGACCAGATCGCCGAACTGCGCGCCGCCTGCGGCGACGCGCTCGAGATCCACGTGGTCGCGCACAGCGCCGGCGCGGTGTTCCTGGCCCCGCTGCTCCAGTATTTGACCGGGACCGGCGTGGCCGAGAGCGGGCCGATGGCGGCCAGCCGCGCCCCGGGTCTGGGCTTGAAGGTGGTCAGCTGCACGCTGTGGGCGCCGGCCTGCACGGTCGAATTGTTCAAGCAAACCTACCTGCCCTCGCTGCGCGCCGGCGGCACCGGCAAGCTGACCTTGTTTACCTTGACCGAACGCGCCGAGCAGGACGACAACGTGGCCGGCCTGTATAACAAGTCGCTGCTGTATTTGATCTCGAACGCCTTCGAGCGGCGCTACCGCAACCCGCTGCTGGGACAAGAGGGCGAAGCGCTGCTGGGCCTGGAAAAAAGCATCGCCGAGGACGCCGAGTTGGCGCAGCTGTTCGGCGGCGGCGACGCCGACTGGGTACGCTCGCCCA
>JAYVUV010000399.1:0-2558 GCA_043787615.1 Janthinobacterium sp. | reverse complement strand
CCTCGTCCGAAGCCCGGATCGCGGCGATCCTTTCGACCGTATCCGCGATCAAGCCTTCTGTCAGCGGCGCGCCAGCCACATCCTGCACCAGACGCTTTGCCTCAGCCACGGCATGCGGACTCGCCGCGACCAGTGACTTGAGAATTTCCGCCACCGCGGCATCCAGTCCATCGGCCGGCGCGATCACATGCGCAAAGCCGATGCGCAGCGCCTCGGCCGCGCTGAAGCGCTCGGCGGTCAGAAAATAACGCCGTGCGGGATTCTCGCCCATGGCTTTGATCACGTAAGGTGAAATTGTCGCCGGAATCAACCCAAGCTTCACTTCGGATAGACAAAAATTCACCGACTCGGCAACAACACAAATATCGCAGGCGGCCACCAGGCCCATGCCGCCGGCATAACAGTCGCCCTGCACCTTGGCCACTACCGGCTTTGGACAGGCATAAATTGTTTTCAGCATCTGCGCCAGCTGCGCCGCGTCCGCCAGATTCTCGGCATGGCTGTAGCCAGCCATTTTTTTCATCCAGTTCAGATCGGCGCCGGCGCAAAACGCCGCACCGCGCGCAGCCAGCACGATGGCGCGCACCGCGGGATCGCGGCCGAGCTCGTCGAACGCTGCGGTAATCTCCGCGATCGCGACTTCGTTGAAAGCATTGCGCACCTCGGCGCGGTTGAGCGTTATGGTGGCGACCTTGTCCCGCACGCTTACTTCGAGGGTTTGACGGTTCACTTCGCTTCCTTCCATTTTTTCCACCTTCGAGCGCGCATCACATGCGGAAAATGCCGAACTTGGTTTCCGCGATTGGCGCATTCAGCGCCGCGCTCAAGCCCAGTCCCAGCACCATGCGCGTATCGGCCGGATCGATCACCCCGTCATCCCACAGGCGAGCGGTTGCGTAGTATGGATGGCCTTGATGCTCATACTGTTCGCGGAGCGGCTGCTTGAACGCCTCTTCTTCCGCCGCGCTCCAGCTGCCGCCCTTGAGTTCGATGCCATCCCGCTTGACCGTCGCCAGCACGCTGGCGGCCTGGTCGCCGCCCATCACGGAGATGCGCGCATTCGGCCACATCCACAAGAAGCGCGGCGAGAATGCGCGTCCGCACATGCCATAATTGCCGGCGCCGAAACTGCCGCCGATGATCACCGTAAATTTTGGCACCGAGGTGGTGGCCACCGCGGTCACCATCTTCGCGCCATTGCGGGCGATGCCTTCGTTTTCATATTTGCGGCCGACCATGAAGCCCGTGATATTTTGCAGGAACACCAGCGGGATCTTGCGTTGCGAGCAGAGCTCGATGAAATGCGCGCCCTTCAGCGCCGATTCGGAAAACAGGATGCCGTTATTGGCCACGATCCCGACCGGCATGCCGAAGATGTGGGCGAAGCCGCAGATCAGTGTGGTGCCGTAGCGCGCTTTGAACTCGTCGAATTCGCTGCCGTCGACGACCCTGGCGATCACTTCGCGCACATCGAAAGGCTTGCGCGTGTCGACCGGGATCACACCATACAGTTCGCTGGCCGGATATTTTGGCTCGACCGGTTCACGCAGCACCATGGTCTCGGGCTTGCGTCGGTTCAGGTTGGAGACGATGCTGCGCGCCAGCGACAGCGCATGCAAATCGTTCTGCGCCAGATGGTCGACCACGCCCGACAGCCGGGTATGCACATCGCCGCCGCCGAGATCCTCGGCGCTGACGATTTCACCGGTGGCGGCCTTCACCAGCGGTGGGCCACCGAGAAAAATCGTGCCCTGGTTCTTGACGATGATGGATTCGTCGCTCATGGCCGGCACGTAAGCGCCGCCTGCGGTGCAGGAACCCATCACCACCGCAATTTGCGGAATGCCCTTGGCCGACAGATTGGCCTGGTTATAAAAGATGCGGCCAAAATGATCGCGATCGGGGAACACATCGTCCTGGTTCGGCAGGTTCGCGCCGCCGCTGTCGACCAGGTAAATACAGGGCAGATTATTCTGCTCGGCGATTTCCTGGGCGCGCAAATGCTTCTTCACCGTTATCGGATAATAGGTCCCGCCTTTGACAGTGGCGTCGTTGCACACCACCACGCACTCCTGGCCGGCGATACGGCCGATGCCGGTGATGATGCCCGCCGAGGGCGCGGCATTGTCATACATGTCATATGCCGCCATTTGCGAAAATTCAAGGAAGGGCGTGCCCGGATCGAGCAGCAGGCGCACCCGCTCGCGCGGCAGCAGCTTGCCGCGGGCAGTGTGCTTGTCGCGCGCGTCGTCACCGCCGCCCAAACCGATCTTTTGCACCTTGGCCTGCAAGTCATCGACCAGGGCTTGCATGGCCGTCGCATTGGCCTTGAAATCATCGGCGCGGCTATTAAGTTTGGTGTCGAGTATTGTCATCGCTATCTTTCCACTATTTTTGCGCTATTTTTCGCTCAAACTGCCATCGAGGTAAAGCCATTGTCCGTTTTCACGCACAAATCGGCTGGTTTCATGCAGCCGGTGCGCCCTGCCCCCGGTCTTGTAACGGGCGACAAATTCCACGCTCGCGGTGTCGCCCTGCGATGCGTGGCGTCTGATTTC
>JAYVUV010000398.1:0-3556 GCA_043787615.1 Janthinobacterium sp. | reverse complement strand
CGACGGCAGCAATTGGGAGCTGCTTTGTCTGTACTGCCACGACAACGAGCATTCGCGCTACCTGGAGGCCGACCGCGGTCCCGGCTTGCAGTCGGCCGGGCCGGCGCCGGCCACCCACAATCCTTTCGCGGCGCTAGCCGGTTTGATCAAGAAGAAGGCGTAGCCGGTGGCCGAAACGAGGCTGACGCCGGCCGGCGCGCGCGCCTTGCACCTGGCGGCCCAGGGCTTGCTGCGGCCGCGCCGGCGCAAGGCCGTCAAGGCCGACCTGCTGGAGACGATCCGGCGCATGGGCGCGCTCCAGATCGACACCATCCACGTGGTGGCGCGCAGCCCGTATCTGGTGTTGTGGAGCCGGCTGGGCGACTATCCGCAACCGTGGCTGGAGCAGTTGCTGGCCGAAGGCGCCCTGTTCGAATACTGGGCGCACGAGGCCAGCTTCGTGCCGATCGAGGATTACGGCTTGTACCGGCACCGCATGCTCGATCCCGGCGCGATGGGGTGGAAGTATTCGGTCAGCTGGATGGAGGAGCGGCGCGCCGAGGTCGAGGCGGTGCTGGCCCACATCCGCGCCAACGGCCCGACCCGCTCGGCCGATTTCGAGCGCGTCGACGGTCAAGGCGGCGGCTGGTGGGGCTGGAAACCCGAGAAGCGCTGCTTGGAGATGTTGTTTACCAGCGGCGCCCTGATGATCGCGCGGCGCCACAACTTCCAGCGCGTCTACGACCTGGCCGAACGGGTGCTGCCGCACTGGCGCGACGCGCAGATGCCGGACCTTGAACAGACCCGGCGCGCGCTGCTGCTCAAAAGCGTCAAGGCGCTCGGCCTGGCGCGCGCCGGCTGGATAGCCGATTATTTTCGCAGCGGCCGGCCGCATCTCGATCCGGCGTCGCTGGTGGCCGAGGGCGCGCTGCTGCGGGCCAGCGTCGAGGGCTGGCCCGACCCGGTCTACATTCATCCCGATCACCGCGCGCTGGCCGAGCGCGCGGCGGCCGGCGCGCTCAGCGCCACCCTGACCGCCGTGCTGTCGCCCTTCGATCCGGTGGTGTGGGACCGCCGCCGGGCGCTGGAGTTGTTCGGTTTCGACTACCGGCTGGAGTGTTACACGCCGGCCGAGAAGCGCCGTTATGGTTATTTCACCTTGCCGATCCTGCGCCGTGGCGCGCTGGTGGGGCGGGTCGACGCCAAGGCCCATCGGCGCGAGGGCGTGTTCGAGCTCAAGTCGTTGGCGCTGGAGGACGGGGTGCGCGTGAGCGCGCGCTGGCTGGCCGACGTGGCGGGGGCCCTGCGGCGCTTGGCCGATTGGCACGGCTGTCCGCAGCTGCGGGTCGGCGTCACCGTTCCGGCCGGGTTGGCGCAACCGCTGGCCCGCGCGCTCGAGGCAGTCGTGGCGGCGGCTTAGCGCGCACCGTTTCGGGGCGCTCCGCGACGGCAGGGTTTGTCCAATGTCAAACAGCCTACTGTCGGGTTTATTTACACTCTGTTCTCCAGGTCGCACATGGCGGCGTCGGCCAAGCCCGGCGCGCTGTCGCCGGCGCCGCGAATTGACGTCCTGGAAACGAACCGCGTAGTGAAAAGCGGCGTGGACATAATCGGAGATAGCATGAAATCGGAGAGTATGGAAATGGGAGCGAACATGAATGAGGAGCGCGCATGTTAACGGCAACCTACACCTTGGTGGCATTATCGGTCGAGCAGGCCAGCGTGCGGATCGGCCTGTTATCTCTGCGGCAATACGCGCAGGCCAATTTGCGGTATCAGAACACGATCACGCTGGCACAATTGCAATATGCCTGCGAGAGCCTGGATCGCCTGTATCAGGCTTGCCATTGGCGCAAGGTGGAGATCTATTTGATTCCCGCCCTGCGTCAGGCCACCCAGCAGGCCGACCAGTTGCTCGACGAGCTAGGCAGGCTCAATAGCGCCGCGCTCGACATCGTCAAGACCATGCAGCGGCGCACCCGCGACATGACCGAGCAGAGCGAGCGGCATGTCACGCAGGTGTGCGCGCATATCGAATCGTTTTGCTCCGTGTTGCTGCAACGTTTGGAAAAGGAGGAGGCCGAGCTGTTCGCCATCGCCCGCAGCGCCATATGCGGCGAGGCCTGGTTTTCGATCGCCAACAAATTCCTCCTGCATGACGCCTATGTGGTGGAAGCGCGGCGCCGCAAGGCAACCGTGATTCCGCTGCTACGGGCTGTGGCGGCCGAGCCGAAGCCGGACGCCGAGGCCGAAGTGTGGCCCGGCGGCGCGCCCGCCGTCCCGCTCGAACAGCGCTATCGGGCCGACCCGGGCCGCGTGGAGCCGGGTCGCGCCGCTCCGGGCCCAGTCGCATCAGGTCCTTCCGCGCCAAGCCGCGTCGTCCCAGGTCGGGCCGCGTCAGGCCGCGCCGCGTCAGGCCTGGCAGCGCCAGATCGCGCCGCGCTAGACCGCGCCGCTGCGGGCCCAGTCACATCAGGCCCGTCCGCACTAAGCCGCGTCGCTTCAGGCCGGGCCGCACCGGGCCGGGCCGCGCTGTAACCGCCACTGCCGCCGCCGCGCCCGGCGCGTGGCGCGTGGCGGCGCACGCCCGAGGGCCGTTTTCGACGCGGCCGGCGGCCTCGCGCGCGGGGCGCTTTCCGCTTTTTTTGCCATCGTTGTCGTCACCGCGCTTTTCTGCGCAAGGCTTTGTTATGATGGTGGTTTTGATCCTTTCATAACACGCCATGTTCGATTTTCTTTTCAAGCGCTCCAGCGGCAAGCCGGCCGAACCCCAGGTCGACCTCAGCGCGCAAGCGGCCGTCGCGGCCAGCGCGCAAGCGGCTTCGCGCCGCGCCGAACAGACCGCGCGGGCGCAAGCCGTGGCCGGCGACGAGGCCGCCGCCGTGGCTTTTATTCTGGACTGTGAATTCGCCGACGCGCGCCTGAGCGCCGCCGCGCATGTGCATAGTCAGCCGATGTTGGAAAAAGTGCATCAAGCCGTGCGCAATACGGACCGCCGGGTCGCCAAGCTGATGCAAGGCCGCCTGGACCTGCTGCGCCATGCGAACGCCGAACTAGCCAGGGCGCAGGCCTGCCTCGACGGCGCCCGGCGCCTGCTGGCCGACGACAAACTCAGTCCCAACCAGGTGGGCGAACTCGATCGCCAGTGGCGGACGATCGCCGTCGCGCCTGAGCTGGCCGAGCGGTTCGACGCGGTCCGGGCGGCGCTGGCCCTGCGTCTGGAAGAGCAGGTGCGCCTGCAGCGCGCCATGATCGACGCGCTGGGCCAATTGCGCGCCCTGGCCTCGACGGCCCAGCCGGCCGAGGCGATGCGGCTGGACTTGGCGCGCCTGGCCGAGCAGCACGCCGGCCATCGCGCCTCGCCCGAACTGGCCTCGCTGCCGAAAAATCTGCTGGCCGAATTCGAGCTGGCCTACGCCGCCGCCGACGGCGCCCTGGCCCAGCTGGCGCAGCACCAAGCCGCTTACGCCGCGCGCCAGGCCGCCTTGGCCGAATGGCAGGGCGCCGAGCCGGCCGGTTTGCAGGCCGATAGCCTCAAGCGCGCCTGGAACGCTTTGCCGCGCCTGCCCGAATCCGA
>JAYVUV010000397.1:0-11580 GCA_043787615.1 Janthinobacterium sp. | reverse complement strand
TCGCCGCCGCGCCTTGCGACAGGATCAAGGGCGCGTTGATGCCGGTCGGCTGCTGGCCCTTGAAGTGACGCTGGGCCGGCACCGCCAGCAAGCTGGTGTAACGCACCATCAATTCCAGGTCCTTGTCGTTGAGCTCGGCACCCTTGGCGTCGGCGCTGCGGCAATCGCCGCCGCCGACGGCCAATCCGCAAAAGTGCTTGGGGATGGCGTTGGTGGTCACGCCCATGTCGTTGTTCAAGGCCGAGGCGGCTTGCTGCAACACGGTGGCGCTGGTGCCGCGCCAGCCGAAACGGCCCACCCGTTTGATGGCCGGGTCGGTCAAGTCGGGCACGATCTGCAAATGGCCGGCCGTGCCGTCGACATCCTTTTGGCTGGCCGCGACCAGCGCGTCGAGCGTGCTTTCCGAGACCGCTTCCAGCAAGCCCATGCCGGCCAGATGCGGCGCGGTGCGCACCGACATGCGACTCGGCAGCGGCAGCGTTTTGCCGCTCGTGTCGGTCAGCACGTATTGCGGCTTCTGCAAGGTGTAAGCGGTTTTATCGGCATACTGGCCGGTCGATTCGATATACGAGCCGATCTTGAGCACCGCTTGACGGCCGTCGTAGGTTTTACCATCGATGACGCTCAAGCCCTGCGCCAAATGGTCGCCGAAACGCGGATCGAGGATCAGCTTGCCGCTGGCGTCGCTCTCGCCCGTCAACACGGCCATCTTGTCGAGCGCCTTGCCGAATTCGGGCGAGCTCTTGCCGTTGTTGAAATGGCAGGCGATGCAAGACGATTGCTGGAACTTCGGTCCGGCTTTGCCCGACTGGGTGGCGAACAGGGTCGGATTGCCGGCCTCGGTGTGGGCGCCGTTGATGAAGTTGGTGTGAAACAGGCGGCGCCCTTCCAGGAAAGACTGGATATTGATGCCGGCGATGTTGGTGCCGGCCTGCAGCAAGTTGGCTTCGGGTTCGCCGGAGGTGTCTTCCTGCAAGGTCATCATGGCGCCGCCGGCCAGGGCTTCGGTCGGGATCACGTGCGAGTCCCACGGGATCAGGGTGGTGTTGCAGCATTCGCCGCGATACCAGGGTTGCACGCCGGTCTTGCCGACTTGGTAGACCATGGCGTCCGAGTAGTAATTAAAGCGGCCCAGATCGTCACCTTGTTTGCCGGCCAGGAAAATGCCCAACTCGAACTCGACCAGGTCGCCGTTCTTCAATTCGCGCCGCAAGCCGGGCGAATAGGTGATTTGCTTGACCAGCACGAATTCGCCATCCTTGGGCGGCACCGCCAGATCGGTATCGTAATTGGCGTTCGGATCTTCGCTCAGCGTGTCGTAGTTGGCGATCGGAGTCTTCAATTCCTTGCCCAATGGCAGGGAGCCGACCGGCAAGCGTTTCATGCCGCCGTTGTCGCCGTACAAGGCCACCGCCGCCGGGCCGAAAGGATCACCGTCGCGGCGGCCGATGAAGCCTTGGCGGAAGTTGGTGCCGTACAACCACCATTGCGGACGGACCACGACGGTGACGATCCGGTTTTCCGGGTTCTTGGGCGACACGTTCTCGTAAATGGTGATGTCTTGCGAACGGCGCTCGAAGTAATGGGCGGCGAAATTGAGGTAAGGATCGCCGCCGCCTACCGTTTCCGGCACTTCGCGCGCGTGGCGGTCGCGCGTGCGTCCGCCCACATGGGTCACCAGGGTGCCGTCGGTCAGGGTGTATTGGGTGGTGGGCTGCGGCCCGGCCCAGCTGAGCGGCGTGTAGGCGGCCGCGACCGGAGTAGTGGTCGACGGCGTGGTCGGCGTGGCGACCGGCACATCGGGCGGCGCCGTCACCGGCGTGGTGGTGCCGGGCGTGGTGGTGCCCGGGGTGGTGGTGCCCGGAATCGTGCCGGGGGTGGCGCCGGGCGTGGGGGTGTCGGGCGTGCTGCTCACCGGCGTGGTGCCGGTGCCGACCGGCGTGGTGGTTCCCGTGCCCACGCCCGGTGTCGTCGCGCCGGGCGTGGTGGCGCCGGTGGCCGGCGCGCTGCCGCTGTCGCCGCCACCGCAAGCGGCCAGCATGGAACAGATGACGAGCAGGCAGGTACCCAGTTCCTTGCGAATGTTCAAGTCGGATTGAAACGAAGTGCGCATGTTTTACAGCCTTGAATGTGAGAAAGCCGAGCAGGCGCGTACGTCCGCATGGTCAACTTGGGTGGGGTGGACCGGCGCGGACAAAACCATTGCGGGCAGCGGAGGGGCGAAACGACACGGCATGGTGGTAGGAGCTCCTGGAGACACGGTGAAATATGTTGTATCGCAACAAGCCGCGATCATTTTGCATATTAGCAAGTCTCATGCCAAGAATAAATAATACCAATTCTCCCAATTTTGGTGCGATTACATCGGCCGATTGCCGATCATTGTTGGAACTCTGACATTTTATGTCACGTAGGCAATTCCTGAACTGAGCCCGGGTGACAATCTATGGAAGCGCTTCCATAGCCCACTTTGCTTACATCGAGTGCGTCGCTCGGTTGCCCGGGCCGTCCTGCGGGAGCGCGCGGCGCGTGCGGCGCACGCTATAATGAGCACCCGAAATCCCGCCGACGCCCGGCCAGACCATGAGCCCTACTCCCCCCGCCCACTCTCCCTCCAGGCAGGACGACGACAGCGAAGACGCGCTGCTGGAGCTGGCTTTGCAGGCCGCCGGCGCGCGACTGATGAAGATGGAGGGCCGCGTGTTCGTCCAGTTCCAGGGCCGGGTCGAGCTCGAGGGCGGACAGGTGCCCTACGCGCTGACGCCCGCCCAGGGCGTACTGGCCAAGCCGAGCAAATGGCGCAAGATGGACCCGCCCACCCGCCTGCAACTGGTGCGCGAACGCACCACCCCGGCCGCGCTGGCGGAACTGCGCCAGCACGTGGCCGACTTCGCGGCCGATATCGCCGCCGCCTGCGAAGACGCCGGCTTCGACCCGATGACCTTCCTGCACACGCTGGCCGACTCGCACAGCGCCGACCTGGCCGGCCAAGTGTTCGACCGGATTCGCCAGCGCCTGAACCACGCGGTCGAGCGCGAGCAGGAGGAGCGGCACGCCGCGCGCACCAGGCAAAGCATCAACTTGGCCGAATACCCCGCCTCCTTCGAACTGGCGCGCCGCATGCCGCGCCGCTTCATCGCGCTGCTGGGACCGACCAACTCCGGCAAGACCCACCGCGCCATCGAAGCGCTGGCCAAAGCCAAAAGCGGGGTGTATCTGGCGCCTTTGCGCCTGCTCGCGCTGGAAAATTACGAACGCCTGCAAGCGGCCGCGCCGCACGGCGAACCGCTCGCCGTCAGCCTGGTCACGGGCGAAGAAAGGCGCATCGCCGAAAACGCCACCCATGTCGCCAGCACTGTCGAAATGCTCGACACGCGCACGGCGGTCGAGGTGGCGGTGATCGACGAGATCCAGATGCTGGCCGACCGCGACCGCGGCGCCGCCTGGACCGCCGCCGTGTGCGGCGCACCGGCCAAGGTGATCTATCTGGTGGGCGCGCCCGAGGCCAAGCGCGCCATCGAGGCCCTGGCCGAGCGCCTGGAATGCCCGCTCGAGGTGCATCTGCTCAAGCGCAAGGCGCCGCTGTCGGTGGAGCCGACCGCCGTGCGCAAGCTGCGCAATCTGCGCCGGGGCGACGCCGTCATCGCGTTTTCGCGGCGCGAGGTGCTGATGTGGCGCGACATGATCACCGAGATCGGGCTGTCGGTGGCCACGGTGTACGGCAATCTCTCGCCCGAAGTGCGGCGCGCCCAGGCCCAGCGTTTTCGCGACGGCGCGGCCGACGTGGTGGTGGCCACCGACGCGCTGGCGATGGGCTTGAACATGCCGATCGCGCGCGTGGTGATGACCACCAGCGTCAAGTTCAACGGCCGCGAGGAGGAAGAGATCTCGGCCTCGCTGGCGCGCCAGATCGCCGGCCGGGCCGGCCGCTTCGGCGTGCACGAGGAAGGATTGGTGGCCGGCTACGACGACGAAACCCACCAGGTGATGCGCGCGCTGCTCAAGGAGAAGCTGGCCCCGCTCAACGCCAGCGGCTTTTCGGTGGCGCCTTCGCTCGAACATTTGCACCGGATCGCGGCCGTCACCGGCGAGACCTCGCTGGCCAAACTGCTGCGGCGCTTCACCCACAATATCGACGTGCCGGATGGCTTTTTCTACCCGCGCATCACGGAAGACCAGTCCAGCCGCGCGCTCTGGCTCGACACCCTGCCGCTGTCGGTGGCCGACAAATTCGCGCTCTCGCTGGTGCCCATTTCAAGCAAGGTGCCTTCGCTGCAAAACGCCTGGGAGCATTGGGCGCAGTCGCTGTCGCGCAAAAAAGCGACCAGGCTGCAAGCGCACGCCAGCCCCTTGTCGTGGCAAAACCTGCAGGAAGTGGAAGACACCTGCCGACTGTATTCGGCCTACGCCTGGCTCGGCTATCGCCTGCCCGAGTATTTTCCCAGCATCGAGCTGGCGCAGGAGCTGGCGCGCGAGGCGTCCGAGCGGGTCGACGCGATCCTGCATGCGCAAAACGCGGCGAGCCGGCGGCGCCACGACAAAAAAATCCGCTAGCGCTAGCCCGGCTTACGAGTGAGAAGCGGCCAACAGGGCGGCCAGGCGCGGCATGGCGACGCAGGCGTTGGCGCAGGTCTGGCGCGCCACTTGTTGCGGGTCGATAGCGCGCAGCTCGGCCAGCACGGCGCCGATGCGCGGCAATTGCTCGGGGCTGTTGCGGCCCGGGTGCAGCCAGCTGGGCGAAATGTCGGGCGCATCGGTTTCCAGCACGATGGCCGACAGCGGCAGCTCGGCGGCCAGGCGCCGGATCTGGAGCGCGCGCGTGAACGTCATGGCGCCGCCGAAACCGAGTTTGAAGCCCAGGTCCACATAGGCCCGCGCCTGCTGATCGCTGCCGTTAAAAGCGTGGGCCACGCCGCCGGCCGGGCGAATCTGGCGCGCGTGCTTGAGCACCACGTCTTGCGAGCGGCGCACATGCATCAGCACCGGCAGATCGAATTCGCGGGCGATTTTGAGTTGTTCGCGGAAGAAGTGCACCTGCTTCTCGCGCATGGCCGGCTCGCTCAGCATCGGAATGAAAAAATCCAGGCCCACCTCGCCGATGGCGACGAAGCGGGGATCGCCCATCGCGTCCGCCACCGCCGCGCGCAGGGCGATCAAGTCGTCCTCGGTCGCTTGCGGCACGTAGATGGGATGGATGCCCAAGCCGTAACTGGCGTTGGGCGTCGCGCGCGCCAGCCGCGCCACCACGGCGAAGTTGGCCGCCGCCACGGCCGGGATGACGATCATCGACACGCCCTGGCCAGCCGCGCGCGATGCCACCTCGGACGATTCGGCGCCGAATTCGTGCGCGTCCAGGTGGCAGTGCGTGTCGATCCACATGATCAGTCCCGGTACGGCTGCAATCCCTGATCGGTCAGGCGCAGCACGCGGTCGCAGCGCTTGGCCAACTCGATATCGTGGGTGACGATGATGAAGGCGGTGCCCAGGGTGCGCGACAGTTCGAGCATCAAATCGAAGATCTGCTCGGCGGTGGCGTGGTCCAGGTTACCGGTCGGCTCGTCGGCCAGCACGCAGGCCGGCCGGGTCACCAGCGCGCGCGCCAGCGCCACCCGTTGCCGCTCGCCGCCGGACAGCTCGCCCGGCACGTGAATGACGCGCTGCGCCAAGTTCACGCGCGCCAGGATGGCCTGCGCCTCCGCATGCGCGGCGGCCCGTTTCACGCGCCGTATCATCAGCGGCATGGCGACGTTGTCGAGCGCCGAGAACTCCGGCAGCAAATGGTGGAACTGGTAGACGAATCCGAGCGACTGGTTGCGCAGGTCGCCGCGTTTTTTCTCGCTCAGGGTGGCGAAGTCGTTGCCCAGCAAGGTCACGCTGCCGGTGCTGGGCGTGTCCAACCCGCCCAGCAGATGCAGCAGGGTCGATTTGCCGGAGCCGGAGGCGCCCACGATGGCGACCCGCTCGCCGCGCCGCACATCGATGTCGATGCCGGCCAGGACCTTGACCGAATAGTCGCCCTGGGTGAAGGTTTTACCCAGGGCGCGGCAAGACAGCACCGCCGACGCGTTCGAGGCGGCGCCGGCCGGCGCCATGGAGACGGGCTTGGTATCGGTGTTATTCATAACGCAGTGCCTCGGCAGGTTTGACGCGGGCGGCCCACCAACTCGGATAGATGGTGGCCAGGAAGGCCAGGATCACGGCCAGCACCCCGATCTTGCCCACGTCCGGCCAGCGCAAATCGGACGGCACCGAGCTGATATAGTAAATATCCTTGGACAGGAACTGCACGCCCAGCAGATGCTCGATGAACGGCACGATCACGTCGACGTTGAGCGCCACCAGCACGCCGCCGGCCACGCCGATGGCGGTGCCGAGTATGCCCACCAGCGCGCCCTGGATCATGAAAATTTTCATGATCGACGCCGGCGAGGCGCCCAGGGTGCGCAGGATGGCGATGTCGGCCTGCTTGTCGGTCACGGTCATCACCAGGGTCGACACCAGATTGAAGGCGGCCACCGCGATGATCAGGGTCAGGATGATGAACATCATGCGTTTTTCGGTCTGCACGGCGGCGAACCAGTTGGCGTTCAGCTTGGACCAGTCGCGCACGAACAGGTCGCCCGGCATCGAGGCCTTCAACTCCAGCGCCACCTGCGGCGCCAGATGCATATTATTGAGGCGCAGCCGCAGCCCGGACGGCGCGTCCAGGCGCAGCAGGCGCTCGGCGTCGGTCAAGTGGACGAAGGCCAGCGCCGAATCGAATTCGTTATGGCCGGCCTCGAAAATGCCGACCACGGTGAACGAGCGCAGGCGCGGCAGCACGCCGGCCGGGGTGACTTGGCCCTGCGCCAGCGCCAGGGTGACCTTCTCGCCCAGATTGACGCGCAGCGCGCGCGCCAGCTCGATACCGAGCACGATGTTGAAGGCGCCGGCCTTGAGTTCATTGAAGTTGCCGCGCTTGACCTGGGCCGCCACGTCCGACACCTTCGGCTCCTGCTCCGGCAGCACGCCGCGAATGATCGAGGGGCGCAGCACGTCGTCGCGCAGCAGCATGCCCTGGGTTTCCACGAACGGCGCGGCGCCTTTCACTTGCGGATTCTTGAACGCTTCGCGCGCCATCGCCTGCCAGTCGCCCATGCTGCCGCCGGCGTCGAAGATCTCGACGTGGGCCAGCACCGAGAGCATGCGGTCGGTGACTTCTTTTTGGAACCCGTTCATCACCGACAGCACCACGATCAGGGCCGCCACGCCGAGGCCGATGCCGGCCATGGAAATGAGGGAAATGAAGGAAATAAAACTGTTGCGGCCGCTGCGCCGGCCGGCGCGCGTATAACGCAATCCGACCAGCCATTCGAACGGCAAATTCTTAACGATACTCATGAGCTCCAGCGTGGAAATAGCGGTGAGCCCGCAGTGTGCCATATAAATCACATTTCAACCATGCACGCCGCAGGAGGCGATGCGAGCGCGGAGCGGAATCGCATCGCCTGGCCCGGTCCCCGCCGAAGACGGCCGGCGTGTTGGACGCAAGCGTGAGCCGCGCCCGTTTTCACGATCTCTCCCCTGTCTCGCGCGCTCGTGCAATGCGTGGCGGACCAGCCACAGTGCTGGACGGCGCCATGCATTAAGGGTAAGATTAGTTCCACAAGGAAATTTTTAGCGCATCCGCGCCCACCTCAAGAGGATGTATGAATTCGACCCGCAACGGCCCATTTCGCCCCGCCAGGCAAGGCGGCTTCACGCTGGTGGAATTGATTGCGGTGATCGTGATCCTGGGCATATTGTCGGCCACCGCGCTGCCCAAATTCGCCTCGCTCTCGGGCGACGCGCGCTATGCGTCGCTGAACGCCGCGCGCGGCGCGTTGAGCGCGATGTCGTCTATGGTGCATGGCAAATACTTGATCAACAACCTTTCCACTCAAGCCGTGGAGGATGTGACGCTGACGTTGGTGTCGGGCTATCCGGCTGCGACCCAGGCGACCGCCGACGCGGCCGGCCTCAAGGACGACTACACCATCTACACCCAGGTGTCCGGCCCGACCGCGACCACCCCCAATGTCTACGCCGGCTCGATGTCGATTGTTCCGAACAATATCGCCGGCACGGCAAAATCGATCGATTGCTTCTTGATTTACGAGCAGGCGACGGCGAGCAGCCCCACGCCGAAAATAAAAATCGGCGGCAATACCACGGCCGCCACCTGCGTCTGATCGAGCGGACTGTACGCGGGTCGTCACGGCCCGTGATCGTGGCGGTGGTGGATATCCGGATAATGCGGGTGCGCGTGAATCAACGGCGCATGGGTGTGATGGTGCGCGTGCGCTCGGCGGCCATCCCATTCGTGCTCGTGCTCGTGCTGATGGTGGCTATCATGGACGTGCTCATGCGCGTGCGCCAGCGCGGCATGCGCATGGTCATGCGCGTGGGTTTCGGTCAAATGCAGCCAGATGCCGCCGCCCATCAGCGCCGCGGCGCTCCAAAATAGCATGCCGGGCCGGTCGCCCGGCATCGCCAGCGACATGGCGGCGCCGACAAACGGCGCCGCCGAGAAATAGGCGCCGGTGCGTGCCGTGCCGAGGTGGCGCAGCGCGAGCACAAACAACACCAGGCTCACGCCGTAGCCGCAAAAACCGACCAAGCCGGCCAGCAGCAGCGTCGCCGCGTCCGGGAACACGCTTCCGCTGGCCCAGGCCAGGCATAGGTTGACCGTGCCGGCCGCCAAGCCCTTGACGCAGGCGATTTGAAGGGCGTCGCCGGCCGACACCTTGCGCGTCAGATTATTATCCACCGCCCAGCAGAGGCAGGCGCCGAGAATGGCCAGCACGCCCCAGGGCACCCCGAGCGCCGGAATGCGCTCCCACGACAGCAAGGCGCCGGCGGCGACGATGAGCAGCATGCCGGCCAGGATGCGACGGTCAAAATGTTCCTTGAATACGAACCAGGCCAGTAGCGCCGTCAGCACCCCTTCCATATTCAGCAGCAAGGAGGCCGAGGAAGCCGGCGTCAGCGTCAAACCGGTCATCAGCAGCACCGGGCCGGCAACGCCACCGGCGGCGATGGCGCCGGCGAGCCAAGGCAGGTCCGGCCCGCTCAGGGTCGAGGGCGCATCTTGACGCCCGCGTCCGAGCGCCTTGCGCACCAGGTAGCAGATCGACAATCCGATGCCGCTGCCCAAATACAGGATCGCGGCCAAGGCCAGGGGCGGCATATGGCCCACGAGCGTCTTGGAAAACGGCGTGCTGGCGCCAAACAAGGCAGCCGCCAGCAAGGCGTACGCCACGCCCTTGTGCGGGACCGGTATCTGAATCGGATGGTGGCGCACGGGATACCTTTCGGATGGCCTCGGCTTCGCGGTAAAACATAGGAAAGTGCCGGCGCATCCAATCGATGACGTGAATAATAACCGGCGCAAGGCCCTATTGTACTTCCCAATACGGCCGCGCCCGGGACGCCGGGGTCGTCGCAGCGAGATTGCCGTTACGTCGAGCAATGGCCTACAATCGCGGCATGGATCATCTTACCGTTGTACTGCCGTTCGCCCTGCCCCCGCCCGAGCTGGCTTCCGATTTAGTGCGCGCCATGCAGGCGCCCGCCCTCGCCGCGCTGCTCACGCGCACCCGCCACACGCGCCGCGTCGATTTCGACAACGCCACCCGCCTGCTGCCGCACGAAGCCTGGCTGGCGCACGCGCTCGGCTTGGCCGACGCCCCGGATGGCACCAGCCCGGGCGCCGGTTTCGCCGGCGCCGCCCTGCGCGGCTTCGGCCTGACGCCGGCGGAGGGTGCAGACCAGGGCTGCTGGTTTCTGGTGCATCCGGTGCATGTGCAAATCGCGCGCAACCATCTGCTGCTGGCCGACCCGCGCCAACTGACGCTGGACGACGCCGAGTCGCGCACCCTGTTCGAGGCCGCCAAACCCTATTTCGACGAAATCGGCAAACCGCTTCATTATGGCGATGCGCACACCTGGTTCGTGCGCGCCGACGACTGGGCCGGGCTGCGCTGCGCCTCGCCGGACGCGGCCAGCGGCCAAAATTTGAACGCCTGGATGCCGGAAGGAACCGGCGCGCCGGCCTCGCGCAAACTGCAAAACGAAGTGCAGATGCTGTGGCACGAACACCCGGTCAATCTGGCGCGCCAGGAGCGCGGCCAGGCGCCCGTCAATGCCTTCTGGCTGTGGGGCGGCGCGCCCGCGCCGTCGCGACCGGCCGCGCCGCTGTTCGCCGGGCAGGTGCCGTCCTGGATGGCCGCGTTGACCGAGCCGGGGCGCCGCCTCGACGCCGACGCCTGCGCGACGCTGCTGTCCCGGCCCGACGGCCGCGCGCTGCTGGTGGACGGCCGCTTGATCGGCCCCGGCATGGGCGCCGACTGGTCGACCTGGCTGCTGCACATGCAGCATCTGGAACAGCATTGCTTCGCGCCGCTGCTGGCCGCGCTCAAGGAAGGCCGCCTGGGCCAACTGGAGCTGGTGCTCAGCCACCGCGACGCCTACGCCCAATTCGGCGGCAGCCGCAACGCGCAACGCGCATTCTGGCGCAAGCCCACCTTGAAGAAATTAGCCCCATGACCCGTATCGCCACCCGCAGTTATCCCTTCCGCGCTTCCGAGCTGCTGCGCCAGGGCGGCGTGCATCCGGTGCTGGCGCGCCTGTACGCGGCGCGCGGCCTGACCGACGCCAAGGAACTGTCGAGCGAACTGGCCTCGCTGATCCCGCCGTCCGGCCTGCTGCATATTAATATCGCCGCCGTGTTCCTGGCCGACGCCATCGCCGCCGGCAAACGCATGGTGATCGTGGCCGACTACGACTGCGACGGCGCCACCGCCTGCGCCGTCGCGCTGCGCGGGCTGCGCGCGATGGGCGCCATGGTCGACTTCATCGTGCCGAACCGCTTCGAGTACGGCTACGGGCTGACCCCGGAAATCGTGGAGTTGACCGCGCGCGAAAAAGCGCCCGACATCATCATCACGGTCGACAACGGCATCGCCAGCATCGACGGCGTGGCCGAGGCCAACCGGCGCGGCATCGAGGTGGTGGTGACCGACCACCACCTGCCGGCCGACACCCTGCCGGACGCGCGCGTGATCGTCAACCCGAACCAGCCCGATTGCGGTTTCCCCAGCAAGCACCTGGCCGGCGTGGGCGTGGTGTTTTACGTGCTGCTGGCCCTGCGCGCCGAATTGCGCCGGCGCGGCGTGTTCGACGCCCAGAACCAGCCCAAGCTCGATCACCTGCTCGACCTGGTGGCGCTGGGCACCGTGGCCGACGTGGTGCGGCTCGACTCGAACAACCGGATTTTGGTGGCCCAGGGCTTGAAGCGCATGCGCGCCGGCCGCATGCACGCCGGCGTGGCCGCCCTGTTCCGGGTGGCCGGGCGCGAGGCGCGCAGCGCCACCCCGTTCGACCTCGGTTTCGCGCTGGGACCGCGCCTGAACGCGGCCGGCCGCTTGCAAGACATGTCGCTCGGGATCGAGTGCCTGATCACCGACGACGAGGGACGCGCCTGGGCGCTGGCGCAGCAACTCAACGAGATCAACTTGAAGCGGCGCGAGATCGAGGCCGAGATGCAGGACACCGCCCTGC
>JAYVUV010000396.1:0-10238 GCA_043787615.1 Janthinobacterium sp. | reverse complement strand
GCCGGTGGCGATTTGGGCCGAACCGGTCGCGATGCTGTCGCTGGTCTCGCGCACCCTGGCCACGATACCTTGCAGATTTTCAGTCATGCTGGCCAGCGCGCCCAGCAACTGGGCCACCTCGTCATTGCCGCTGTGGGCCACGCGCGCGGTCAAGTCGCCGTCGGCCACCGCCACCGCCAATTGAAGCGCCTGGTTGATCGGGCGCGTGATGGAACGGGTCACGAAAATGCCCGAAAGCACAGCGAAACCGAGCGACACCACGCACAAGGCCATGAGCAGGTTGCGCCGCACGATATAAGTGGCTTCCTCGTTGTCGACGATTTGCTCGGAGCGCGCCTGGACCACTTGCGCATACTCGTTCGATACCTTCACGATCGCCGCCAGCAAGATGCGGCACTCGTCGTTCATTTTAGTGATGGCTTCCTCGCGTTTGCCGCCCAGGGCCAGCTCGACAATGCTCAAGGCCACCGGGGTATAGGCCGCGTCCAGGCGCTCCATCTCGGCGAACATGGCGCGCCCTTTTTCGTTGACGTCGTTCGCCTTGGCCAGCATGTCTTTCCAATCGGCCAAATATTTGTGCACCCGCGCGTGGGCCTCGGTGACGATGGCTTTTTCGGACTCCAGATCGGCCGGCTTGGTGACCAGGACCAGGTTGCGCACCGCCACCGCGCGCTCGTCCACCGCCCTGCGGAATTTCTCGGCCACCACGCCGCGCGCCATCAAACCACGGACGTAAGATACAAAATGGTTGTCGGCGTCGGCCAGCGACTTCAAGGCCAGGCCGGACACCACCAGCACGATCAGGGCCAGGGCGGTGAAGGTCGCCGTCAATTTTGCTCGGATATTCATGTGTGCGCTCCTTGAAGGGCAAATGGCATTTGCCGAGCCCGCCTAGAGAGCGCATGGCGCGATCAAATTGACTGAAATAAGGCATTTCAGTGTAGCAGCGCGGCCACCGAAGCTTGAAAATACTTGAGACTTTGTTGTAAAGATGCCAGTATGGAGCGGCACGCGCGCGACAAGGTCGACCGGTGCGCCCGGCCTCCGCCTCACCACATCAAGTCGTCCGGGATCTGGAACGCGGCATACGGATCGTCGGCGTCGATCTCGGCGCTGGCCTTGTTGACCCGCACCACCAGCGTGGGGTCGCGCTCGGCGATCTTGTCGGCGATAACGCGCGGCACCAGCTCGGTCGCCCCGCCCTGGCACACGATCACCAGGCGGCCCGCCATCAAATGCCCCTGCACCGTGGCCGACACATAGATGCGCTCGATTTTCTTATCGTGCGTGTAATTGTAGGCGATGTCGCCGGCGCCCTTGCCCTGGCGGTTCTGTCGCACCAGCTGGGCGATTTGCGCCACGATCGCCTTTTGCGTGGCGGCCGCGTCGCGCTGGGCGTTGAGCTCGCGCGCCCGCTCGGCGTTCTTGCGCTGCGTCTCCAGCGCCGCCAGGCGCGCCTCGTCGACCGTCTGGGTGCCGGTGCGGCGCTCCACCTTCTTTTGCTTGCTTTTATCCTGGTTGGCCAGTTTGACTTTGGTCTTGTCGACCAAGCCGGCTTTCAAAAACTGCTCTTGCAACGAGACCATGACGCTACTCCGGGTGGGGTGTCGGCGGGCGCGCCGCGGGCGCCCGGGAAAGCCGCTAGCATAACAAACAATCGGCGCGCCGGACCGGCGATCGCCACCGCGCCGCCGCCGTCAGCCTTCCCTATCCGGCCCGCCCCGCGCGCGCGGCCACCGCCAGATAGCCGGCCGCCGCCCCTTCGATGCGGTCGGCCAGCATGCGCGGATCGACTTCCGGCCGGCAGCCGGCCGCGTCCGTCATGGCGCGCACGATGGCCATCAGATCGGCCGCGACGATGTCCGGCTGCGCCAGCTCCGGCCCGATATAGTCCAGCACGAAGCCGACCAGGGCCGCGCGCAGCACGCTCGCGTTGCGCGACGCCGGCATGGCGCCGGCCAGCCTGGCTTGCTCGAAATCGAGCAATTTCGCCAGCACCGGGCGGCGCAATTGGTGCTGCACCGCGATCTCGATCAAGTCGCGCAGCGCGCGCGCGCCGGCGCCGGCACCCAGCGCGGCGAGCGCGTCGGCGACCAGCTCGGCCGACTCGCGCTCGATCAAGGCCACCGTCACCGCGTCCTTGGTGGGGAAATACTGGTACAGCGAGCCGATGCTCACGCCGGCCCGGGCCGCGATGGCGTTGGTGGTGTAGGCCTCCAGTCCCTGGCGCTCCAAAATGTGAGCCGCCCCTTCCAGGATGGTCTCGACGGTGCGCGCGGAACGCGGCTGGGACGGGGCTTTGCGGGCGTCCAGGCGGCGCGCGGCCGCCTTCTGCGATTGCGAGTTGTTCATGTGAGCATATGCTCGTATTCTTTTCTCTCCCGGTCAAGCGCTAAAACCGTCGCTTGACCTCCACCGAGAGGAATTCCATGTCCAGCAACACATCCCCCTGTTCCGCCGAACCGTCCATGACCGATCCGGCCGACGCCGACGCGGCCCTGCTGCCCGCCGTGGTGGCCGCCGTGCGGGCGGCCGGCGACGCCGTCGCGGCCCGCTTCGACGCGCACGCGCGGCCGACCACCGGCGCCCACATCGTCGAGCTGATCGAAGCCGGCGACGCCGACTCGCAAGCGATCCTGCGCCCGGCCCTGTCGCGGGTCCGCCCCGGCGCCGGTTTCGAAGACGACGAGGCGGCCGGCGGCGCGCTGCCGCCCGGCGAATGGTGGGTGCTCGATGCGGTGGAAGGCGCCATCAACTTCGTACACGGCTCGGCCGAATGGGGCGTGACGGCCACGCTGGTGCGCGACAACCTGCCGGTGCTGGCGGTGGTGTATCTGCCGCCGAGCGGCACCGTCTACACCGCCGTGCGCGGCCGGGGCGCCCACCGCGACGGGGTCGCGCTGCGCGTGTCGGCCAAGACCGACCTGGGCGTGGCGATGGTGGCCACCGGCCAGGCCGCGCCGCGCGAGGGCGCCGACACCTATCGCCGGGTCGGCCTGGCCGTCGGCGCCATGCTGGACGCGGCGCTGGTGACGCGGGTCTCGGTGCCGGCCACGCTGCAATTGATACAGGTGGCGGCCGGCCAGCTCGACCTGTTCTGGCAATACAGCCAAGTGCATTCCGGCCTGGTGTCGGGCGCGCTGCTGGTGGCCGAGGCCGGCGGCAGCGTGAGCGACACCGGCGGCCGGCCCTGGCGGCCGGGCAGCGCCGACTTCCTGGCCGGCGCGCCCGGCTTGATCGGGGCCGCCGTCGCCGTCCTGTCCACGGTGGCGTGAACGCCTCGTTCGCATCAAGATCAAGATCAAGATCAAAATCAAAATCAACATGAGGAAGCCCATGAAACTCGCACTGTTCGGCGCCACCGGCGCCACCGGACGCCATCTGCTGGAACAAGCCTTGACGCGCGGCCACCACGTCACCGCGCTGGCGCGCGACGCGGCGAGCTTGCCGACCGACCATCCCGGGCTCACGGTGGTGCTCGGCCACATCGCCCAGCCCGAGGCCGTGCTGCGGGTGGTGCGCGGGCAAGACGCCGTGATCAGCGTGCTCGGCGTGCGCGACGGCGGCCCCGTCACTATTTGCAGCGACGGCGCGCGCGCCATCATCGCTGCCATGCGCACGGCCGGCACGCGCCGCTTGATCGCGCTGAGCGCTTACGGCGCTTCGGAAACCCGCCACGCCTCGCTGTTGATCCGCTTCGTGCGCGCCGTCATCGCCGATAAAATGCGCGACAAGGACGCGATGGAGGCGCTGGTGCGGGACAGCGGCCTCGACTGGACTCTGGTGCGGCCGCCCATCCTCACCAACGGCGCGGCGAGCGGCACGTATCGCGCGGGCGCCGCGCCGCGCATGGCCGCCTTCGCCCGTATCGCGCGCGCCGACGTGGCCCACTTCCTGCTCAGGGAGGCGGCCGAAGCGGCCGATATTGGCCAGGCGGTGATCGTCACCGGCTGAGGCACGGCAGCCGCCGGCCGAGACCGGGACCAGTGCCGGAACCCGGGCCGGTACCGGGACCGGTCCGGCTCCCCCGCGCCGCCCGGACCGGCGTGGGGGCCGGCTTTTTCACACCGCGCTCATTTTTAATAGGGCGATAAAAATGGCTTGCTATTTATTAGCGCGCGATTTATAGTTCTTTCATGCACTGCGCAAACAGTGTGCGGCAAGGCAGCTCCAGCAGCAAAGTTACTCGGCTCAATATATAGCACGCGATCAAGTAGCATACTATTTTAACTATTTATTTATTTTATAAGGAATCCTATCATGTCGATCCAACAAGTTCTGTACCGCGCACACGCCACGGCAACCGGTGGCCGCGAAGGCCGCGCCGTCTCCTCCGACGGCGTGCTGGACGTCAAACTGAGCACCCCGAAAGAATTGGGCGGCAATGGCGCGTCAGGCACCAATCCGGAACAACTGTTCGCCGCCGGTTACTCGGCCTGCTTTCTGGGCGCGATGAAATTCGTCGGCGGACGCGACAACATCGCCGTGCCGGCCGACACCAGCATCGAAGGCCAAGTCGGCATCGGCGCCATCCCGACCGGTTTCGGCATCGAAGTCGCGTTACGCATTTCGCTGCCGGGCCTGGACCGCGCCACCGCCGAACGCCTGGTCGCCGCGGCCCACATCGTCTGCCCTTATTCGAACGCGACGCGCGGCAATATCGACGTGACCCTGACCATCGTCTAAACCCCACCCAGCCAGCAACCTTCACCGACCAGCAAGGACACCATCATGAGCAAAGATCATCCAGACCACGCCACCAGCCCGTCGCGCCGCGCCGCCATGTTCAACAGCGCCGGCTTGGCCGCGGCCGCCGCCGCCGCTGCCGTCAGCGTACCGCTGGCCGCCCTGAGCGGCAACGCCCAGGCGGCCACCGAGGGCCGCCCGGCCGCCGGCCCGCTGCGCAAAACCGCCAGCACCATCACCACCCGCGACGGCGTCGAGCTGTACTACAAGGATTGGGGCCACGGCCAACCCGTCGTGTTCAGCCACGGCTGGCCGCTCAACTCGGACAGCTGGGAATCGCAAATGTTTCACCTCGCGAACAACGGCTTCCGCGTGATCGCCCACGACCGGCGCGGCCACGGCCGCTCCAGCCAACCCTGGGACGGCAACGATATGGACCACTACGCCGACGATCTGGCCCAGTTGATCGAGGCCTTGAACTTGAAAAACGTGATCCTGATCGGCTTTTCGACCGGCGGCGGGGAAGTGGCGCGCTATGTGGGCCGTCACGGCACCGGCCGCATCGCCAAGCTGGGCCTGGTGTCGGCGGTGACGCCGCTGATGCTCAAGACGGACGACAATCCGGACGGCTTGCCGATCGCGGTGTTCGACGGCATCCGCGCCGGCTCGGAAGCGAACCGCGCGCAACTGTACCTCGATATCGCGTCCGGCCCGTTTTATGGCTACAACCGGCCGGGCGCGAAACCGTCGCAAGGCATCATCAACGCCTGGTGGGCGCAGGGCATGATGGGCGGTCATAAAAACACTTACGACTCGATCAAGGCTTTCTCGGAAACGGATTTCCGCAAGGACTTGAAAAAATTCGACAAGCCGACCCTCATCATCCACGGCGACGACGACCAGATCGTGCCGATCGGCGCCGCCGGCAAGGCCGCCGCCGCCATCGTCACGCACGCCAAGCTGCTGGTCTATCCGGGCGCGCCGCACGGCTTGACCGATACGCACAAGGCCAAGGTCAACGCCGACCTGCTGGAGTTCGCCAAGTCTTGATCGGCGGCGCAAGGCCGGCATGCCGCGCGATCGGGTATGCCGTGCCTCGCCATAGCGAAGCTTCAACCATGGGGCGGGCCATGTTGGTGCCGCGCGCGACAAGCTGGCCGCCGCCAAGCTGCTGGGCGAACTGCTGGGCATGCCGCGGGCGGCCGGCGGCATCGGTTCCTTCGCCCCGGTCTACGGGAGCACGGGCTTGACCATCGACTTCGACCAATGGGACGGGCCACCGCCTCGCTACACGATTGTTTCCGCGTCGGCCAGGATGCGTTCGACGCCATCCTGACCCGCCTGCAGGCTGCCGGCATCGCCTACCGCGGCAAGGTGCACGGACCGGTCGACTATCGAGTCAATACCGTTTTTGGCGGCAAGCTGGTGTATTGGAACGAACCGGTAACCATCAGCGGGAAATGCTCACCGTCAGGTATGCGCGGCGCGACGCGCCCTGCCACCCGAGTCGACAACACGCATCCCATGCCCGCCCGCAAGGATTCAATTTTCCGTGCCGATCCCGTATAATCCTGGCATGGTCAAACGCGTCAAAAGAAGAATGCTGTATGCCTGGATAGCCTGCCTCGCCGTGCTGTTCAGCGCTCTCGCGCCTTCGATTTCGCATGCCCTGGCCTACACGGGCGCCGCTTCCGCGCCCGGCACGATCCAAATCGAAGTGTGTACCGCCGACGGCAACAAGACCATCCTGCTCGACAGCACCGGCAACAAAAAAGTCGTCCCCAATTCGGTCCAGCACCATTTCGAGCATTGCCCTTATTGCGCCACCCACGCCGGCAGCTTCGCGCTGCCGCCGCCGGCCATGGCCTCGTTCGCCGTCATCGGCGGTCACGACATCTTTCCCTATTTGTTCTACAACGCGCCGGCCCGCCTGTTTTCCTGGTCCTGCGCCAATCCACGCGCTCCGCCCGCCGCCGTCTGATTTCCCCAGCCGCCATCCCAAGGATCGCGGCGCCCCCACACATCGCGCACCTCGCTCGCCCGCCGGCCCACCGGCATCGGCGCGCGCCGCGCATGTGCCGTGAAATTGACGATTTGGAACGCACCATGCAACCATTCACCCTCCGTCCCGCCACCGGCTCCCTCGCCCTGCCGCTGCTGCGCAGCTTCAACGCCGCCGCCTTCATCGCCCTGGCCTTCTTTTACTTCGGCATGTTTTGCCTCGGTCCGCCGACGCTCAACGAGATCAACTTGATCCCGCTCCAAGCGCCGGCCGCTAGGCAGCCCTGAGCACGCCGCTCGCCGCATACTGATCGCATCCACTCACCACGCACCACGCGCAGGAACATGTCATGAATTACAGTTTTCATCCCCGCTACACGCCCCTCGTGGCCGCCTTGCTGACCGCCATCTCCGGCGGCGCCTTCGCCCAGCCGGCGGCCGATGCCGCGCCGGCCGACGCCGCGCCGGGCGCGCCCGTCAAGGCGCTCGGCACCGTCACCGTGACGGGCAGCCGCCCCACTTCCCTGCCCACGCAAATTCCCACCACCATCGAAGGCATCGGCAAGGACGAGATCGCGCGCACCATCAACGCCAGCGACGCCGAAGACGCGCTCAAATATCTGCCCAGCCTGCTGGTGCGCAAGCGCTACATCGGCGACTACAACCACGCGGTGCTGTCGACCCGCGCCTCCGGCACCGGCAACAGCGCCCGCTCGATGGTGTACGCGGACGGCATCCTGCTGTCCAATTACCTGGGCAACGGCGCCAGCTTCGCGCCGCGCTGGGGCATGGTCAGCCCGGAGGAAATCGAACGCGTCGATGTGCTGTACGGCCCGTTCTCGGCCGCGTACGGCGGCAACTCGGTGGGCGCCGTGGTCGATTACGTCACGCGCATGCCGACCGCGTTCGAGGCGCACGTCAAGCTGGCGTATTCGCGCCAGCCGTTCGCGCTTTATAACAGCAGCGACAGCTACGCGGGCAAGCAGCTGAGCGTCTCGCTGGGCGATAAAAGCGGCGACTGGTCCTGGTTCCTGGACCTGAGCCGCAGCGACAGCAATGGCCAGCCGATGACCTTCGCGACCAAGCCGCTCGGCGGCGCGGCCGGCACGCCGCCCGGTCAGCCCGTCAGCGGCGCGGTGGCCGGCCAGGACCGCAACAACCGCGATTGGCTGATCGTCGGCAGCGGCACCCAGTATCACACGGTGCAAGACCACGCCAAAGCCAAGCTGGCCTACGATTTTTCGCCCACCATCCGCGCCAGCTATACCCTGGGCTGGTGGAAAAACGATTCCCGGAGCCGGCCGGAAAGCTATCTGAAAAACGCCGCCGGCCAACCCGTGTTCAGCGGCCCGGTCGTCATCGACGGGCGCGCCTACACCCTGGCGCCGACCGACTTCAATCTATCCAACGAAGCGCTGGAACACACCATGCAGGGCTTGTCAGTGAAAAGCCATACCAAGGGCGTGTTCGACTGGGAAGTGGCGGCCAGCCTGTACGACTATGGCAAGGACGTGCTGCGCGCGCCCACCGGGGCGCTGCCGGCGGCCGAGAACGGGGGTCCCGGGCGCCGGGTCGATCAAAGCGGCACCGGCTGGCGCACCTTCGCCGCCAAGGGCGTCTGGCGGCCAACCGGCGCCGAGGGGGCCGACAACGCCCATATCGTGGAATTCGGCTATCAGTGCGAAGCCTACACCTTGTCGAGCATCGAAAACGCCACCGCCAACTGGATCGACGGCGACGCCGGGCCGCGCAATCTAGCGTTCAGCGGCAAGACCGCCACCGACAGCCTGTACGCGCAAGACACTTGGCGCTTCGCACCGCGCTGGAAAACCGTGCTGGGCGCGCGCTACGAACATTGGCAAGCCAGCGACGGCCAGACCGCCAACGCCAGCGCCACCGTGCGCCAGGGCGAACGCCGGGTCGGCGCCGTCTCGCCCAAGGCCGCGCTGGCGTTCCAGGCCGACGACGACTGGGTCGTCAAAGCCTCGCTGGGGCGCGCCGTGCGCATGCCGACCGTGTCGGAGCTGTACCAGGGCGGGGTCAACAATCTGGGCATCTTGATCAACAACGATCCCGGCCTGAAGCCGGAAAAATCGTGGACCACGGAGCTGACCGCCGAGCGCCGCCTGGATGCCGGCTCGCTGCGCCTGACCGCCTTCGCCGAACGCACCACCGACGCGCTGTACGCGCAAACCAATGTGCTGGTCACGCCCAACGTGAGCAATATCCAGAACCTGGACCGCATCGTCACCAAGGGCCTGGAAGCGGCGTACGCGGCCGGCGACGTGCTGTGGCGCGGCTTCGATCTCGGCGCCAGCGCCACCTACACCCACTCCATCATCGAGGGCAACGACAAATTCCCCGCCAGCGTGGGCAAGTGGCAGCCGCGTGTGCCGCAGTGGCGCGCCACCGGGGTGGCCACCTACCGCGCCGGCGACAAGCTGGCCGTCACGCTGGCGGCCCGCTACAGCGGCCTGCAGTACGGCACGCTGGACAATTCGGACACCAACGGCGCCGTCTACCAGGGGTCCAGCCGCTTTTTCACCACCGATCTGCGCGCTACCTACCGCTTCGACAAACAATGGAGCGCGGCCTTCGGCATCGACAATCTGAACAACTACCAGTATTGGAATTTCCATCCTTACCCGCAGCGCACCTACGTCGCGGAACTGAAGTTCGATCTGTGATGGCGGCCCGATGAACGCCACCTTGCGAGCGCCGGCCACCGCCGGCGGCCTGTACCGGCGCGTGTGGCGCTGGCATTTCTACGCCGGCTTGATCTGCCTGCCGTTCATTTTTTCGCTGGCGCTGACCGGCGCGCTGTACTTGTTCCACGACGGCATAGACGAACTGCTGTACGCCAACCTGCTGCTGGTGCCGCCCGCCCCGGTCGCGGCCGGAGCCGTCGCGCCGGCCCGCTTGATCGCCTTGGCGTTGCGCGCCCAGCCGGGCCGAGCCAAGGCGATCACCTTGCCGGAGCCGGGCGAGCGGCGCCGCAGCGTCCAGGTCGACATCGCGCGGGCCGACGGCGCCGTCCAGCAAGTGTTTCTCGATCCGGCCGGCGGCGCGCTATTGGGCGCCATGCCCGAAGCGGCGCGCCTGATGACGACCGTGAAGCATCTGCATTCGCTGGCCCTGGCCGGCGACGGCGGACGCGTCGTGATCGAGGTGGTGGCCGGCTGGATCGTGGTGCTGATGGCGAGCGGGGTCTATTTGTGGTGGCCGCGCGGACGCGCGCAAGGCGTGCTGACGATACGTCCGGGCGCCAAAGGATGGCTCTGGTGGCGCGACCTGCACGCGGTGACCGGCGTGTTCGCCGCGCCGGTGACTGTGTTCCTGGCCTTGAGCGGCATGCCGTGGTCCGTGTTTTGGGGCGAGCAGGTGAACCGCTGGATTAGCGCCCACGGCCTGGGTGCGCCGCCCGGCATGTGGAGCGGGCTGCCGACATCGGCGCTGCCGGCGCGCGCGCTGGGCGAGCTGCCGTGGACTTTGCAACAGCGGCCGGTGCCCGCGTCGCTGGGGACGCCCGACGCCGACGCCGACGCCGGCGC
>JAYVUV010000395.1:0-14353 GCA_043787615.1 Janthinobacterium sp. | reverse complement strand
GCCGCCGGCCGGGTAGGTCATGCCGGAAAACGCGTGCGCGTAGTTCGAGACGATGGCCTCGGTGTAGGTGGGCTTACATTTGCCCTCCTGCAAAGTGGCGTCGTGGTTGAGCAGGCAAGGGCCGACGGCGAACAATTGCAGGAATTCGCGGCCGAAGTTCAGATTGGGCGCGGCGCCGTCGTTGTTGATCGAGTTGATGAAGTTGCCCGTGACGGGGCTGAGCGTGAAGGCGCGCAAGATTTCGGGAAAGGTGCCGAAGGCCTTGTCGCGGAAGATTTGCTGGTGGATGCGCATGCCATAGGTGCTGTCCGAGCCGATCCCTTCGCCGACCAGGATTTCCGACAGCGCCAGCGCGACCCGGCCGCGCAACTGGTCGTCGGCGAACAGGGCGTGGCGATAGAATTCCCACATCAGGGGGTTCGGGAAGAAGTTGTCGCGCCCGCAATGGTTACGCGTGAGGTGGTCGGTGAACACGCCGTCGTCGCAGCCGCGCGCGGTCTTGTGGATGAAGTCGGAGCCCACCGTGTACTGGGTCGCGGGCAGGGCGAACTGCTCGCTCAGCCACAGCTTGGCGCCCTTGGCCTGGATCGCGCTCACGCCCTTCAAGGTGGGGCCGAAGGTGGCTTGGCTCATCAGGCGCGAGGCGGACACCACGTCGGTCGGCACGGCGCCGACGCCATCGCCGCCCCCGGCTGGCGCGGCGGCGGGCGGCGGCACCAGGGTGTTGGGGACGGTGGCATCACTGTTGGCGCCGCCGCCGCTACCGGAACCGGCACCGGAACCGGAACCGCAGCCGCCCAACGCGAGCAGCAACGCCAACCTCAATAATCGCCAGTTCATTGGATTTCCGACTTTCTGCAAAAATGTATTGATATTGAACTGCGAGCAACTTTTAGCGCCAGACCGTACGATACGTGAAAAATATGAAGTTGTAAGTAGGTAACTAAAATATATTTCCTTTGGTAATTATTGTTGACTCGGCCGCGCGCCGCGCGCTGAAGGGATTGCGCGCAATTAGTCGCAAAAGAAATATTTCGTAAAGACAACTATGCTATTGTTCTTATCGTGTAAAGCGAGACTTGCGCCGCTTTCATCGATCCAGGCGACGCCGGAGACACATGGCCGGGCCTCGACGCCACTTAACGTTCAATCGCGAAAAATCATGACCAGCTTAAAATACCTTGGCAAGAGCACATCGTCCCGGCCTTTGCTGTCGAGGCTAGCCAGCGCGGCGCTATGCGGCGCGGCTCTGCTCACGACGGCTTGCGGCAGCGGCGGCGGCGACGCGGGCGGCACCACCCCGGTCAATGCCACGCCGGGCGGCGCGCAAGCGCCCGACGCCACGTCGAGCGCGCCAACGAGCGCGCCGGTCACGGGGGGCGCGGGCGCCACGCCGCCCGCGCTGGCCACCCCGACGGCGACCTCGCCGGCGGCCGACTACACGCCCTTGTACGCGGCCGGCACCCAGCCCATCGAACAGATCCAGTACAGCGAGCCGGACGGCACCCTGGTCACGCTGGCCGGTTTCCGCCCGACTAACCGCCACGCCCGAGAACGCGGCGAGCCGTGGATGGACGCGGCCGACGTCAAGCCGGGCGACTTCCTGACCTTCCCCACCTTTTATTTCCAGAACCGCACTTACGGCTTGGTGATCCGCGACGAAGTGCCGGCCGGCCGGCAAAAGATCACCGCCTATCTCAAGCCGAACGTGGGCACCTTCATCAACAACGGCTTCAGCGCGTTCCGGCGCATCGATCCCGACGTCATCGAATATGGCTGGAAGGATAATGTCGGCTTCACCAACCCCAAGGAAGGCAACAACCGCTGCCACGCCGGCGATATCGTGGCCGAGCTGTGCGTGGCGGCCTCCATTTTGGATAATTGGCGCTCGGTGGAGGATGGCACGCCCAAGCAATTGCGCCCGGGCGACAAGATCGAAATGTCGCCGGCCCAGTTCCTGGACAACAGCGACGGCCAGCACGCCCTGATCGACGGCGGCGGCGTGCGCTACTATTCGCTGGAACAACTGTATGTGGTCGGCAAGGGCTTGGTGCCGTGGTACGGCGTCAAGCCGCGCCTGGACTCCTCGCCCTTGCCCGATTCGGCGCTGTTGGGCGGCATGGCCAGCGCCTCGTACAATTATTCGGAAGAGCCGAACCGGGTGTTTCAACAGCCGGTCAACAACATCGGCATCGCCGACATGCAGCGCTTCGTCGAGGGACGCCGCCTGTTCCACACTTCCTTCGCCGACGGCAAGCATTCCGAGAGTCCGGACGTGAACCCGGTGTTCGCCGCCCACGCCAACCAGCTCGGCGCGCGCTTCAATCAAACCCGCTGCATCGAGTGTCACGCCTTCAACGGGCGCAGCGCGGCGGCCGCGATCGGCAAGCCCTTGAGCACCATGAGCGTGCTGACCGCTGCCGCCGATTCGACCGGCGCGGCGCCCAAACCCGATCCGGTCTACGGCTTCAATGTGCAACAGCGCAGCAAGGGCGACGGGCCGGATTACGCGGTCACCCTGGCCTCGTACGCGAGCAGCGTGCGCACCCTGGCCGGCGGCGAGACGGTCGAACTGCGCAAACCCGCGTACGCGTTCAAGGGGCCGGTGCCGGCCAAATTTTCGGTGCGGCAGGCACCGCAAGTGATGGGGCTGGGATTGCTGGAGGCGGTCGACGAGCCGACCATCCTGGCGCTGGCCAGGAACGGCGACGCCGACGGCGTGCGCGGCGTGCCGAACTGGGTGGTCGATCCCGAGACCGGGCAGCGCCATCTGGGGCGCTTCGGCTGGAAGGCCAGCAAAGCCTCGCTGCGCCAGCAGGCCGGCGACGCGCTGGTCAAGGATATCGGCGTCACCTCGCCGGTGTATCCGTCGGCCGCTTGTCAGAGCGGGGTTGGCGATTGCCGCGCCGCCGTCGGCGCCACCGGCTTGTCCGAGACCGACATCGCGCGTCTGGCCAATTACTTGCAACTGCTGGCGGTGCCGGCCCAGCATAGCCTGCGCAGCGGTTACCCGGACGGCGCGCGCGTCTCGCCCGAGCACGACGTCGATCCGGCCCAGATCGCGCGCGGCGGCGCCTTGTTCGCCCAGGCCCGCTGCACTTCCTGCCACACGGCGCAGATGCAGACCGGGAAAAATCATTTATTCGCCGAGTTGCGCGGCCAGACCATCCGCCCCTACACCAATCTCTTGCTGCACGACCTGGGGCCGGACATGGCCGACACCCTGGCCGAGGGCCAGGCCGCGCCGGGATTGTGGCGCACGGCGCCGTTGTGGGGCTTGGGTTCGCTGCCGTATGTGCAGTCGGGCTTGCCGAAAGGCGACGCGGGCGCGGTGCGCTATCTGCATGACGGCCGCGCGCGCACGTTGAGCGAGGCCATCGGTTGGCACGGCGGTGAAGCGGCCGTCGCGCGCGGGAACTTCGAAGCGATGCCGAAGGCCGACCGCGACGCCATGCTGCTGTTTTTACGCTCGCTGTAGCGGCGAGATCGGCGCGCGTCCGGGTTGGTCCGGACCCGCGCCCGCTCGCCGCCGCGAGCGCCGCGCTTAAATCATGGTCGCGGCCGCCAAGACGCCGCCCTTAAATCATGGTCGCGGCCGCCAAGACGCCGCCCTGGGCCATCGATTTTTTGGCGCCGCTGACATCGCCCGCCATCAATTGCTGGGTCACCTTGGCGCCTGTGCCGACCAAGCCGGCCACGGTCGCCGCGATATTGACCGCTTCACCCAGCACGATGGTGGGCAAGCCGATCGGCGCTCCCACCGCGGTGACCGTTCCCGCCACGCCCGCCAGCTGCATGCCCTTGCCGGCGATGGACAGGGCCGCGCTGACGACGTTGGCCGCGGTCCCCACTTTGCTTAGCATGCTCGATCCGCCTTCGGTCCCGGCCGCCGGCTGGTCTTGGCCCTCGGCCGCCGCTTTCTTTTCGTTTTGGGCCGCCGCGTGCATGGCGCGCAGCCGGTTCTCCGCCGGCAAGCCGGCGCGCGTGTTGGCCTGGTTATAGAGGCGGCGCTGTTCCGGGGTGGCGGTCTTGGCGGGCGCGGGCTGCCCGCCGGCGCGCTCCGGGTTGACGGGCGTTCTGACCTGTATGGGGGCCGGTTGAAACCCAACCTGGCCGCCTGCTCCGATGTTTGGCATGAATACGCCCTTTGCGCACGTGTGATGAGTGAAAATATCGCTTGGTGCTCGATATATGTCTGGCGCCGGCAAAAAGTTCCACGGCGGGCTCTCAGGCGCGCGTCAGGCGGATGTCGACTTCCCTTTCCACGTAGCGCCATTCGGGCGAGGCGCGCAGTTGGACCAGCAGCGCGTCGAAGGCCGGCTCGTCGTCCGGGGCGAATTCGAACCAGGTGAGAAAGTGGAACGGCGCCGTTTCCGACAGGTCGCGGCAATGCAGCAGGCGCCTGGCGACCGCCGGCAGGTAGCGCAGGCCGATCCGGATGTGTTGCAATTGGGTTTCCACGATCGCGCGCCGCTCGTCCTGGGTCAAGGCCCACCAGGCCGCCGATTTGCGGATCGGGATCAAGGCGGCATGGGTGGCGCCGGCCCGGCCCAATTCTTCCTGCGCCTCCAGCAAGCGGGTCTTTTCCTCGCGCGTGAGGTAACGCGCGTTGCTGCTCATGCCATGCAGCGACCAGAGCGCGTCGTCCGGCGCGCCCGAGCCGGCGCGCACGTCGAGCGCGGCGGCGGCCGGCAGCGTGGCGCCGCGCACGGCGTCGATGGAACGCACGCGCCAGGGGCCGGACGCGGCGCCGGACAGGGAAAATAGACGTGCGGTCATGGCATGCTCCAATGGCGATCGACAGTGATGGCTGTCAGTCGGTTTGGCGGCGCGATCCTTACGCGATATCGACTGTCGACGCCGGCATCGCCCACGCCTCATTCGAGCGTCGCCTCCAGCAAATCGATTTCGCGCAGCAGGCGCAGATGGATCACGTCGTCCAGCTCGCCACTCATGCGGCGCCGGTACAGTTCGTCGCGTTCGGCCGCCAGCGCCTCCAGGCGCAGGCCCCGTTCGGCCCGGGCCGTGCGGCGCGACTGTTCCAGCTCGTCGCTGCCCGCGCCGTAGGACAGGCGGCTGCGGTACGATTCGATCAGGCGGTTGGCGGCGTCGACCCGGATCTGTTTGTCGGGATTCTTGTTCGACAAGGCGTTGCAGGTTTGCTCCAGGCGCCGGATGGCGGCGTCGGCGGCGCCCTGGCGCGCGTCGGCCTCCTCGGTCGAGCGCTTGGGCGGGGGCGCGAACACCAAGCCCTTGGTCAGCCAGGGCAGGGCCACGCTGGCCAGCAGCAGCGACAGCAAAATGACGCCCATGGCCAGAAAAATCACCAGGTCGCGGGTCGGAAAGCGCGCGCCGCTCGGCAAGGCCAGCGGCAGGGTCAGGATGCCGGCCAGGGTCAGCGCGCCGCGCACCCCCGCGAACGCGGCCACCAGCAGCAGGCGCAGGCTGGGGCGACGCGCCTCGCCGCCGTCGCGCCGTCGTTTAAACAGCGTCACCTTCATCGACACCAGCACCCAGAAAAAGCGCAGGAAGGTCAAGCCGGCCGTGATGGCGAGCACATACAGCGGCAAGCGCCAGGCGCTGCCGACGCCCACGTCGGCCGCCGCCGCCGGCAAACTGGCGATGGTGGCCGGCAGTTGCGCGCCCAGCATGACGAAGATCACGCCGTTGAGCACCAGTTGCACCGTGTCCCACACGGCGCTGCGCTGCATGCGGGTGGCCGCCAGGGGCCGCCCGATCAAGTCGGCGTAATGCATCGACACGCCGGCCGCGGCCGCCGCCAGGATGCCGGAGCCGTGCACCCGCTCGGCGCCCAGGTAGGCGGCGAAGGGGATGAGCAGGCTGATCAAAATTTGCAGGCCCGGTTCCTCGCCAACCTTGCTCACCAGCCAGCGGTTGATGAAGCCGACGCCCCAGGCCACCAGCAAGCCGACCGCGATGCCGCCGCCGGCTTCGCGCAGAAAGCTGAGCGAGGCGGCGGCGATCGAGAAGCGGCCGGTCATGGCGGCGGCCACGGCGAAGCTGAAGCAGACCAGGCCGGAGGCGTCGTTGAGCAGCGATTCGCCTTCCAGAATGTGCATCAGGCGCGCGGGGATCGGATTGCCGGCCGCGATGGCCGAGACGGCCACCGGATCGGTCGGCGACAGGATCGCGCCCAGCGCGAAGGCCACCGTCAGCGGCACGGCCGGGATCAGCCAATCGATGAACAAGCCCATGCCCACCACGGTGAACAAGACCAGGCCGATGGCCATGGTCAGGATCACCAGCGCGTCGCTGAAAAACGCGCCCTTGGGAATGCGCCAGCCATCGAGAAACAGCAGCGGCGGTATGAACAGCAGGAAGAAAATTTCCGGATCGAGCGGCAGCGCGACCCCGCACAGCGCCGCCAGCGCGGTGCCGGCGCCGATCTGGATCAGCGGCAGCGGCAGGCGGAACCAGGACAGGCGCCCGACGAAGCCGCATAACACGACGGTGAGCACCAGGATCAGAATGTTTGTGAATGTTTGCATGTATGGAAAAGCACGACCGGGCGGTGATGGATACGGAGCCCCCGATTATATAGGGGACAACAACGGGGCCAACAGCGCGGGCGAGCGGCACGGGCGGCGCGCTTGGCGCATCGGCGCGCTGCGTGTAGACTGCGGCGCAGCCAACACCGATGCCGGTTTCGGTACCGGCCCGCGCGCATATACCAAAAATTAAATATGGCGTAGTATTGGAAATAGATACACTAATGCAATGTTCGATGCCCCGTAGCGCATGATGGCAAACAAAAAACAATAAGGAGGCCGTCTTGCTCAAAAAACTATTCCTGGGTCTGTTCGTGCTGCTGCTGGCCAGCGCGCTGGCGCTGTACGCCTTGTCGTGGCGGGCCGAGATCGAGCCGATCGCCAGGCCGGCGCCGGCCGCCTTTTCGGCGCAATTGGTCGCCAGGGGCGAGGTGCTGGCCGGCATCGGCAACTGCGCCGCCTGCCATACCGTCAAGGGCCGCGCCGCGTTCGCCGGCGGGCGGGCGCTGGCCACGCCCTTCGGCGATATTTACACCACCAATATCACGCCCGATTCCGACACCGGCATCGGCAACTGGTCGGCGGCCGCCTTCCAGCGCGCCATGCGCGAAGGCGTGCGGCGCGACGGCGCGCATCTGTTTCCCGTGTTTCCCTACACGCATTTCAACCTGGTCGCCGACGAGGATGTGAGCGCGCTGTACGCCTACTTCATGACGCGGCCGCCGATTCACGCCGAGGCGGTGGACAATGGCGTGCCGTTCCCGCTCAACGTGCGCGCCTTGCAGGCCGGCTGGAAAATGCTGTTTTTCGATCCGCAACCCTTGCGTCCCGACCCCGGCAAAAGCCCGGAATGGCATCGCGGCCGTTATCTGGCCGAGGGCTTGGCCCACTGCGCCGCCTGCCACACCCCGCGCAACAAGCTGGGCGCCGAACTGGCCGCCGCGCCGTATCTGGGCGCGCCCATCGACGGCTGGTTCGCGCCCGCGCTGACGGCGGCCAATCCGGCGCCGCTGCCGTGGACCGAGGCCGAGCTGTCCGCCTATCTGCGCACCGGCGCGACCGCCCTGCACGGCGTGGCGGCCGGCCCCATGTCCGACGTGGTGCACCAGGGCTTGAGGCTGGCGCCGGACGCCGACATCCACGCGCTGGCGGTGTATTTCGCCGACCTGTCGCAGGCCGGGCAGGCGGCGCCGAACGCGCGCGCCGCGCTGCAAAAGGCGATGGCGCGGCCGGTTCCGGCCAGCGGCCAGTCCGCCGAGCGGGGCGCCAATCTGTACCTGGCCGCCTGCGCCTCCTGCCACTCGAACAGCAATGGCGCGCCGCAGTTGCTGCGGCCAGAATTGACGCTCAACAGCGCGCTGACGGCGCCCGATCCGGCCAATCTGCTGCGCGTGATCGTGCACGGGGTCGGGCGCGACGAGGGGCTGCCGGGCGTGATGATGCCGCCGTTCGGCGCGGCTCTGTCCGACCGCGACATCGCCGAACTGGCCGCGTATCTGCGCCGCACCCGCACCGATCTACCGCCCTGGCCCGAGCTGGACGCGGACGTGGCGGCGGCGCGGCGCCAGCCCTAACATGGCGCTGCGGCCCGTGGCGGGCCATCACATAGCGAGCGGCCCCGTCCCCGCCGGGCGGGACCCGATCATCATCTGTCAGGAGTGCGCATAGCATGAATACCTTTACCGTCAACGGCCAGCCGATCGCTTTGCCAGGGGACGCCGAGACGCCACTGTTGTGGGTGATCCGCGACCAGATCGGCTTGAAAGGCACCAAATTCGGTTGCGGCATCGGCCTGTGCGGCGCTTGCACCGTGCATGTGGACGGGCGCGCCATCCGCTCCTGCATCACGCCGGTGGGCGCGGTGGTCGGCGCGGCCGTGGTCACCATCGAGGGCCTCGACCCGCGCGGCCAGCACCCCTTGCAGCAAGCCTGGATCGAGACCCAGGTGCCGCAGTGCGGCTATTGCCAGTCGGGCCAGATCATGCAGGCCGCGACCTTGCTCAAGGATTATCCGCAGCCCAGCGACGCCAATATCGACGCCGTCATGAGCGGCAATCTCTGCCGCTGCATGGCGTATGTCCGCATCCGCAAAGCCATCAAGCTGGCGGCCGAACGCACCTTGGGAGAGCCGCCACATGCCTAGCCTGCCACCGAAAGACGCGCGCGAGGGCGGGCCGGCCTCGCTGGCGCGGCGCGGTTTCTTGATCGCCGGCGCCGGCGCCGGTTTCACCCTGGCCTTCCTGGCCGCCGGCCTGCCCTTGGCCGGCGCCGGCGGCAGCGCCGCGCGGCCCGTGTTCGATCCCAGCATCTGGTTCGAGATCGATCCGGACGGGGTGGTCACGGTCAATATCGCCAAGGCCGAAATGGGCCAGCATATCGGCACCGCGCTGGCCCGCATCGTGGCCGAGGAATTGGAGGCGGACTGGAATCTGGTGCGCCTGAAATACGTCGACAGCGACCCGAAATGGGGCCAGATGGTGACCGGCGGCAGCTGGTCGGTGTGGCAGAGTTTCGAGCCGCTGAGCCGGGCCGGCGCGGCCGGGCGCCTGGCCCTGATCGACGAGGGCGCCAAGCTGCTGGGCGTGCCGGCCGCCGCCTGCGAGGCGCGCCAGGGCGAGGTGCGCTCGGGCTTGCGCGCCGTGTCGTACGGCGAGATCGTGCGGCGCGGCGACATCAGCCGCAAATACACGGCCGATCAGTTAAAGGCCATCACGCTCAAAACGCCGGCCGAACGGCGCCTGATCGGCATGAACGTGGCCGCGCTGGACGTGCCGGCCAAGACCAACGGCAGCGCCGTGTACGGCATCGACGCGGTGGTCGAGGGCATGCTCTACGGGCGGCCTTTGATCCCGCCCACCCGCAACGGCGCGCGCATCTTGACGCTCGACGACGCCGCCGCCAAAGGGGTGCGCGGCTACCTCAAAACCATCGTGCTCGACGACCCGTCCGACACCGTCTCCGGCTGGGCCATGGTGTTGGCCGATTCGTTCGACGCGGCCAGCCGCGCGGCCGAACTGGTGCGCATCAAATGGGAGGCCGGGCCGACCGCCGCCGTGTCGGAGGAAGACTTGCTGGCGCACGGCTTGAAGTTGATCGGCGACGGCGATAGCGGCGCGATGGTGGTCGACGACGACGGCGTGGCGGCCGCCTTCGCCACCGCCCGCCTGCGCCTGGAGCGCGACTACACCACCGCCACCGTGCTCCATTTTCAGCTCGAGCCGGTCAACGCGGTGGCGCTGCAGCGCGACGGCGTCTGGCATATCCACACCGGCAACCAGTGGCAATCGCTGATCTTGCCGGTGCTGGCCAAGGCGCTGGCGGTGCCGGAAAATAAAGTGATACTGCATACCTATCTGCTGGGCGGCGGCTTCGGGCGCCGCCTGAATGGCGATTACGCGGTGCCGGCCGCGCTGGCGGCCAAGGCCATCGGGCGCCCGGTGAAAATGGTGCTGACCCGGGCCGACGACGCCCGCTTCGACTCGCCGCGCTCGCCCTCGGTGCAGCGCCTGCGCATGGCCTTCGGCGAGCGTGGCGCCGTCACCGCCATGGAGCATCACGCCAGCGCCGGCTGGCCGACCGAGGTCATGGCGCCGGCCCTGCTGGCCAAGGACGAACGCGGCCGGCCCTACGATCCCTTCGCCATCGCCGGCGCCGACCACTGGTACACGGTGGGCGCGCACCGCGTGCGGGCGGTTTCGAACGATTTGGCCAACCGCACCTTCCGGCCTGGCTGGCTGCGTTCGGTGGGTCCGGGCTGGACCAACTGGGCGCTGGAAAGCTTCATGGACGAGGCGGCCATCGCGGCCAAGCTCGATCCGCTGGCGTTCCGCCTGTCGCTGCTGGACGGGCGCGGCAAGAATGGCGGCGGCGCGCCCAACGCTGTGGGCGGCGCGGCGCGCCTGGCCGGGGTGCTCAAGCGCGTGGCTGAAAAGGCCGGCTGGGGTACGGCGATGCCGGCCGACACCGGCCTGGGCATCGCCGCCACCTTCGGCCAGGAGCGCGGCATGCCGACCTGGACCGCGTGCGTGGCGCGGGTGCGGGTGGACCGCAAGAGCGGCCAGGTCAAGGTGGAAAAATTATTCATGGTGATCGACGCCGGCACCATCGTCGATCCGGGCGGGGCGCTGGCCCAGGCCGAGGGCGCGGCCTTGTGGGGGGTGAGCATGGCGCTGCACGAAGGCACCGTGTTCCGCATGGGCGAGGTGCAGGACACCAATCTGCATTCGTACACGCCCTTGCGCATGGCCGACGTGCCGCCGATGGAGTTCGAATTCGTCAGCAGCATGCAGACCGCCACCGGCATGGGCGAGCCGCCCACCACGGTGGTCGGGCCGGCCATCGGCAACGCCATCTTCGCGGCGGTGGGGGCGCGCCTGCGGCATCTGCCGATGCGCCCGGCCGACGTGCTCAAGGCGCTGGCCTATAAAAGCCCGGTGTGAAGGCGGGCATGAAACATCGATGGATGCTCGCGATGGTGTTCGCCGCGCTCGCCACCTCCGCCGGCGCGGCGCCCCGATTCGAAGCGTATCCATCCATAAGTGTCAGCGCTCACTCGGGAAAAATTCTTTTGCGGGATGCGAAAAGCAGACACTACGCGACGGTGTTGCGAGAGGCCGCGCGCCGCAAGCCGGACTTCGCCGGGCGATATATTCTCGCTTCGTGGGGCTGCGGCGCTGCTTGCGTCTTGTCCGCCGCGATCGACGCCACGACCGGTGCCGTGTCCTGGCTTCCGTTTACCGTCTGCTGTTGGGAGGCCGCTATTGAAAAACCTCTGGCATACAGAAAAGATAGCCATTTGCTCATCGTTCACGGCGGCCGTGACGAGCAAGGTGGCGGCGTTCACTATTATGATTTCGATGGTCGGAAATTTTCGCTCATCGCTGTCCCGTCGTCTTAACCATCGGCGCCGGGCCGCACGCCGGGGCGGTGGGTTGTGGTAGCGAGGCCTTGCTGCTGGCGGCGTGGCGCGGCCGGGAGATCGCGGTCCTGGTCACGCGCGACGGCCTGTCGACGGACTGGTTCGGCAGGCAATTGGCCGGGCGTTCTGGCCCTTAAAACGGCATCCATTTCACGTCGAGCACGCGTTCGATCAGCCAGCCCGCCGCGATGGCGGCGATGAGCAGCGAGCCGCTCCCCATCAGTTGACGATACAACCAAGTCCGGCGCAGCAGGAAGGCGAGCGGCAGGAACACGGCGACGATGGCCAGTTGCCCGATCTCGACGCCCAGATTGAAGCCGAACAGGCTGCGCACCATGGCCGCTTGCGGCAGGCCCAGGTCGCCCAGCACGCTGGCGAAGCCGAAGCCGTGGATCAAGCCGAACCCGAACGCGGCCAGCGGACGGTGTCCCCGGAACAGTGGAAACAGATTGTTCAGCGCGGCCAGCACCACCGATGCCGCGATGGCCGATTCCACCACGCGCGACGGCAGGGCGATCAGGGACAGGGCCGCCAAGGTCAGCGTGATGGAGTGTGCCAGGGTGAACGCGGTGACGACCTTGAGCACGTCGAGGAAGGCCAGGCGCAGGCTGTCGACGGCTTCTCTTGGCGGGGTCCGGTACAGTTTTCGGTAAGGTTCCCGGCCGGGCATCACCCACACGGCCGGCAATAGCAGCGACAGCAAAAACAGGATATGGTCGAAGCCGATCCAGATATGCCAGATGCCATGCCGCACATAGGCGCCGAACTGGCCGAGCGGGTCCGGCGCGGCAAGGCTCAGCGATTGGCGCGGCGCTTCCGGCCCGAAGATGGCGCTGACATGCAAGTCGTCCCGGCTGAGGTTGAGCAAGCCCTTGTGCTGCGGGTCCAGGTCGGCGAATAGCTGGTAGCCGATGTCGAGCGTGGCGATGGGAGCGGGGCAGGTGGCGCGCAGGCGCAACACCGTGTAGGCGCCATCGGTGTGCTGGTCGATCAATTGTTCGAGCGCCACGATCGGGCAGGGCGCGCCGCCGCTGGCCAGCGCCAGCCGCTGCAAGGCGTAGGCGGCGATGGCCGCGTGCCGGCCGCGGATTTCATCCCAGGTCAGCTTGCCGTCGCCGTCCTGGTCCAGGCCCAGCGCGAAATCGAGGTCGCGCAGCGCGATGTCCCACTGGCCGTCGATTTGCTGGCCGTGCAGCGCGAGCGTTAGGTAGCTGTCGCTGGGTTTGTGCGCCCATGCCGGCGCCGCCAGCGTGCACAGCAGGGCCAGCAAGATGCGAAGAGTAGTCAAGGTGCGTCCCATCATCGGCTAGCTGCCGTTTGTTGCAGGCGGCGCGTCAGCGCGGCGATGGCGACGTCTTCGGTGTGGTTGCTGCGCACCCAGTCGAGCACCGGCCGGGCGGCGGCCGGGTCGCCGGCCTGAAGCGCGGCGTCGAGGTAGACGAGCATGTCCGGCGTTTCCTTTTGCACCAGCCAGTTTTGCCGCGCCAGGCGCAGCGCGGCGGCGGCGTCATGCCGCAACGACAGTTCGAACCGGGCTTGCTCGCGCTGGTGCACGCTGTCGCCGCGCTGGGTGGCGGCGTCGAAGCGGCGGCGCAATTCGTCGTTCGCGCCGGCCAGCGCGGCCGCGTTGCCCGGCACTTCCTGGAGCGCCAAGGCGCGGCGCAGCAACAAGGCGTCGATCCGGTCCTGGCCTTGGAGCAGGCTCAGCACGTCGGCCGCACGGCCTTGATCGAGCAGGAAATCGGCGTAGGCGCCCAGCAGGTAACTGTCGCGCGGGCTGGCGGCCAGGGCGCGCCGGTAGCGCGATTCGGCGCTGGCCGCCGCGCCGCGCCGGCTGGCCATGTCCGCCAACAAGGTCAGACTCCAGGTTTGCAGCTCGGGCTCGGCGCCGGCGCCCCGTTCGACCATCCGTTCGAGCAGGCGCTCGCTCTGGAGCGCGCTGCCGGTGACGCCGCCGATATTGGTGAGGCAAGTGGCGGTGACCAGCTCGTTGGCCAGGGATGACAGGCGCGCGCAGTCGGCCTTGGCGCCGGCGTAGTCGCCGCGCACGGTGCGCACGATGGCCCGGGTTAGCCAGGCTTGGCCGTTGCCCGGTTCGGCCGCGATCACGCCGTCCAGGTCGGCCAGCGCGGCCTCGAAATGGTGGGTGCTTTGTAATATGGTGGCGCGCAGCAGGCGCACGGCCGGCGGCGCGGCCGGCGTGTTCCACCACGGTGCCAGCGCGGCTTGGGCGTAGCCGAGATAGCGCGGATCGGTTTCGCCGCGCGCCATGGCGATGTAACGTCGCGCCAGCGCGGTGGCCAGCGCCAGGTCGCGCGGCCGGGCGGCCAGCTCGTTGCGCTGGCGCAGCAAGTCGCGTTGCACCGGGTCGCCACGGCGCGGCAAGGTTTCGATCACTTGGGCGCCGTTTTGCGGAAGATAGGGTTTGCCTTGGGCCGTGGCCGTGAAGGCGAGCAGGGCGAGCGCGAGCGCGCGCGCGAGGTGGGGCGAGAATAGACGGATGGTGGGCATCGGCGATCGGGTACGAAGGAAACAGCGGGTGCCGCCCGGGCCCGGCCCGCGCGCCGACATGGGCGCGGGTTGGACCCGGGCGGCGGCTTACAGCGCGACCGGTTCGGTGTTTTCCGGCGTGCTCAGCGCGACGGTGGCCGGGTCGATTTCAAGCTGGTCCTCGGCCACGTTGGCGACCAGGCCGGCCACCGCGGTGACGGTGGGATCGGACGGGCCGAAGGGGGTGGCGCCGCCACCGGCGCCGGTCGGGGCCGGCGCCGGTGGCACCTGGGCCACGCTATTGCTATGGCCGCCGCCGCAAGCGGTCAAGCCCAAGGCGGCAAGCAACATCAAGCTGACGATTCTCATTGTGCGCTCCTGTCGAATGGACGATTATTACTGCGGCGAGCCGGCCAGCGGGGTTTTCAAATACGGG
>JAYVUV010000394.1:0-34013 GCA_043787615.1 Janthinobacterium sp. | reverse complement strand
CAAACAGGAATTGATGTTCGCGATCCTGAAAAAGCGCGCGAAATCGGGCGAACAGATTTTCGGCGATGGCGCCCTCGAAGTGCTGCCGGACGGCTTCGGCTTCCTGCGCTCGCCCGACGCCAGTTACATGGCCTCGACCGACGACATCTATATCTCGCCGTCCCAGATCCGCCGCTTCAACCTGCACACCGGCGACTCGATCGAAGGCGAAGTGCGCACCCCGAAAGACGGCGAGCGCTATTTCGCCCTGGTCAAGGTCGACAAGGTCAACGGCGAATCGCCGGAAGCGTCGAAGCACCGCATCCTGTTCGAGAATCTGACTCCGCTGCATCCGAACGAGCCTTTGAAACTCGAACGCGAAATGAACGGCCAGGAAAACATCACCGGCCGCATCATCGACTTGATCGCGCCGATCGGCAAGGGCCAGCGCGGCTTGCTGGTGGCCTCGCCCAAATCGGGTAAATCGGTGATCCTGCAACATATCGCCCACGCCATCACGGCCAACCATCCGGACATCACCCTGATCGTGCTGCTGATCGACGAGCGGCCCGAGGAGGTGACCGAGATGCAGCGTTCGGTGCGCGGCGAAGTGGTCGCCTCCACCTTCGACGAGCCGGCCACGCGCCACGTGCAAGTGGCCGAGATGGTGCTGGAAAAAGCCAAGCGTCTGGTCGAAATGAAAAAAGACGTGGTGATCCTGCTCGACTCGATCACCCGCCTGGCGCGCGCCTACAACACCGTGATCCCGGCGTCCGGCAAGGTCTTGACCGGCGGCGTGGACGCCAACGCCCTGCAACGCCCGAAACGCTTCTTCGGCGCGGCCCGCAATATCGAGGAAGGCGGCTCGCTGACCATCATCGCCACCGCCCTGATCGAAACCGGCAGCCGCATGGACGACGTGATCTTCGAGGAATTCAAAGGCACCGGCAATATGGAGGTGCATCTGGAACGCCGCCTGGCCGAGAAACGGGTCTACCCGGCGATCAACTTGAACAAGTCCGGCACCCGGCGCGAGGAATTGCTGATCAAGCCGGACCAGCTGCAAAAAATCTGGATCTTGCGCAAGCTCTTGTACTCGATGGACGAGATCGAGGCGATGGAGTTCATCCTCGACAAAATGAAGGCCACCAAAAACAATGGCGAGTTCTTCGACATGATGCGGCGCGGCGGCTAAGTCCCCCTCTTCGCGCATCATGCCGGCGCCCCGGCCCGCTTCACGGCGGCCGGGGCGCTTGTCATTGGCGCGCCGGCCCTGTATAATCCGCGGTTGCATTTAACCCTGGCAAGTGAATGGCAATCGGGTCAAGAAGTGACACGACCGACGAAGTGCCGTTTGGCTACCAACTATTGAGAGATACCCATGAAAGCCGAAATTCATCCAGATTACCGCGAAGTGGTGTTCCACGACCTGTCGTGCGACTTCAAATTCGTCACCCGCTCGACCATCCAGACCCGTGAAAAAATCACGCACGAAGGTAAAGAGTACCCGCTGATCAAGATCGAGGTGTCGGCCGAATCGCATCCTTTCTTTACCGGCAAGCACAAAATCGTCGACACCGCCGGCCGCGTCGAGAAATTCCGCCAGAAGTTTGGCCAAGTCGGTTCCAAGACCCAGGTCGCGGCAGGTTAATTTACCGCGTCGGTCAAAAAAAGGCAGCTGCGGCTGCCTTTTTTCGTTGATACTCTCGGTCTACCCATTTCGCCGCCCGTTACGATGACGATGAAGCCAGTCCGTCTGCCCGCCGCCGCCACCCTCGCCCTGCCGCGCTGGGCCTTGTTCGCGCTGGGTTTGCTGTATATCTTGCCCGGCCTGATAGGCCGCGAACCGTGGAAGAATGACGACGCCGCCAGCTTCGGGGTGATGTGGAGCATGGCCCATGGCGGCCTGGCCGACTGGCTGCTGCCCCATATCGCCGGCTTGCCGGTGTTCGAGGAAGGCCCGCTGGCTTACTGGCTGGGCGCCCTGTCCATCAAACTGAGCGGCTGGCTGGTGGGCGACGTGTTCGGCGCCCGCGTGGCCACCATCGGCGTGTTCTTGCTGGGCGCCACCTCGGTCTGGTTCACCGCCTTCCACCTGGGCCGGCGCGGCGACGCCCAACCGCTGCGGCTGGCCTTCGGCGGCCAGCCCGAGCCGGACGACTTCGGCCGCACCCTGGCCGACGCCGCCGTGCTGATCTATCTGGGTTGCCTGGGCTTGCTCAAGCACAGCCACGAAAGCACCGCCGAAACCCTGCAAGTGTCGCTGCTGGCCTACCTGCTGTATCGCGGCGTGCGTTACGTGGAACTGGCCTCGCTGCGCAACGCCGGCCTGATCGGCCTGGCCCTGGGCGCCATGACGCTGGCGCGCGGCTGGGTCACGCCGGCGGCCGTGACGGTGGCGCTGTTCCTGTGCACCCAATTTTTGCGCCTGCCGGCCGCGCGCGTGCTGCGCCACCTGGCGCTGGCGCTGGCGCTGGCCGGCGCGATTTCGCTGCTGTGGTTGGTGCCGGCGGCCTGGGTCCAGCCTTACGGCATCTCGCCGGTGTCCGAGTGGAACGCTTGGAATCTGCAACAGTTGGCCGGCCCCAGCCGCGTCGCCACGCGATATTTCGCGCGGGTCGGGCTGTGGTTCTTTTGGCCGGCCTGGCCGTTCGCGGCCTGGGCCGTGTACGCCTGGCGCCGCCAGCACCACGTGCTGCACATCGTGGTGCCGCTCAGCTTCGTGATCATGCTCACGCTGCTGGCCCTGATCCATCCCGATCCCGAGCAGGGCCAGTTGCTGCCCCTGCTGCCGCCGCTGGCCATCATGGCCGCTTTCGGCCTGCTGACCATGAAGCGGGGCGCCATCAACGCCATCGACTGGTTTTCCGTGATGGCGCTGACCATGTGCGCGGCCATCATCTGGCTGTTTTGGTTCGCCAAGCTGAGCGGCTGGCCGGCCCAACTGGCCAGGAACGCCTTGAAACTGGTGCCCGGCTTCACCCCCGAGCTGGGCCTGGTGGCCTTTTTCGTGGCGGCCTGCGCCACGGCGGGCTGGATCGCGCTGGTGCACTGGCGCATTTCGCGCCAGCCGGCCGTGCTGTGGCGGGCCGTGGTGCTGTCCTCGGGCGGCTTGATCCTGATCTGGATCTTGCTGATGACCCTATTCTTGCCGGATATGAATTACAGCAAAAGCTACGCCGCCGTGGCGCAGCAAATCGCGCTCAAGCTGCCGGCCGATGTCAATTGCATAGAAAGCAATGTCGGTCCGGCCCAGCGCGCCTCCTTCGCCTATTACGGCCAGTTGCCGTTCTCGCGCCCGGGCGCCGGCGGCCAGGAATGCAATGTGCTGCTGGTGCAAGATAGCATACGCGGCAAGAGCGCCGGCGAGATCCACGCGCCCTACCGCGCGCTGGAGTGGACCAAGCTGTGGGAGGGCCGGCGCCCGTCCGACCGCGACGAGCGTTTCCGCCTGTACCGGCGCGCCGAGTCGGGCAAATAAGCGCGGAAAAAAGCCATGACGGTGGTGACGGAGCGCGCTCCGCCGCCAACTGATCAAAGCGTCAATGTCGCTTCCATCACAGCTGTTGCGCGGTCTCGGTTTTTGTACGCCGCGTCAAACACAAATTTTCAGAATGCGTTATAGTCGCATTCAACGCGTTGCCGCACGGCACTGAAAACTTGGCGAACTCGCATCGCCAGACGCTCACGCCGCCGCCTCCATCGCGCGCTTTCGGTCGCGCCCCACCTTGCGCGCCGGCCCTTGCGGCCCTTTTATACCGTGGCGCCCGATAACCGCGCCCGGACCGCCGCCCTTGTGACACCAAACCGTCTCGATCCGTTGAGAATAGCCATGCCAAATCTTTACAAAATTCAGTTAGCGCTCAAAAACGTCTACGTCCGCATCGCCCTGGCGCTGATGCTGGGCGGCGCCGTGCTCGGCGCCTTTTATATCGCCAACGACGTGCCGCAAGACACCAGCCCCTTGCTGCGCTCGCAAAACATCGCCGAGATCACCGCCTTGAGCGGCCAGCGCGAACGGCTCGACTTTTTACTGGTGGCCAAGCCGCTGTCGGAAACGCCGCGCTATATCTTCAAATTCAAGGACGCGCCGCAACTGCATGTGGTCAAAGTGCCCAGCACCTCCCACCTGAGCCTGGAGCGCGAAATCCTGCTCAAGAACGCGATTCCATATTCGATCGCGCGCGACGACTTCCTGGCCTCGCACAAAGCGGTGCTGCAAGACGACGACGCCGGCCCGCTGACCGAGCTGGGCGTCTTCGCCCGCCGCCACGCCTTCGACATTTTCGTGGTGGTGATGCTGCTGTTCGTGCTCAAGTTCGGCATCCCCGGCATGGGCATGTCGGCCACCGTGATCACGCCCGATCAGCTCAAGGGCAGCATGGACGACTTGATCGGCATGGAAGACATCAAGCAAGAAGTGCTGCATCTGGAAGACATGATCCGTCACCGCGGCCTGTACCGCTCGCACAATATCGACAAGCCCTTCAACGTGATGCTGACCGGCCCGGCCGGCACCGGCAAGACCAAGCTGGTGGGCTATCTGGCCAAGCGCTTGAACGTGCCGCTGATCCAGGCATCCGGCTCGGCCCTGGAATCGGGTTATGTGGGCGGCGGCTCGAAAGCCTTGAACGCGCTGTACCGCAAGGCTTGCGCGCGCGGCAATTGCATCATCTTCCTGGACGAGGCGCAAACCCTGTTCATGCCGCGCGGCCGCGGCGAAAAGAAGTGGGAAGACGACACCGCCAACACCTTGCTCGGCTTGCTGGACGGAGTCAAGAGCGACGAGGGCGCCGGCGTGATCTGGGTGGTGGCTTCCAACTTCGACGACAGTTCCTCGGCCATGGACGAAGCCATGCTGCGCCGCTTCTCCGTCAAGATCAACTTCCGCTTGCCGAACAAGGCCGAGCGCAACGCCCTGCTGCACAGCTTTCTGTCGCGCAAGCAGGACGGCTGCGTCGACTGGAACGACCTGGACTTGAACCAGGTGGCCGAGATCACCGCCAACCTCAGCCCGGCGCTGCTGGAAAGCGTGGTCGAACGGGCCAGCATGCTGTCGATTCAGGACAAGACCATCATCAACACCGACTTGATGTTCCGCGCCTTCGAGCGCACCACCATCGGCTTGACCGACCGCGCCACCACGGCCGAAAAGAACAAGCAGCGCGAGCGCATCGCCTTGCACGAGCTGGGCCACTTCTTCATGCAGATCGACCCTTATCTGCGCCAGGGCTTGAGCCTGGCCGAAGTGAAGGAAAAGTCGCACCTGCTCAAGATCAGCACCGAATCGGTGTCCAAGCTGGGCGCGCTCGGCTATGTGCTGTCCTCGGGCGACGACATGTCGCTGCGCACCCTGGAAGAGATGGAGCGCGACGTGATCCAGCTGTACGGCGGGGTGGCCGCGGAAGAATTGTTTTACGGCGCGCGCGGCATCTCGGTGGGCAGCCAGAACGATATTCAAAAAGCCACCTCGATGCTCGACACCATGGTCAACCGCCTGTCGATGTATTCGCGCTCCAAGCTCGATTACAGCCAGTTCAAGAGCGACAGCGGCAACGAACACACCTTGAGCCAGGTCGAGGCCAAGGCGGACGAGCTGTACAGCTACACCCTGACCGCCATCGGCGACTACAAGGACGTGATCGAGTCGATCAAGGATGTGCTGCTGGAACGCTATGTGTTGTCCAAGGACGCCGTGTTCACGCTGCTCGAAGAACGCATGCAGCCGGCCATGCTGAAGGCGGCGTAAGTTCGCCGGCGGGGCCGGCGTCCCTCACGCGGCGGCGGCGCCTTCGGTGCGGGTGGCCGCCTCGGCCTCCAGCGCCTCCGCCATGTGCTGGCGCAGCAAGTGTTTTTGCACCTTGCCGGTGACCGTCATCGGAAAACCGTCGACGAAGCGCACATGGCGCGGCACCTTGTAATGCGCGATCCGGTCGCGGCAAAAGGCGCGGATCTCGTCCGCGTCGGCTTCCATGCCGGGCCGCAGCACGACGCAAGCGCATAATTCCTCACCATATTTGGCGTCCGGCACGCCCACACACTGCACATCTTGCACCTTGGGATGGCGGTACAAAAATTCCTCCACCTCGCGCGGATAAATATTCTCGCCGCCCCGTATCACCATGTCCTTGGCGCGGCCCACGATGCGGCCATAACCGTCCTCGTCCAGCACGGCCAGGTCGCCGGTATGCATCCAGCGCGCGGCGTCGATGGCGGCGGCGCTTTGCTCCGGCTCGTCCCAATAACCGCGCATCACCGAATAGCCGCGCGTGAGCAATTCGCCGGTCTGGCCGCGCGGCACCACACGGCCGTCGGCGTCCACGATCTTCACTTCCAGATGCGGGTGGACGCGGCCGATGGTGGCCACCCGGCGCGCCAGCGGATCGTCGACCGCGCTTTGAAAACTGACCGGCGAGGTTTCCGTCATGCCATAGGCGATGGTGATCTCGCGCATATGCATGGCCTCGATCACGCGCCGCATCACCGCCTCCGGGCAGGGCGAGCCGGCCATGATGCCGGTGCGCAGGCTGGACAAGTCGTAGCGGGCGAAGTCGGGATGGTCCAGGAGGGCGATGAACATGGTCGGCACCCCGTGCAAGCCGGTGCAGCGTTCGGCTTGCACCGTCTCCAGCACGGCTTCGGGCGCGAAACCCTGGCCCGGATACACCATGGCCGCGCCATGCGTCACGCAAGCCAGATTGCCCAGCACCATGCCGAAACAATGGTAGAGCGGCACCGGGATGCACAGGCGGTCGCGGCTGGACAAGCGCATCGCCTCGCCGATGAAAAAGCCATTGTTCAGGATATTGTGATGGGTCAAGGTGGCGCCCTTCGGCGCGCCCGTGGTGCCGGAGGTGAATTGGATGTTGACCGCGTCGTCGCATTGCAGGCCGGCGCCGAGCAAATGCATGCGGTCCAGGTCGGCCTGGTCGGCCGCTTGCGCCACGGCGTCGAAATTGAGCATGCCGGGGCTGGACTCGGCGCCCAGCCGTATTACATGGCTGAGCCGGGGCAAACGGGCCGAGACCAGAGCGCCGGGCGCGCAGCCGGCCAGCTCCGGCGTCACCTGGTGCAAGATCGCCAGATAATCGCTGCTCTTGAAAGATGGCGCCAGGATCAAGGCGCGGCAGGCGACCTTGTCGAGCACATAGGCCAGCTCGGTGGCGCGGTAGGCCGGATTGATATTGACCAGAATCAGCCCGGCCTTGGCGGTGGCGAACTGGGTCAACACCCATTCGGCGCAATTGTGCGACCAGATGCCGACCCGCTCGCCGGGCCGCAAGCCCAGCTTGAGCAAGCCGGCCGCCAAGCGCTCCACGCGCGCATGAAACTGGCGATAGCTCCAGCGCACTTGCTGGTGCGGCACGATCAAGGCGTCGCGCTCGCCGTGGCGCGCGGCCACCTGGTCCAGATAGGCGCCAATGGTCGCCCCGATCAGCGGCGTGGCGTGCGCTCCGTGCACATAACTGGCTTGCGGCATGACGCTTCTCCTTGTTTTTTGCGATCCGGGCCAGGCGCAAGGCACGCACCATGCGTGGCAGGCCGGCACAGGCGTATCATACGGCGGGCCGGCGCCAGCTGTGGCGATCCGGCACCCGCGCGCGCTAAAGGTGGTACAGTTCCATGCTATATGCTCCCATCGTCGCGTAAAGCGGCGACGACGGCATCGCGCGGCGAGCGCGATCCGGTCCGACACAATTTATCCGTTTGTCATTGGTCTGAATCTGAATGCAAGAAAAAGAAACGCGTGTTTCCATTTCGTCGGATGTGGCCGCCGTCCAAGCGATCGGCGCCGTCCCCACTATCATGCGCGTCGTGGCGGAAACGACCGGGCTGCGCTTCGTCTGTATCGCCAGGGTGACGCAGGACAGCTGGACCACCTGCGCCTTGCTCGACCAAATCGGCTTCGGGCTGAACCCGGGCGACGAGCTGGTGCTCGCCACCACGATTTGCCACGAGGTGCGACAACAAAACGCGATCGTCGTCATCGACAAGGTCAGCGACGACCCCGTGTATTGCGATCACCCGACGCCGAAAATGTATGGCTTCGAGAGTTATTTCTCGATTCCGGTGTACCGCAAGAACGGTGAATTCTTCGGCACCCTGTGCGGGCTCGACCCGCTGCCGGCGCAATTGTCGAACCCCAAGATACTCGATACGCTGACCCTGTTCGCCGAACTCATCTCGCGTCAACTGGAATCCGAGGAACGCCTGTCCGAGAGCGAGCACGCGCTGCGGCTCGAACGCGAGAACACGGAACTGCGCGAACAATTCATCGCCGTGCTGGGCCACGACCTGCGCACCCCGCTGTCATCCATGGTGACCGGGGCCGAGGTCTTGAAACGCTTGTTGCCGGACCCGAAGGCGGCCGGCGTGATCGAGCGCATGCAGCGCAGCGGCAAGCGCATCGCCCGTTTGATCGACGACGTGATGGATTTCGCGCGCGGGCGCATGGGCGGCGGCTTGCCGGTCCATCTGCGCCCGAGCGACGATCTGGCGCGCCATTTGCAGCACGTGGTCGCCGAGTTGCGCAGCACACACGAAACGCACACCATCGAGACCGATATCGTGTTTGATCGCACCGTCGTGTGCGACCAGGAGCGGGTCGGCCAGTTGCTGTCGAATCTGCTCACCAACGCCCTGGTGCACGGCGCCAAGGAGCGGCCGGTGCGGGTGACGGCGCGCTGCGAGCACGGCGTGCTCAGCGTGGCGGTCTCGAATAGCGGCGAACCGATTCCGGCCGAAAAGATGTCGCGCCTGTTCCAGCCGTTTTGGCGCGGCGCCGGCGAGAACGCCCACGACGGGCTCGGACTGGGCTTGTACATCGCGGCCGAAATCGCCCGTTCGCACCAGGGCGCGCTGACGGTGGTCTCCGATCCGCTGGCGACCACGTTTACGTTCACGGCGCCGGCCGTGGGCTGATCGCCGGCGTTTCCGGGCGTCGATGTCGAGCGCCGCATATGCGCCGGCCCGCCCGACGTGGAGGCCAGAGCGGAGTTGCGCGGGGAGGATAGACGCATAGACAAGAACTCTCTTGAAACTAGCTATGCCGGACTTGGTTCGCAATCCGAGAAATGGCTGGTGTGCGCCTACGGGCGAGGCGGCGAGATCGAGCAAGCCTATCCCCTACCCTCAGCCTTTAAGCAGTGCGTGGTGAAAACGTCGCGCAACAACTACAACGGCAACGACGTGTTGGTTGCCTGCAAATAAAGGGAGGCTAGGCCGTCATACCTTCATCGGCAAAATCACCATCTGCAAGCCTTCCAGATGCAGACGGCGCTGCACGGCCAACGCGGCCTGATTGTGCAGCAGCCGGGTGAACCAGTTATCGCTGGCGAATATCAATTTGCTGGTGAAAAAAATCGCATTCGGAAAATCCCGGCTGATCTCCTCGCACAGCTTGGTCACTTCATCGACCGCGTCGGTGCCGAAGCCGAGATAGGACGACGACGCCATGCCGTGGCTATGGCAAAAGTCGACGAAAAATTCCAGGGTGCCGGCCGCTTCCTCGCGCATCTGCCGCAAGGCGCCCTCGCCGCCGTACGCGTGCGAATCGACGGTGCGCGCGTTGACGAAGATGAAATTCTTGAAATGACCGGGAAACATGCGCTGCACCCACAACAAGGCGTGCAAGCCGCCGCCGCGCGAGGTGCCGACGATGAAGACGGCCGTTTGCTGCTCCGGCTCCGGTTCGATCGCCTCGGCGCCCGGACCGAACGGTTGGGCGGCGAACACTTCATCGATCGAATGGATGGCGCGTTTGGTATGCCAATAGTGCTTGCGGATCGCGATGCACAGCGCGGCGATGGCCGCGATAATCGCCGCCGTGGCCCAGCCGCCGTCGGCGAAGCGCTGCACCAGCAAGATGGCCAGGATGCCGGCGCAAATGACGAAGCCTATCAGCGAGAGCAACAGGCGGCGCAGCCAATGGGTGCCGCGCTTGCGGTTGCGCATCCAGTACAGGCACAGGCCGAACAGGGAGATGGCAAAGGTGAGGAATACCGAAATCGAATACAGCACCACCAGCAAGGTCACGCTGCCGCCGGTCCAGAACAAAATGGCCAGCGCGGCGAGGCCCATCACCAGGATGCCGTTCTGGGTCACCAGCCGGGTCGATAGATAACGGAACTTGTGCGGCACCCAGGAATCGCCGGCCATGTTCGACAGCACCGACGGCCCGCCCAGAAAACCGGTGTTGGCGGCCACGAACAGCAAGCCGGCCTCGAAGGCCAGCACGACCGCCAGCAAGACTTGGTTCAACATCTCCCCGCCCAGCCCCATGCTGGCGATGATGATCTTGAAAGTGGACGCGTTCAAGGTTTCGCCGACGGTCGGCTTGGCGTCCCATAATAAATACAGCACGATGATGCCGCCGGCCGTGAACGCCAGCGACAAGGCCATGTACAGCATGGTGACCTTGCCGGTGCGCACGCGCGGCTCGGCCAGCAGATTGACATTGTTCGACACCGCTTCCAAGCCGGTGTAGGTGCCGCCGCCCTGGGAATAGGCCAGCAACAGCATGCCGGCCACGTTGGCCCAGCCGACGTTGGCGGCCAGAGTGCCGGTCTCGACCAGCGTGTTGGGGAGCAGCGCCGGCAAATGGGAGGCATGCGCGACGATGCCGTATACGATCAAGATCAAATGGGTGGCGACGAAGCCGAGGAAGATCGGCAGCAAGATCTGGATCGCTTCCTTCAAGCCGCGCAGATTCATCACGATCAGCAAGCCGATGAACAGCACTTCGGCCCACAGCTTGTAAGGTTGAAAGCCGAGCGGCAAGAACGAGGCCAGCGCGTCGACCCCGGACGCGATCGAGATGGCGATGGTCAGCACATAATCGAGGATCAGGGCGCAGCCGGAGATCAAGCCCATGTATGGCCCGACCAGCTTGGTCGCCACGCGGTAGCCGCCGCCCCCGGTGGGAAACAACTCGATCACCTGGTTGTAGGCCAGCGCGATGATGAACACGGTCACCGCCGTGGCCAGGGCCATGTACAACCCCAGATGGGTGTGCATGCCGAGCGCCTTGAAGGTTTCTTCCGGCCCATAGGCGGAGGAAGACAGGCCGTCCGCGCCCAGCCCGACCCAGGCCAGGAAGGCCACCAGCGCCATCGAGTGGCGCGTCTCGCTGCGCATCGGATCGAGCGCCTTGCCGAGAATGATCTCGCGAATTTTCTTGTTCTTCATCTTCACATAGGCCTGGAAAAGCGACCGGATTGCGTCGGGAAGGCGCGATGATACGCCCAAAAATTGGACCCCGACAGCGAGCGAAATATAAATGTCACCGAAAGGGTTGCCTGAAACGCTCAAATCAGTGATAATTCTCGTCGCGTTGCCGGGATGGCGGAATAGGTAGACGCACGGGACTCAAAATCCCGCGCTGGAAACAGCGTGCCGGTTCGATTCCGGCTCCCGGCACCACAAAGAATTTGAGGTAGCAAAAACCCAGCACAGCCCGATTAACAGGCAGCTGGGTTTTTTATTGCCGCTCTTGCATATGAGGGGAACTAATTCACCTCAACATCCCACGCAAGATGACTTCACTCTATTCGAGACGGTCACCATGCGCAGCTCCAATTCCAACTTACCTTTTACTCCAGCTATAACGCCACCCAGGATATCGGTCGCGCAAGAGCCGTCGCTCAATCGTCTTCCGGCCCAAGGCACGCCAAGCCGGCAGACCGAAACGAAGGCGCAATCGCAGGCGAACAGGCAACCGACTGCGCTAGACCGCACGCGCTTTTTCAGGAATATTCTTGGCGCGGCCGCGCATCCCATCGGGACGGCGACCCAACTCATCGGCACGACCGCCCATCTGGCCGGCATGGCCGCCGACCAGCTCGGCACCAGCGCATTGCCGCGGATGTTGGCGGGCGTCGAGCAGACCGTCGGCTTGCCGGTGGACAAAGCATCACGGGCGGCATTCTCCGCAGTGCGCATGCCCCTGCAAATACTGGCGCAATGGCGGCCGCAGGCAGGTTTTCCGGAAGATGCGCCGCATGACATCATGAGTCATATCGCCGATCACCTGGACCGCAAAACCTTGACCAATTTTGCCCAGGCTCACAGCGGCTTCGCACACATTGCGGGAGGAGCGGTCCGTGATTTAAGCTTCCGTGGTCCAAGCGACCTGCGCGAGGGTTTGCAAAAGCTCGGCGAGGATGGCATGGCGCGGTTCGCGGAGCGCGGCCTGCACAGCCTTTCCCTGACGCACAGTCAATTTAGCCGCGCCGACATCGAATCGATTCCAGCGTGGATGCGGGACTCGGTCCGCACACTGCATTTGGACGCCCCGCTCGCAAACGATGCTTGGCCTTGTCTGGCGGCATTTGGCAACCTGCGGGAAGTGCGTGTCGCGCAACTTGAAGGCATGGATGCGAGCGATTTGGCGCGCCTGCCAGCGACGCTGCATAAACTTCACTTGAGGATGCCGTTGGCACCGGAGACAGCGCAACAGCTTGAGCGATTTCACGATCTGAAAGAAGTCAGCGTGACGGTGGCATCGGACGCGCGGCTTGACGAGGTGCTGGCCCAGTTTGACGCCGCGCCCGACACCGCCGCCGATATCAAGCGCCCCCTGGAAGGCATCGCGCTCACCGGGCTCAAGGTGTCCCAGGGCGGCGCCACCGCAAAAGCCTTGCAACAGATGATGAAACTGCCGCTCGAATCGCTGGACATGCCGCTAAAAGGTGCGTCGCTCGATACCGTATTGGCGCATCCAACATTACGGGAACTGCGCTGTGCCGCGTCGGAACTGGACGCGACTGACGCGAAGAAAATAGCAGCCAGCAAATCGCTGACGAAGGTTGAGCTTCCCTACAACGAGAAAATCGGCGATCAGGGCATACGGGCACTGGTGGCCAATCAACGCATTCAAAACCTCGATATCGGGCGATGCGGCGGCAGCGATCGGCTGATACTAGACTTGCACAAGCGCCGCCCCACGCATTTGAATCGGCTGAAACTAGAGGCCTAAGCAGTCGCCCGGCCGGCCTAAGGAACTCGGCACGTCGCCGAGGTCCTCGGCCGCTGACAGCAGACTAATCTTTCAGCTCGGCCGGCACTTTGCCGCCGTTTTCCGCCAGTTTGTTCATGACTTGGCGGTGCAGCCAAATATTCATGGTGGCCGAATCGCCGGTGTCGCCCGAGTAGTGCAATTCCTGGGCCAGCTCCTTGCGCGACTGCAGGCTACTGTCCAGGTCCAGCAACTTCAGCAGATCGACGATGGAGCTGCGCCAATTCAATGGCTGCCCGGCTTGCTGCGCCTTGGCGCTCAAGATCGCCTCGACATCCACCTCCGAAACGTGCGGAGCCTGCGCCGGCGCTACCACTGCGGCCGGCGCACTGGCGGGTGCCGCAGCCGGCGACACCGGCGCCGCTGGCGGGGCCGCTGGCGGTGCCGCTTCGACAGCCGGATGCGAAGAAGGGAAAATTTTGTGAAAGATATTGCTCAGCATGCCCATGGATCGGTTCCTCGTGATTGAATGACGCGGTTGAATACAATTAGCCGTGATTGGCTTCGGCCATCTTGCCCATCACAATGGCCAGCGCGACGCCACCCAGCGCTTTGACCAAGGTCGGATGCTCCGCATAAAAGGAACCCATGCGGTCCACGATGCCCGGATTGTGCTGCTCGGCCGTGGCGGCGATCTCTTCGACTTGCGCCGGCGTGACCAGCTCGGCCTGCTGCGGCGTGACTTGCGGTTGCGTGCCTTGGGTGAAGAAATTGCCGATGCTGCCAGCCAGCGAAGTCAGCATCGCGGGACTGACATGGGCCAGCAGTTGGTTCAGCATGCCGGCCCGCTGATTAGGGTCGCTTCTGCCGAACAATTGGCCGGCCAGTTGCGCGAACGGCGGCGTCTGGTCTGAGCGCAGCGCTTGCGTCACGCCCGGCGCCACGGCGCTGGCCGGAGCGTGTTGCGCGACTTGGCCGAAGTCCTTCTCCGCCTGCTCGGGATCGGCCGCGCTGTTGCCGCCCACGTATTGCTGCAATAAATTTCCGAAATCGAAGGCCATGGCCGCTCCTCTGTTGTGGCAAAGAGAGCAGCTTATCGGGTGGCGCGGCGCGGGTCTGTTCGCGGCCTCACTTACCGGGCCGGCACGCGACCTTCATATCCGCAGAGCACGCTTCAAGTACAACGGTAACCACCACCACAGCAGCGTCACGGTGGCGGCGATGGCGCTGCCGGCGACGTAACCGGCCAGCGTGCCGAACACTTCCGAGATCACCAGGTTGGTGGCCAGCGTGAAGGCGAACGCCAGGGCGATGGCGCCGGCGACGATGACATGGCTAGCCATGCGCTTGAACGCGGCGCGGTCGCGCAAGGGCCGCATCAGCCTGTGCTGGATGGCCGGCGCGCTCAGTAGCAGCAAGCTGGTCATCGAGAAACAAAAAGTCGCGAGAAAAACGATTTTCTCGGCGTGCACGATTTTCTGGAAGCCGCCGTTGAACGGCAGGATGATCAAGAAAGCCGTCAACATTTGCGCGCCGGGCAGCAGGATGCGTTGCTCGCTGAGCATGTCGGAAAAGTCGCCGTCTTCGCGCATCTCGGTGAGCGCGAGCGGCTCGGCGGGCAGATGGGACTGGTCGTTGGGCATCGCGCGGACTAAATGAGTAGCTGAGTTTGTAAGCTTAATACAAACGCGCGAAAAACGGCTGTCCGGATGGAATCGCGCGATCGGGCCGTGCACTTGCGCCGCCACGCTCCGGACGGCGGCCGGCGCGGCGCCCGACCACGTCGGCGTGACCACACCGCGCCGCCATGCGGACCGCCGGCTCGCGCCCCCGCTAGGACAGCGCCACGGCGTCGGCGCCGGCCGGGATGCGCATCGGCGACGAGGCCTCGTTCACCGCGCGCCACACCGCTTCGGCCACGTCGCGCGCGTGCGTGATGTGGTTCGGGTCGCTCGGTTCGCTCATCGCCGCGAAAATCTTTTGCGCGAAACCGGCGTAGGCTTCGGGGATGCCGCCTTGCATCAGCGGCTGCGCGTTGGCGCCGAAGCGGGTCTGTGGCGAGCGGCCCGGGATCACCAAACGCGCCCGCACATTGAATGGCGCCAGTTCCAGCGCGAGCGACTCGGTGTAGGCGTTGACCGCCGCCTTGCTCGCGGTGTAAATGGCCAGCAGCGGCAACGGTTTCAAGGTCGTGCTCGACGTCACGTTCACCACCACGCCCTCCCTGCGCTGCCTAAACTGCGGCAACACCGCCTGGGTCATCGCCATCGTGCCGAAGGTGTTGGTGTCGAAGATGGCACGGGCGGTGGTCATCGCGGTGCCTTCGGCCGCGCTCAGCAAGCCGATGCCCGCGTTGTTGACCAGGGCGTCGATCGGCCCGGCGTCGCGCACGGCCCGGCCGATGCTGTCCGGATCGCTCACGTCCAGCGCCAGCACCCGCAGATGCTCGGAACGGGGCAGCACGTCTTCGCGCGGCGTGCGCATGGTGGCGATCACCTTCCAACCACGGTCGAGAAAATAGAGCGCGGTGTCGAGACCGAAGCCGGACGAGCATCCGGTGATGAGGATGGTTTTCATGGATTGACTCCTGTAAGAAATGGCGATATGGAATGGTAAGCCGGCGCGAGCGGACCTGCTACAATGCGCAGTCCAGATTTCATTCGCGAGAGTCCTGTTATGATCGATCCGCTGGCCGAAGTGGTCGGCTTGCTCCAACCTGCGGTGCGGCTGTTCAAAGTGGTCGGCGGCGCCGGCCGCTGGCGCGTTCGCCGCGCGGAAGTGGGCGAACCTTTTTATTGCGTGATCCTGGAAGGCAGTTGCGTGCTCACGGTCGATGGACGGGAACCGGTCACGCTAAGGGAAGGCGACTTCGTCCTGATCCCCGCCGCCTACGGTTTCATGATATCGAGCCCGACGCCGCCGCCACCGGAGGACCCCGACAATATGCCGGTCGTCATGCGCGACGGTATGTTCAGGCTGGGCGCCCAGGACGGGCCGCTCGACGCGCTCTATCTCGTGGGACACTGCACCTTCGGCTCGCCGGACGCGTCCTTGCTGGTGTCGCTGCTGCCGCAGCTGATGCATATTCGCGGCGAGAGCCGGCTGGCCACCCTGGTGCAACTGGTGGGCGAGGAATACCGCGTGCTGCGTCCCGCGCGCGAGGTGATCCTGACGCGGCTGCTGGAAGTGTTGCTGATCGAAGCGCTGCGTTCCACCTCCGGCACGGCGCTCTCGCCCGGCCTGTTGCGCGGGCTGGCCGACGAACGCCTGGCGCCCGCCATCCATTGCATGCACGAACGCCCCGCCCTGCCCTGGACGGTGGCGCAGCTGGCCAAGGAAGCGGCCCTGTCGCGCTCGGCGTTCTTCGCGCGCTTCCAGCGCGCCCTGGGCGTGGCGCCGATGGCCTATTTGCTCAACTGGCGCATGGCGCTGGGGAAGGATTTACTGCGCCGCAAGGAAGGCGGGGTGGCCGAAGTGGCGCGACGGGTCGGCTACGGCTCGGCCAGCGCGTTCAGCGTGGCCTTCACGCGCCATGTCGGCCTGCCGCCGACGCGCTACGCGCGCGACGAGGCGGAGGCGGGCCCGGCGTGAAAATGGTGGTGCGCGGCGCTCATGGCGGGCCGCCTGCGAGGCCCAGCAGGGACCGGCATGCCGCGACGGCGGCGCCGATGTGCGACCAGTCGCTCGCGGTGGCGACCTGGTCCATGGCATCGGCAAACGTGTGGCCGCGCCGGGCGTGATCGGCCGCGAGGCCGGGCAAATCGATGTCGCCGACCAGGCAGGCTGTCCCCTCAATAAAACGCCCGTCTCATCCCATTCGATATGCACCGTGGATGGATCGGACCAGATAACGATTTTTGCCGAAGGCGATAGATAGCTCGTGTCGAGCGTTCGACATCCGATTCAATCGATCGCGGCCATCACGTTATCCCAGTGCCCCGCCTCGTCCAAATCGAGCGGCGCGTTGGCGGGCTCTTCACGCGCACCGCTACGCGCGGCATGGCTGCATTCCAATAGCGCCGTGTCACCGGCTTGAATTCAGTAAGTGCCTTCGGTCAAACCAAACCAGTGCAACGATCTCGCTTCCGGCCGGCCCCATGGCGACACGTCCTCAAGCGGGACGAGCTTGAAATTAAATAGCATGGGATATCCGTGTTGGCGTTTTTGTGAACGCCGCCATCGCCGCGTGCGGCGGTCGGGCGGCGCCGTGAGAAAATAAAGCCGTAAGCCGGCCGGGACGTTGACTATGCCCGCGCGGCATCGGGCGCTTCGCCATCCGCTGGCGCCTGGCCGGGGGCCAGCATCGGCCCCATCCAGTATTTCACCAGCGGCACCGTCATCAGGGTCGTGACGACGGCCATGCACACCAGCGCCGAATAGGTCCCGGTCGGAATCAAGCCCAGGTCGAGGCCGATGGTGAGCACGATCAACTCCATCAAGCCGCGCGTGTTCATCAGAATGGCCACGACGCCCGACTGGCGGCGGTCCATCCCGCCGAGCCTGGCGGCGAGGTAACAGCCGCCGAATTTACCACCCACGGCGGCCACGAAAAAAGCGCCGAACCAGGCCGCCGAACGCCACGAGGACATGCTGCCCAGGTCAGCGCGCGCGCCGGCCAACATGAAAAACACGGGCATCAACACCACGCCGAGAAAGCCGCCCATTTGCTGCCGCCACTGTTGTACCAAAGCGCGCCGCTGGCTCAGCAACAAGCCCATCAACAAGGCGCCGAACGCGCTGTGAAAACCCAGCGCCGCAGTCGCTAAACTGGACAACAAGGCGGCCGCCACCATGGTCGCCAGCGCCGCGCCTTGATGCGCGGTGGAGCGCGCCAACCAGGTCAGCCAGGCCAGCAGCACGGGCCGGACCAGCCAGCGGCAGGCCAGCACATACGCGGCCAGCCCCGCCATCTGCCAGGCGAAGCGGCCCGGCTCGGCGCGCGAGGAGACCAGCGCCACCACCACCGCCAAGATCAGCCAAGCCAGCACGTCGGTCATGGCGGCCGCCAGCATGGCCACCCGGCTGCAATACAGATGCGCGATGTCCAAGTCGATCAAGATGCGCGCCAGCACCGGCACGGCCGTGACCGACAAAGACACGCCGACGAACAAAATGTAGCCCAGCTGGCCGCTGTCGGGCGCCAGGTAGGGCCGGGAATACCAGCCCAGGCCGGCGCCGAGAGCGAAGGGCAACGCCAGTCCGGCCAGCGCGACCGCGACCGAGAGCAATTGATTCTTGCGCGCCTTCACATGGTTCAGGTCGAACTCCAGCCCGATTTGGAACATGAGCAGCACCAGACCGAGTTCGCCCAGCAGCGCCATGCTCTGCGAAGGAACCGACTGGAACACGAAGTGGTAGGTGGGCGGACTGAGCATGCCAAGCACGGACGGCCCGAGCGCGATGCCGGCTACGATTTCGCCGATCACTTTGCTCTGGCCGATCTTTTCGGCCAGCGTGCCGAACAATTGCGCGGCGGCGATGATCAATGTCAGCTGCAACACCAGGATGGCCAGCTGGGTGGCCGGAGGGAGCGCGCTCATGTTGCGTTGCCTTGTGATTGTGGAAATATGATCGCGGACTGCGCAATTGCGTCACGCCATGCGGCGCGGGGGAGACGGGGTGGAACGGGGCGAACGGCGAGGCCGATACAGGGTGGTGAACTCCCGCTTCCCGCGACGCTGTTGCGTCACACTATGAGCCGAAATAACGTTGGTTACTGCGTCATCGCGGACCGCCACGGGGGCAGGGAGTTCAGACCGTATAATAAGGCCGCAGAGCAACGCCTGCTTGATCTATATCAAAAATACAACACACGCCGCCCGGTTGCGGCCCTCGCCAAGCGAGCGGCGTGGCACCGCGCCGCCGCGCTTCTCAAGGGAGCGCGGCGGCCGGCGTTCACGCCTTGCGTTGCGCCACCGCGTCCACCACGCACAGCGCCGTCATGTTGACGATGCGGCGCACGGTGGCCGACGGGGTCAGGATATGCACCGGGCGGGCGCAACCCAACAGGATCGGACCGACCGCGATGCCGTTGCCGGCCGCCGTTTTCAACAGGTTGTAGGCGATGTTGGCCGAATCCATGTTCGGCATCACCAACAGATTGGCGTCGCTGATCAAGTCCGAATGCGGCATGATTTTTTGACGCATCTTGGTGTCGAGCGCGGTATCGCCATGCATTTCGCCGTCGATTTCCAAATCCGGCGCCAAGTCCTTGATGATGGCCAGGGCGGCGCGCATTTTTTGCGCCGAGGCGCTGTTGCTCGACCCGAAATTTGAATGCGACAATAAGGCCGCGCGCGGGTTCAAGCCGAAGCGCGTCATTTCCTCGGCCGCCATGATGGTGATCTCGGCCAGTTGCTCGGCGGTGGGGTTTTCGTTGACATGGGTGTCGACCATCACCAATTGCCGCTCGGGCAGGATCAGCACGTTCATGGCGGCGTACACGTTGGCGCCGGCGCGCAAGCCCAGCACTTGATCGATATAGTGCAGATGCAACTGGGTGGTGCCGAAGGTGCCGCAGATCATGCCGTCGGCGTCGCCCTTGTGGATCATCATGGCGCCGATCAAGCTGTGACGGCGGCGCATTTCGAGCTTGGCGTATTCCTCGGTGACACCCTTGCGGCTGGTCATTTCGTAATAGGCGTGCCAGTAATCGCGATACCGCTCGTCGAAATCGGGATTGATGACATCGAAATCGACGTTCAATTTCAAGCGCAGGCCGAATTTTTCGATCCGGCTTTCCAGCACCGCCGGCCGGCCGACCAGGATGGGGCGCGCCAAACGCTCGTCCACCACCACTTGCACCGCGCGCAGCACGCGCTCTTCCTCGCCCTCGGCATACACGATGCGCTTGACTTCGGGCGGCGTGCTCTTGGCCACTTGAAACAGCGGCTTCATGAAGGTACCGCTGCGGTAGACGAATTGTTGCAGGCTGTCGGCGTAGGCTTGCAAATCCTGGATAGGGCGGGTCGCCACGCCGGACTCGAAAGCGGCGTGCGCCACGGCCGGGGCGATCTTGATCAGCAGGCGCGGGTCGAACGGCATCGGAATCAGGTATTCCGGCCCGAACGACAAATTGCTGATGCCATAGGTGGTGGCGACGATGTCGGATTGCTCGGCCTTGGCCAGGTCGGCGATCGCGTGCACCACCGCGATTTCCATTTCGCGCGTGATGGTGGTGGCGCCGCAATCGAGGGCGCCGCGGAAAATATACGGGAAGCACAGCACGTTGTTGACCTGGTTCGGGAAGTCCGAGCGGCCGGTGCAGATGACGGCATCGCCGCGCACGGCCTTCACTTCCTCCGGCAAAATTTCCGGGGTCGGGTTGGCCAGCGCCAGGATCAGCGGGTTGGGCGCCATTTGCTTGACCATATCTTGCTTGAGCACGCCGCCGGCCGACAGGCCGAGGAAAATATCGGCGTCCGGCATCACCTGGGCCAGGGTGCGGTGCGGGGTGTCCTGGGCAAAACGGGCCTTGTCCGGGTCCATCAACTCGACCCGGCCTCGGTAGACCACCCCGGCCAGATCGGTCACGTAGATGTTTTCGATCGGGAAGCCCAGATCGACGATCAATTCCAGGCAGGCCAGCGCGGCGGCGCCGGCGCCCGACACCACCAGCTTGCATTGCTTGATATCCTTGCCCACCACCTTGATGCCGTTCAGGATGGCCGCGCCGACGATGATGGCGGTGCCGTGCTGGTCGTCATGGAAGACGGGAATCTTCATGCGCTCGCGCAATTGACGCTCGATGTAGAAACATTCGGGCGCCTTGATGTCTTCCAGGTTGATGCCGCCGAAGGTCGGTTCCAGGGAGGCGATGATGTCGCACAGCTTGTCGGGATCTTGTTCGTTGATTTCGATGTCGAACACGTCGATGCCGGCGAATTTCTTGAACAGCACGCCCTTGCCTTCCATCACAGGCTTGGCGGCCAGGGCGCCGATGTTGCCCAGGCCCAGCACGGCGGTGCCGTTGGTGATGACGGCCACCAGATTGCCGCGCGCCGTGTATTTATAGGCGTTGGCCGGGTCGAGCACGATTTCTTCGCAGGGCGCCGCCACGCCGGGGGTGTAGGCCAGCGCCAGGTCGCGCTGGTTGGTCAACTGTTTGGTGGGAGTGACGCTGATCTTGCCCGGTCGCGGACACTCGTGATATTCGAGCGCGGCGAGACGCAGTTGTTGACGCAATGCCTCTTTTTGATCGGATGACGAATCCATGCTGTGCGGCCTTCCTGTGTGTGCTATCGGAAAGCGTACGATTTTATCAGACTGAATCTTTCAATCAGCTAAGTAATTTCATCGCGGTCGCGCGCCGGCGCCAGTGCGGCGGGCATTGTCGCCTTGTCGGCGCGACCAAATCTATTGCATTTAATCATGCAATCGATTTTGCCTATGTCGCTAGCGCCAGTGCTCGCGGCCTATTTCCAGCACCCGCCTGAACAGCACGGCCAGCAGCGCGCCCAGCCAAATGGTGAGCATCAGGGCCGGCGTGACCATGCCGGCGATGCCGAAGGTCCAGGTCAGGGTTTCATTGTCGGTCAGGCTGGACAGGGCCAAGCCGGCCAGGGTGATCGCCACCAGCGTGAAACCGAGCGCCGCCACGGCGCGCGCGCTGACCAGCAAACCGAGCACCGCGCCCGCCGCCACCAACACGATCCAGGAATAACTCTCATCCATACTGCCTCCATCCAGGGGCCGGCACAGCTTTGCCGGCGAAGTCGAAAAACCGGAACGCATCGACCGGGAACGACAGCGTGGCGAAGCGCTGTAGTCTACGCCCGTATCGGTGCGCTCCAGCGCGCGATTGAGCTCGCGCATGGCGCCATGGCGGCGCGTTGCCAGCGAAAGGCCGCGACACAATGCGTCTCAAAAGTATCAAGTGTATCCTTATAGCACTAATTCCAGTTGTCGGCTAGACTTGCGGGATGGGAATGCGTACACTGCGCCAATTGCCTCAATTGCAACTTCAGAATGCCGCCATCCTCCATCCCTTCCATGCCGCGGCCGGACGCGCGCGAATTGACACTGGAAGCCTACCAGCCCGCCAGCGCCGCGCCGGCGCGCCCGGCGGCCGCCGATCAAGCCGCCAGCGCGCGGCGTTTCGAATTCACCGGCACCGGCGCCGAATATTTCCGGATCTGGGTGGTCAACCTGCTGCTGACGGTAGCCACCTGCGGCGTCTACTCGGCCTGGGCCAAGGTGAGGCGCCTGCAATATTTTTATCGCAACACCAGGCTGGCCGGCGCCATCTTCGATTACCACGGCGATCCCAAAGCCATCCTGAAAGGCCGGGTGCTGGCCCTGGGCCTGCTGCTTGCGTACAAGATCGCCTCCGACCTGTCGACCGCCGCCAGCTTGCTGATCGGCGCCATCTTGGTGGCCGCCCTGCCCTGGATGCTGGCGCGCTCGTTGCGCTTTAAACTGATCAATTCCAGTTACCGCGGCTTGCGCTTTCGTTTCGGCGGCAGCGTGGCCGGCGCCTATAAAAACCTGAGCCTGGTGCCCGTCATGCTGGCCGTGGTCGGCTTTTTCGGCTGGAGCGTGGTCACCTCGTTTTCCAAGACGCCCAGCCTGGGCCTGGTGTTGTTGCTGGTCGGCTTGCTGCTGCTGGTGCTGGCCGTGGTGCCGCTGGCGCATTTTCTGTTAAAGCGCTACCAGCACGACAATGCCTACTTCGGCCAGACGCCCTTCTTTTTCCACGCCGGCGCCAAGCCGTTTTTCATCCTGTACGGCGTCGCCATCTTGTTTCTGGTGCTGGGGGTCAGCTCGGCGCAAGCCTTCGACAAACTGTTCGCGCACGCCTTCCAGGCCTTGGGCGCGACCAGCTTCGGCTGGCTGTTCAAGCAAATCTACACCGTGCTGAGCGCGTATGCCCTGTATCTGTTCGCGCGGCCGTACATGGAAAGCCGGCTGCAAAACCTGGTCTGGAATGAAAGCGAACTGGGCATGAACCGCTTCGACAGCCGCGCCAGCGCGCGCCGCCTGCTGTGGTTGCACCTGTCGAACCTGACCCTGATCATGCTCACGCTGGGCCTGTACAAACCCTTCGCCACCGTCAGCCTGCTCAAGTACCGCATCGAAAGCGTGGCCGTGCTGAGCGACGGCGACCTGGAGCAATTTCTGGTCGACCACGCCGGCGACAACGCGGGCGCCCTCGGCCAGGAAGCCGGCGACTTGTTCGACCTGGATATCGCCCTATGATCGACGCCCACTATTTCGACGGCCGCTGCACGCGCCGCCACCCCGTCACGATGGTCATCGCGCAACGCGTGGTATCGATCCGCGGCGAGGGCGTGCGCCGCAGCGCGCGCCTGTCGCAGCTGCGCGTGTCCGAACGGCTCGAGCACGCGCCGCGCATCCTGCGTTTCGCCGACGGCGGCTTCATCGAGGCGGCCGGCGCGCACCTGGAAAGCATGCTGCGCGAGAACCGCTATGTCGAGCCGCGCGTGGTGCGCTGGCAAAACAATTGGCCGCTGTCGCTGCTGGCCCTGGTTTCCTTGCTGGCGCTGCTGGTCGCCCTGTATCAGTGGGGCTTGCCGTGGGCCGGCGACCGGCTGGCCCGGCATGTGCCGCGCAGCCTGGAGCAAGCGATCGGCGAGCAAGCCTTGCGCGCGATGGATGGCGACAGCATGGAACCGTCGCGCCTGCTACCGGCCGAGCAAGCGCGTCTGCGCGCCCTGTTCGGGGGCCTGGCCCAGCCGCGCGGCGAGCATACCGATTACCGCCTCGAATTTCGCCACAGCCATATCGGCCCGAACGCCTTCGCCCTGCCCAACGGCGTGATCGTGATGACCGACCAATTGGTGCGGGCCGCCGAGGATGAGCGCGCCGTGCTGGGCGTGCTCGGCCATGAGCTCGGCCATTTGCAACTGCGCCACACCCTGCGCGGCCTGGTGCAGGAAGTGGGCGTTGGCGGCCTGCTGTACCTGTGGGTGGGCGACGTGTCGAGCGCGCTGGCGGCCCTGCCGGCCGCCCTGCTCGACCAGAGTTATTCGCGCGACTTCGAGCGCGACGCCGACCAGTACGCGATCGATATGCTGCGCGCCAACGGCTTGCCGTTGGCGCCGATGGCGGCCCTGTTCGAGAAAATGCACGACGGTGCCGGCCGGGCCGGGCGGCGCACGCCGGACGCCGACGCCGACGGCGGCGAAGACATCGGCGCCGAGGCGCCGCCAGCGCAAGCCGGGGCCGACGACGAGGACGCGCCCGACGACGCGCCCGAGCGCGCGCTGCCGCCCGACTATTTCAGCTCGCACCCCAGCGACGCCGAACGCATCGCCCGCCTGCGCGCGGCCGACCGGCCGTAGTACGGCAGATCCGGCGATATTAAAAAGAGCCCCTGACAAAGGCGGCTCGGAAGTCGTGTCAGATCAGGGCTAGGGCGGCCGCGATCGCCATCACCATGACGCTTCCGACGAGCACGATCTCCATAGCCGCCTTCCAGGTCTTGGCTTCCCGACTCTCAAATAGCCCGCCAAGCCCAACAAACTGGCGGCGGCGGAGAGGACGCCACCGAGCGCGATACACGCGGCAAGCAATGCGAACATTCCAGTCCCACAGACGTAAGCACCATGAGCGCCCTGCGTTTTTGCCCACTGTGAAAAAATCCAATTCTGGTAAACACAGTAAGCCAACGGCAGGATGGACATCACGCCGAGCGTCAGCGACCAGAATCTATATGATTTCATTGATTTGAACATGACACCGCGATCTCTCCAATACAGACGTTTTTCCTGGTCCTACTGAGCGGCGGCGATACTCTTACTCAAGTATGTTCGGCGGCGACACCCGGTGCTGATTATGCCCGAAAGCACCAGGGCGGCGGACCAGCGGACGTATGCCATCGTCGCGCTCCCCGGCCGCCGCCGATTCGGTACAATCGCGTCATGCTCTCCGAATTCGACCTCATCAAGCAATACTTCACCCGCGCCCGCCCGCAGCGGGCCACGCTGGGCATCGGCGACGACTGCGCCCTGCTCACCCCGTCGGCCGGCTTGCAGACCGCCATCTCGTCCGACATGCTGGTCGAGGGCCGCCACTTTTTCGCCGGCGCCGACCCGTTCCAGCTCGGACACAAATGCCTGGCCGTGAACCTGTCCGATTTGGCGGCGATGGGCGCGCGCCCGGTCGGCTTCACCCTGGCGCTGGCGCTGCCGGCGGCCGATCCGCGATGGCTGGCCGGCTTCTCGGCCGGCCTGTTCGCGCTGGCCGACGCCTTCGATTGCGAATTGATCGGCGGCGACACCACCAAGGGTCCGCTCACGATCTGCATCACCATCTTCGGCGAACTGCTGCCCGGCCAAGCCCTGCGGCGCGGCGCGGCCCTGGCCGGCGACGATATCTGGATCAGCGGCACCCTGGGCGACGCGCGCCTGGCGCTGGCCGGCTACCGCCAGGAGTTGGCGCTGGAGCCGGCCACCCTGGCCGCCGCCGCCGCGCGCATGCACGCGCCCACCCCGCGCGTGGAGCTGGGCATGGCGCTGGCGGCGGCCGGCCTGGCGCGCGCCGCGATCGATATTTCGGACGGCTTGGTGGGCGACCTGGGCCATATCCTGAGCGCCTCCGGGGCCGGCGCCCGGCTCGACCTGGACGCGCTGCCGCCCGGCCCCGCGCTGGCCACCCGCGAGCGCGCGCTGCGCCGGCGCTTTTGCGCGGCCGGCGGCGACGACTACGAGTTGTGCTTCACGGCGCCGGCCGGTGAACGGTCCGCCATCCTGGCCCTGGCCGCCAGCGTGGCCACGGCCGTGACCCGGGTTGGCGCGATCGAGGCCGCGCCCGGCCTGCGCCTGTGCGACGCCGGCGGGCAAACGCTGGACCTGACGCTGGCCGGCTTCGACCACTTCGCCGGCTGATCCGGCGGCCGGCGATCCGGCGGCCGGCGACCCGGCGGCCGGCGATCCGGCGGCCCGGCCTCAGCCCGCGCCGCGCGCTTCGGCGATGACGATGGCGCTGGCCGTCGCGCCGCCTTCGTGGCGCTCGATGCGCCAGTAGTGGTCGAAGGCGAGCCGGATATTTTCGCGCAACTGGGCGTCGTTCCACGGCTTGGTGTAAAAGCGGTAGATGGCGCCCCGGTTGATGGCCTCCAGCACCGCCTCCAGCCCGGTCTCGGTCGACAGCACGATGCGCATGGTGGCTGGATACAGCTGCTTGACCCGGCCCAAAAATTCGGTGCCGCTCATGGCCGGCATGCGCTGCTCGCACACCACCACCTGCACCTGATGCAGCGCCAGCAGCTCCAGGCCGCGGGCCGGGGTGGTGGCGGTCAGGATTTGATAGCCCTCGGGCTGGAGCAAACGCTCCAGCGCCGCCAGCACCGCCACGTCGGCGTCCACCAGCAGCAAGGTCTGGCCGAACTGGCCGGGCTGGCCGGATTCCGGTCCCAGCTTGCCGCCCGCCTCGACCAGCTGGCCCAGTTCGCGCCCGGGCAGCGCGCGGCTGAAGTAAAAACCCTGGATCTCGTCGCAGCGGTTGCGCCGCAGGTATTCGAACTGGGCGCGCTGCTCCACGCCTTCGGCGATCACCCGCATCTTCAAGCTGTGCGCCATGCTGATGATGGCCAGCGCGATGGCCGCGTCGTTCGGGTTGGTGGTGACGTCGCGCACGAAGGCGATGTCGATTTTCAGTTTGTCGATCGGGAAGCGCTGCAAATAGGCCAGGCTGGAGTAACCGGTGCCGAAATCGTCGATGGCGATCTTCACGCCCAGCCCGCGCAACCGGGTCAACACGCCGACGGTGCGCTCGGCGTTGGTCATCAAGGCGCCCTCGGTCAATTCCAGTTCCAGCAGGTCGGCGCTGACCCGGTGCCGCTCCAGCGCGCCGCGCACTTCCTCGTACAAGTCGGTCTCGACGAACTGGCGGCTGGTGACGTTGACCGCCACCCGCACCGGCCCCACGCCGCTGGCGATCCAGTGCGCGATCTGGCGGCAGGCGGTGTCGATGATCCAGGCGCCGACCCGCACGATCAAGCCGGTTTCCTCCAGCACCGGCACGAATTCGGACGGCACCACCAAGCCGTAGCCGGGCCGGCGCCAGCGCAGCAAGGCCTCGACCCCGCTGATGCGGCCCGTGTGCAGATTGACCTTGGGCTGGTAATGCAGCGCGAATTCGTCGTGCTCGTGGGCGTGGCGCAGGGCCAGTTCCAGGTCGAGCCGGGCCAGCACTTGCACGTTCATGCCGCTGGTGAAGAAGCGGTAGCCGTCGCGCCCGGACAGCCTGGCGCGCTCCATGGCGGTGTCGGCGTACTTGATCAGCGTATCCGGTTCGTCGGCGTCGTCCGGATACATGGCGATGCCGATGCTGGCCGTGAGCACGGCGGCGTGGCCGTCCAACTCGAACGGCGCGCGCAGGGCTTCGCGCAGCTCGTTGGCCACCTGCACCGCCTCTTGCTGGCCGCTGGCCATGGTCAGCACCAGCGCGAATTCGTCGCCGCCCAGGCGGCCGGCGGTGTCGCGCCCGCGCACGCAGCGCACCAGGCGGCTGCTGAATTGGCGCAGCAATTCGTCGGCCAGGGTGGCGCCCAGCGATTCGTTGATGTTGCGAAAACGGTCGAGCGCGATGAACAGCACCGCGATGCCCCAGGCCTTGTCGCGCGCCTGCACGATCGCCTCGGCCAGGCTGCGGTAGAACAGGGTACGGTTCGGCAGCCCGGTCAGGGTGTCGTAATGGGCCATGTGTTCGAGCCGCTGCAAAGCCTGGCGCCGCTCGCTGATGTCGCGCGCGACGGCGATCAGAATGCGGCTCTGGGCCAGCGGCTGCCAGTACAGTTCCACCGGCAGCGGCGCTTGCCGGCGGCGCGCCAGCTCGCATTCGATCAGTTGCGGCGGCCGGGCCGGGTCGGGCGCGGCGCCGCCCTGCGCGGCCAGTTGCGCCATCAATCCAGGCAGCAGGTCGGCCGGCGCCATCGCCAGCAACTGTTCGCGTTGATAGCCCAGCATGCGGCAGGCGCCGCCGTTGGCGTCGACCAGTTCCACGCTGTCGGCGTCGATCAGGAAAATGGCGTCGGCGGTGGCGTCCATCGCGCTGCGAAAGCGCTGTAATTCGGCCGTGCGCAGGCGCACGGTTTGCTCCAGCAGGGTGTTGTACTGCTTGGCGCGGCGCTGCATCAGGCGCACCTCGACCATGTTGCGGATGCGGGTGAGCACTTCGAGTGGGTCGAAGGGCTTGCTGACGAAGTCGCGCGCGCCTGCCTCCAGCGCCGCCAGTTTGCTGTCCGGGTCGGCCGTCACCACCAGCACCGGCAGATAGCTGCCCGCCTCCATCGGCGCCATCGCCGCCATCACGTCGAAGCCGCTCATGCCGGGCATGTGCAGGTCGAGGATGATCAAGTCGTAGCCGTGCTCGCGGTGCAGCGCCTCCACCTTGGACGATTCGGTGGTGGTGTCGACGTTGCGGTAGCCGGTGCCGGCCAGCAGATAACGCAGCAACTCGACGTTGACCGGCTGGTCGTCGACGATCAGTATCCGCGCCTGGTGGATGTCGTCCTGGGTGATCATGCGCTGGCCCTCCGTTCGGCCGCGTATGCCAGGGTGGTATCGAGCGCGGCGCAAAATTCGTCGATGTTGATGGGTTTCGTCAGATAGCGGAAAAAGCCGTCGGCCATGCCTTTTTCCACCTCGCGCGGCATCGCGTTGGCGCTCAGGGCGATGACCGGGATGTCGGCCGTGAGCGGGTCGGCGCGCAGCAGGCGCATGGCGTCGGTGCCGCTCACGCAGGGCAGGTTGATGTCCATCAGGATCACGCGCGGCAGATGGGCGCGCGCCAGTTCGATCCCGTGGTGGCCGTCGCCGGCCGAGATCAGGCGCAGCTCGGGCCGCAAGCGCAGCATTTCCTCGACCAGTTTCACATTGGCCGGATTGTCCTCGACATACAGCACCGTCGCGCGGCCCGGCTCCGCTCCGCCCGCCGATGGGGCCGGGGCCACGGCCGGAACCGCGGCGGGCGGCGCCACCAGGGCCGGGCTGGGGCGGGTGGCCCGCAAGTCGACCCAGAACACGCTGCCCACCCCCACCGTGCTGCTCACGCCGATCTGCCCGCCCATCAGTTCGACCAGGCGCTTGGTCACCACCAGGCCGATGCCGGTGCCCTCCTCGGCGCCGCTTTCCTGGCCCAGGCGGTTGAAGGGCTGGAACAGCAGGTCGAGCTGGTCGCCGCGCAAGCCGCGCCCCGTGTCCTGCACCGACAGGCGCACCGTGTCGGAGCTGGTCATGGCGCAATCGACCAGCACCGCGCCCAGTTCGCGGTTGTATTTGAGGGCGTTCGACAGGAGGTTGAGCAGCACTTGTTTGAGGCGGGTGCGGTCGGCGTGCGCGTGGAAGCGGCAGCTGGCCGGGAACACCATGCGGATGCCGCGCTGGGCCGCCAGCGAGGCGATCATGCTTTGGCATTCCTGCAAAATATCGTCCAAGCCGACCGGTTCCAGCGACAGGGCCAGGGTGCCCGATTCGACCTTGGCCAGGTCGAGGATTTCATTGATCAAGGTGAGTAGATGGCGGCCCGATTTCAGGATATGGCTGGCGAACTCCTTCTTTTGCAGCACGGTCGAGGGCAGCTTGTCGGAGCTGAGGATCTGGGCGAAGCCGAGGATGGCGTTGAGCGGGGTGCGCAGTTCGTGGCTCATGGAGGACAGGAAGGCCGACTTGGCGTGGCTGGCGCTCTTGGCCTCTTCCATCGCGGTGGCCAGCTCGCTGTTAGCTTGTTCGAGCTGCATGGTGCGCTCGTGCACCCGCTGTTCGAGTTGGGCGTTCAGGCGCATCACCTCGCGCTGGGCCGCGCCGCGCTCGGCCGCCTCGCGCGCGATTTCGCGGTGGGAGCGTTCCAGCTCGCGCGTGCGCTGCTCGATCTCGGCCAGCATGCGGTTGAAGGAATCGACCAGTTGAGCCACCTCGTCCTCGCTCATTTTTTGCGCGCGGCGCGAATAGTCGCCCGTCTCGACCACCTCGCGCGCGATGGCGGCGACGGCCAGGATCGGCCGGGCGATCAGGTAATTGAAGTGGCGTACCACCAGGTAGGCGATCAGCAGCGCCATCGCCGTCACGGTGGCGGCGATGGCCAGATAGTCGGCCACCCGGCTGCCCAGTTCATAATCGGCGCGCAGGTAGACGGTGCCCAGCAGTTCGCCGTTGTCGGCGATGCGGCGGAACACGATCAGGTGGCCGTCCTCGATGCGCATGCCGTCCGATTCGGCCTGGGCCGGCATGGCGGCCGTCTCGCCGGGCGCGGCGTAGGCGGCGAACAGTTTGCCGCGCGCGGTGTAGATGGCGCCAGCCCCGATCTTGGGCCGCAGCCGCAGCAAAGCCAGGTTTTCCTTGGCCAGGCGCTGGTCGTCGAAGGCCAGGGCGGCCGCGCTCATATGGCCAAGCAGCTCGGCCTGGGTGCGCATGTCGGCCTGGATGGCGCGGTGGTAGGTGCGCAGGTCGTAGGCGATGATGCCGCCCACCGACACCAGCAGCGCGGCCAGGGTGGCCAGCAAGACCACCGCCAGCAGCTTGCCGCGTATGGTGCGCAGGGCGATCACAGCGCCGCTCCCGGTTGCACCCGGTAGGCGGCCGCCAGCATGCGCGCGCTGATGCGTAGGCCGGCCGCGACGGCCGGCTTAAGCGCCACCTCGAAACGCAGGCGCTGATCGGCCACCACGAAGTTGATCATGCTGCCCAGCGCATGGGCCTCGTCGCTGTCGGACACGGTCAGCAGCGGCTGGTTGCGGCTGGCGTTCAAGGCTTCTTGCAGGTTGATCCGTTCGGCCTCGCCCAGGAACAGGATGTGCAGGCCCGCCGGGGCCTCGCCCTTGCGTAACTTCCTCACCACGATGGCGTGGCCGTTGGCGCTGTGGCCGGCCACGGTTTGTTCGAGTTGGTCGGCCAGGGCGTCGGCGTTGCTCAAGCCGATCACGAGCGGGCTGTCGGCGCGCGCGAAACTGCCCTCGGGCCAATCGACGAAGCCGGCGAATTTGTAGAGATAGGCGGCCTTGACCTGGCGTTCCAGCGCGCCGCCGGCCTCGGCCCGCGCAGCGAGCGCATAACAACCCAGCCAACACAGGAGCATGGCGCCGAGCGTGCCGGCCAGGGTGGTCGAACGACGCGCGCGGGTCGCTCGCGACATGGCGGCCTCAGGCGGCACGGCCGGGGTAAGGTGGACGCGATGGCGCCGACCGGACGGGGCCGAGGCCGAGGCCGGAGCCGGAGCCGGAGCCGAGGCCGAGGCCGGAGCCGGGACCGGGACCGGGGCCGGAGCCGGGACCGGGACCGGGGCAGTAAGCTAAACCGGGGACCCGGAGCGAGCGGGCAGGGAGCGAGCGGAACGGGAACGGGCGGGCCGGGGCGGCCCCAAGCCGGCAGCGCGGTGGTCCGCGACGGCGGACGGCTAGGCGTGTGCGCAACATGTCGTTCCCATCCGCAGAGTTTCCTCGCTCGGCAAGCCGGTTTTTGGCCGGCCGGCGCGCCCGATATTGTTTGAAATAAACATCGCGCGCGGCCCGGCCGTCTCGACCGGCGTTTGGCTTGCGACATAGCGCGCCGGTCGAAACGAGTGTACGCATTTTCAAGCGGACACGGGAGGTTTTTGTGAAATATCGCACGCGTCCGCACAAGCGGGCGCGTTAGAATTTGAACCGGCGGCGCGGGGCGCGCGGCCCGCGCGCGCGCCCGTGGTAAAGTGAGCCGAGCCAGGCCTAACCGAACCCGGCCACGTCAGTGAGAGACCAAGCGGATACACGCATTTTGCGAAGGAGTTGACAGTGACAAACGACATTCTCGAGTTGGCCGCCCAGGTCGGCCGCGCCCTGCAGCAAAAAGGCTGGTTGCTGACCACGGCCGAATCGTGCACCGGCGGCGGCGTGGCCCAGGCCGTGACCGACATCGCCGGCTCCACCGGCTGGTTCGATTGCGGTTTCATCACCTATTCCAACGCCTCCAAGAATGAATTGCTGGAGGTGCCGGACTCCTTGATCGCGCAACTCGGCTCGGTGAGCGAGGAAGTGGCCGGCGCCATGGCGACCGGCGCGCTCGGCAACAGCAACGCCCACGTGGCCCTGTCCACCACCGGGATCGCCGGACCCACCGGCGCGGTGCCGGGCAAGCCGGTCGGCACCGTGTGTTTCGGCTGGGCCAGCGCCGACACGGTGCACACCGAACGGCTGGTGTTCGCCGGCGACCGCCGCGCCGTGCGCGAGCAAACCGTGGCCCACGCCTTACAAGGCTTGCTGCGCTTCATCAATTAAGGCGGGCGGCTCGCCGTCCGGCACGCCGTCCGAACCTGGCGCGGCCAGCTCCACCCGCGCCCGGCCCGCTTGCTTGGCCGCGTACAAGGCTTGATCGGCCCGGTCCAGCAAGGTCGCGCGCCCACGCCCGTGGGCCGGATAATGGGCCACGCCGGCCGAAAAGGTGCAGCCGTCCAGGCTGTGGCCGCCATGCCGTATCACCAGTTGGCGGTAGCGCCAAGCCAGGTCGTCCATCTTGTAGGCGGCGATGCCGCTGTCGGCGCCGCGCAACAGCAGGCAAAATTCCTCGCCGCCGTAGCGGCACACCATGTCGCTGGTGCGCAACTGGCTCTCGACCAGGCGCGCGAACGCGACCAGCACCGCGTCGCCCACCGCGTGGCCATGGTTGTCGTTGACGCGCTTGAACCAGTCCAGGTCCAGCATCACGACGGCGATCGGGGTGCGGTCGGCCTTTTCCTCGGCCTCGGCCAGCATGGCGTCGAGGCAAGTCTCGAAATGGCGCCGGTTGTACAGCCCCGTCAAATGGTCGCGCAAGGCTTGTTGGCGCAAGCCGTCCTGCATGGCGCGCGCGTGCAGGATCTGGTGCGACAAGGCTTGATTCAAATGGCGCAGGCGGCGGTTGTCCGATTCGCGCGCCGCCTGGGTCGCCAGCGCCCGATCGCGCTCGGCGCGCACCTGGCGGATCTCCTTTTCCAGCGCCCGCGTCATCAAGCGCGCGTCGCGCGCGCCACGGCCCACGGCGGCCAGCCGGGCCTGGTATTGCAGGGAAAATTGATAGGCCGGCCGCCACCGGCCCAGCCGCGCGTGGACGCTGGCCAAGCCATGTAAAACGTGCTGATGAAAATAGGCGTTGCGGTTGCCGTCGAGCAGGCCGTGGGCGCGAGTCAAGGCGCGCAGCGCCAGGCCCGGCCGCTCGCGCAGATAGCACAGCATGCCGCGCACCAGCCAGCCATGCAAGCGCGGCTCGACATGCGCGGAGCGGGCCGCCTCGGCCTCGCCGCGCGCCAGCCAGCGCTCGGCCCGGTCCAGCCGGCCCAGCAGCGAGGCGGCGTGGGCCGCCAGGCACAGCAAGGAGGCGCGCGCGTCCGGCTTGTCGTAAAACGGTTTCAGCAAGGCCAGCGCCTGATCGGCCCGCCCGCCGTCGAGCAGGCACATGGCGAGCCGGGCCGACACCTCGGCGCGCTGCGGCGCGAGCCGGTGCGCCGCGACGATGCGCAAGGCTTCGTGCAGCAGCGGCAGGGCGTCGTGATGGTTGCCGGCCTGGTGCTGGGCGGCGGCCAGATCGGTCAAGCCCTCGACCCGGTGGGCCGGCGAGCCGAAGCGCGCCGCGCCGTCCAGCGCCAGCAAGAAACTGCGCGCCGCGCGCCCGCAGTCGCCCCGGTTCAAGGCGTCGATGCCCAGCTGCCGGTACAACATCACCTTGTGCAAGGAATCGGCCACCCCGCTGGCGAGCGCGCGCGCCCGCACGAAATGGCGCGCGGCCAGCTCGAGCTGGCCGGCCGCGCCGGCGGCGGCGCCCAGCAGCACGGTGCAAGCCATGGCGCCCTCGCGGTCGGCGTCGGCCAGGCAGCGCTGTTGCAGCAGCGCGCAAGCCGGCCCGACCGCCTCGCCGGCCTGGTGCGCCAGCCACAGCGCGATCAAGGCGGCCCGCGCCGCGCCGCGCGGGTAGCCGATGGCACGCGCGGCGTCTTGCGCGCGCCGGCAACGCCGCCCGGCCCGCGCGCGCTGGCCGGCCAGATCGGCCCAGCCTTGCAGGTTGAGGCGGTCGATGGCGTGACGACTGAGACGAGTGGTGGGCACGACGCTCCTTTACAAACACCCGGGCGCCCGGCCGGACCGGCCGGGACTGCCTCTATGATGCCATATTGG
>JAYVUV010000393.1:0-29182 GCA_043787615.1 Janthinobacterium sp. | reverse complement strand
GATCCAGGCCTCGGCGCCGCCGGTGGCCACCGTGTTGATGCTGGCCATGGTGGGACCGAAAGTGGCTTGCGCCAGGAAGCGTGAAGCCGCCGCCGGTGTGATGGGTGTGGAGAGGTCCTTCGTGTCGCCCGGGTTCCCGGTGCCACCCGTACCGCCGGTGCTCCCCGTACCACCCGTACCGCCGGTGCTTCCCGTACCGCCGGTGCCGCCGGTGCTTCCAGTACCACCCGTGCTTCCAGTACCACCCGTGCTGCCAGTGCCACCGGTGCCGCCAGTACCACCCGTGCTTCCTGTGCCGCCCGCATCACCCGTGCCGCCGGTGGCGCCAGCATCTCCGGTGCCGCCTGTAGCGCCGGTGCCGCCGCCGGTGTTGCCCGACGGGGTAGTACCTTGAGTGTTGCCGTTGGGTGCCGTGCCCTTTTCGTCGTCGGCTTTGCCGCCGCAGGCGGTCAAGATCAGGAACGAAAGTAGTGCCACCGTGGTGCGAAGCGGGAGGTATTTCATATGTTTCTCCATGGCATAAAAAGACTAAGATGGATTGTATTGCAACTTAGTCGTTCCCACCAGGAAATTTAAATATTGATTGAGAAATAATATGCTCAACCCCAATTGACCTAAAGAGTATGGAAAGTGTCAATGGAATGGAGCCTATTAAACCGATGCAAAAAGACCGAATATCGATCTTAATCGTCATGCCCGGATGCGCCGGCGCAAGCGTCCAGCCGCGCCACCTATGCATGCGTGAGCGGTTCAGCCACACGGGTTTGTTGATATCGAGGAAGGTGCGGTTGGCGTTGTGCGCACGGCGCGGTGGGGGGCGGCGACCAGCTTCACCGCCGCCCAAGATCGATTCGCCGCTACCGTTTCCCCACTTTACACAGCCCTGCGCGTCGACGGAAGGCGTGGAAATCGTCGTGTCATACGGAGGTTTTCTGGCGACATACCGTTTGTACCAGATTGCGCAGCCAACGATGGGCGGGATCCATTTCCAAACGCGGATGCCACATCTGGGATACGGTGAAACGCTCGGTATGGACGGGAAGCTCGAAGGCGTACGTCGTAACAGCTGACGCGCCTTCTTGATGTTCCGGTTGTGCATGAAGGAAAAAAGCCGGCACGAGTGCCACCAGGTCGGACGCGCGGGCCACCGCCAGCGCCGCCGGGAAGCCCGGAACCACGGCCGCGATTGTTCGCGTTAACCCCAGCGCCGCCAACGCCATGTCCACCGGCCCGTTCAGGCGCCCGCGACGCGAAGCGATAATGTGCCCGAACGCGACATAGCGCTCGGCTGTCACCGCGCCCCCGGTTTCGAGCGCATGTCCTTTCCTGACCACGCCAATGAAGCGGTCCCTAAACAGCGCTTGTATGCGGATTTCGGGACCCATGTCACCCAATACGCCGATTTCCAGATCGATGGAACCGTCCCGCAAAGGCGCCACCGTCTTGTCGGGTTTGAGCGCGAAGCGTAAACGCACACGCGGTGCGGCCGCGGTCGCCGCCGCGATCAGGGCGGCGCCAATCACGTCGACAAAACCTTCGTTGGTACGAATCGTAAACGTCCGATCCAAAGTAGATAGATCGAGCTCGGCAGAAACCGGACGAAGAACCGAACGGGCTTCATTTACCGTATGCCGAGCGCGTTCACGCAGTTCCTGCGCGCGCGGCGTTAGCACCATGCCGCGCCCGGCGCGCACCAATAACGGATCTCCGGTCGCCTCCCGAAGACGAGCGAGCGTTCGGCTCATGGCCGATGCGCTCAACCCCAATCGACGCGCGGCGCCCGCCACACTGACTTCGGTCAGCAGCGCGTCTAGTGCGATAAGGAGGTTTAAATCCGCGTCGGGCATGGGCCGAGCATAACATGCGCGGCGCCACATGGCGTTCGATGCATGTGTTTAATGCATCCGCTGCGTCTTCCGCCTTGCTATGCTTTTCGTGCGGCTCGGAAGAATGGGCTTAATTTAACTGGAGCATCAGAATGCAAAAACAGCAAAAACATCTTTCCCCCAAGACCGCCTTGATCGTCGGCGCATCTCGCGGTCTCGGCTTTGACATGGTGGAGGAATACCTGAAGCGAGGTTGGCACGTCATTGCGACCGCGCGGGCCGGTTCGGCAGACAAGCTTCGCCATATCGCCGGCGTTTCGAACGGCATGCTCGAAGTGGAGACGGTCGATATCACCGATGCCGAACAAGTTTCCTTGTTGCGTAACCGCTTTCCAGCGCGGCAGATCGACCTGCTTTTTGTCAATGCCGGCATTGCCACGCACGATATGGTCGCCGACATTTCCACCGACGAATTCATACGCATGATGGTAACGAATGCCTTGAGCCCCATGCGTGTCGTCGAGAATTTACGGGAGCGCGTGTCGCCCACAGGCACGATCGGCATCATGTCCTCAGGACAAGGTAGTATCGCAAACAATAACAACGGGAATTATGAGATCTATCGCGCCAGCAAGACGGCGCTCAACATGTTGATGAAAAGTTATGCCGCGCGCCATGCCGGCGATGCGGCGACCTTTTTGCTGATGGCGCCGGGCTGGGTCCGCACCGACTTGGGCGGCCCAGAGGCGCGCTTGAGCATTGAGGAGAGCATTCCAAGCCTGGTGAACACCATCGAGGCTTACCAGGAAAAGAGCGGCCTGCATTACCTCGATTATCTTGGCAGGGTGGTGCCATGGTGAGCGACGGTATGCGTATCGTTGCGGTCGAAGAGCATTTTGCTTTCGCGGACCTGCTCGCCCGGATCGCCCCCCAAGCTTTGACTTCGAACGGATGGCCTCTTCCAGGAACGGACGTCTTCCAGGCGCTCAATCCGGCCGCGCTCACCGACATCGGCAGGCAAAGAATCGAGGCCATGGACATCGCCGGAATCGCCATGCAGGTTTTATCGGTTCCCGCTCCGGGCGCGGAAATCGTTCCCGGCGCGCAGGGCATCGCCATCGCACGCGAATATAACGACCGCCTGCGGCTGTTCATCTCCGCCCAACCCGATCGATTTGCGGCGTTCGCCCATTTACCCATGATGTGCCCCGACGCGGCCGCCGATGAATTGGAGCGTGCCGTAAAAGAATGCGGATTGCGTGGCGCGTTGATCAATGGGACGATTAACGGCAAATTTCTCGACGCGCTTGAATTTGGCCCTCTACTCGCCACCGCGGAAAAACTGGGCGTGCCACTCTACATTCATCCCGGATTGCCGCCAGCGGGGGTGCGCGCGGCATATTACGACGGTCTTCCCGGACACGCCTCTTTTATGTTGGCGATCGCGGGCTGGGGATGGCATGCGGAAACCGCCGTGCATATACTGCGGCTCGCGCTCTCGGGAACCCTGGACCGTTATCCCGGACTCAAACTGATGATCGGCCATATGGGAGAGGGATTGCCGGCCATGATGGGCCGCGTGGAACGGGTGTTTTCAAAGCACAGCGACGCGCACCTCGAACGCAACGCCGCGCGCGCGATCACCGACCAGGTGTGGGTGTCGACCAGCGGCTTTTCCGACATGCCATCGTTTCTCTCGACGCTCATGACATTTGGTGTCGATCGCTTATTGTTCTCGGTCGATTATCCTTTTGGAGACAATCGCGCCGCCGTGAATTTTTTGGAAAAATTACCGGTATCGCCAGGCGATCGTCGAAAGATCGCACATGGGAACGCGGACGCCTTGCTTGGTCTTTAGCTAGCGATAGTCGGGCAGCGTGGCCAACCACAACAACCTGGTGGAGACCGCGACGCGGCTTATTCGCCATCGGTAAGAAGAGCCGGCTGTTCGCCGGCTCGGGGCGGGCCCGAGCCGGAAAAGCGCGCTTTATGCCAGGAAGCCCAGATTGCGTTGATTGAAGTTGCCGATATTGGGGAAGACGTCGCCCAACTGGCTGTCGGCCAGGCCGAACCAGCGTGCGATGGTGGCGCCGTACTGGTCGACCGAGGTGGTCGGCAGCAGGGCGCCGGAGCCGACGTCCAGATCGTGGTTCAAGCCGGTCACCGGGAAGTTGCCGTACAGCGCGTTACCTTTGACCGCGCCGCCCACCACGATGTGGTGCGAACCCCAGCCGTGGTCGGTGCCGTCGCCGTTGCTGGCGAAGGTGCGGCCGAACTCGGATGCCGTAAACAGCGTTACTTGCTTGCGCATGTCGCCGCCGGGCAGGGTGGCCAGTACTTCATCGAAATACGCCACCGCGTGGGCCAGCTTGGTCAGCAAATCGGCTTGATTGAGTTTTTGTCCGTCGTGGCTGTCGAAGCTGCCCATGGTGACATAAAACACTTGGCGGCGCGCGCCCAGGGCGCCGCGCCCGGCGATGATGCGGGCCACGGTTTGCAATTGCTGGGCCACCGGATTGGCGGTGGCGGCCTGGGTTTTCGGATTCAGGTATTTGCTCGGATCGGCCACGCCGGTGGCGCCGGCCGGCGCCATCGCGCCCGACAACACGGCTTGGGCGCTGATCGAGCGTTTCACCACATTGGTATATTCTTTTTCAAACAGGTCGGCCCGCTCGCCGGTGATGATGGCGTTGAGCGGATTGGCGTTGGCCGGGGCGTTGAACAGCGGGCCGGACAAATTGCGGATGGGTAGCGCGCTGCCGTTGCTGATCTGGTACTGGCGCACCTTGTGGCCGCTCAAAAACACCGCGTTGCCCGAGGCCGAAATGGTGGTGAAGGTGGCGTTGCTATTGGTGGCGGCGAGCAAGTCGGCCATGCGCCCGCCCCAGCCGGACGTGGCGCCCTCGGGCTGGCTGGCTTGCCAGGTGGACGATTGGTCGTTGTGCGAAAACAGTTTGGGCGGCAAATTCACGCTGTGCGCCTTGTACTGGGCCTTGGTGGTGGGCATGATCAAAGGGCCGACGTTGGCCACCACGGCGGCGCGACCGGCGTCGAACAAGCTTTTCAACGGTCCCATCGACGGATGCAGCGCGAAGCTGCGGCCGGCTTCGCCGCCGGTCAGGTTCAGCGGCAGCACGCCACCGTTGGCGCCCAGGCCGGGCAGGGCGATCGAGCCGGCGTCGGTGGTGGCGCGCACGCGTTGGTATTCGTTCCACGAGGTCGGATCGGTGGCCAGCACGGTATTGAAATGGTCGTTGCCGCCGGCCAGGAACAGGCACACCACGGCCTTGTAGTCGGAGGCCGACTGCGCCGCCGCGTTGTTCATGGCCGCCAGGTTGAGCGCGAACGGCAGCGCGCCGCCGCCGGCCACGCCCAGCATTGATCCGAGAAAATTGCGACGTAAATGATTGTGCTTGTTCATGTCGTATCCTTACTTTTGCACCAGGTACTCGGACGAAGCCATGGCCAGGAAGACGGCCAGATACACCCGGCTACTTCTGGCGTTGCTGACGGCGGTGGCGTTGCTGCTGTTGGCGACCGGAATCACCACGGAATTGATGGCGGCCAGGATTTGCGCGCGCAAGCCGCTCGACATGGCGCCGTTGAGCAAGAGCAGGTTGACCCGGTCGAGCAATTGCTCGGGCTTGTCCACCAGGGTCAATTCGGTGCTGTAGTTCGGCTGCACGTCGCGCGTGTTGCCGGCGCCATACTTGATCACGTCCTGCATGTAATTCAGATAGCCGGTCACCGACGGCTCGGCCACGATTTGCATTTCCGGCGCCACCAGGCCGGCGTCGGCGATGGTGGTGTTTGGCGGCACGTAGGCGGGACGGTAATAGTTGAATACCGATGGCGAGCGCAGCGGGCTCTGGCCGATCGAATTCAAGGGATCTTCCGTGTAACCCAGCTGGTAGCGCCCGCTGGCCGATTTGGCGTTGAAGGCGCGCATCCAGTTGGTCAGGCGCAAAATCGGTTCGCGCAATTTCGGATGCGGTTTATCTTCGCGCGCTTCGTTGTCGAGCAAAATGGCGCGCAGCACCGCCTTCATGTCGCCGCGCACGCCGGCGCCGTTGTTGTTGAAGGCCGCCGTGACCCGCCCGACGTAGGCCGGGCTGGGGTTGCTCATCACCAGGCGCTGGATCAGCTGGCGGCCGATGAAGGGACCGACGTTGGGATGGTTGAACAAGGTGTCGAGCGCCACTTTCACATCCGCCTCCGGCGTGGTGACGCCGGAAATGGTGGTGCCGAGGAAGTGTTTTTCAGAGCTCGAGTGGTAGCTCGGGTAGCTCATCATGGGGCGGATGTCGTGTTCCGGATCGGGCGCCATCCAGCCGTAAAAACGGTTCGCCGAGTGGTCCGGGCCGTACCAGCTAAAGCCGGTGAACACCTTGGCCAGACCGGCCACGTCGTCGTGGGTATACGTTTCGATGGGCTTGCCGTCGCTCATTTTCAGGCTGCCGTCGGGGTTCAGCTGATACAGGCCGATGGTCATCAGTTGCATGATTTCGCGCGCGAAGTTTTCATCCGGCACACGGGTGCCCGATTCCTTTTCGTTGTGCAGGTGGGACAGGTAGCGGCCCATGGCTGGATGCAGCGCCACGCCTTGCAGCAAGTCGCGGAAATTGCCGAAAGCGTTTTTGCCCAGCATATCGTAATACGCGGTGGTGCCGCGCGGCAGGGTGTTGACCGACTCGTCCATCATCGAGATCACGTAAATCTGCGACAGCGCGAACGCCACCCGTTGGCGCAACTGGTCGTCGCCGCCGGCCGCCTGCTGCCAAAACGATTCGAACACTTCCACCTGGCCGACCTTGCTGCCACCGGTCATGCCGGCCTGGATCCGGTCCATATAGGCGCGGTGTAGCACTTGCGGTTTGGCGAACTGCGCCGTCAGCCAGGCCTGGGCGCCGCCGCTGGCCACTTGGTTGATGGTGGCGGCGGTGGGGCCGAAACTGGCTTGGGCCAGAAAGCGCGAGGCGGCGTTCGGCGCCATCGGGGCCGATACCTCGGTAACGCCGCCGGATCCGCCGGTTCCACCCGTGCCGCCAGTACTGCCCGTGCCGCCGGTTCCACCCGTGCCACCCGTTCCACCCGTGCCGCCCGTGTCAGCGGTTCCGCCGGTGTCACCCGTGCCGGCCGTACCACCAGAGCCGGCCGTGCCGCCGGTGCTGCCGTCGGTCGCGCCGCCGGGAATACTGCCTTGGGCGCCGCCGCTTGGCTGCGCCGCGGTCCCTGAGTCAGGTCCGCCGCCGCTACAGGCCGAGAGAATGATCAGGGAAGACAACGCCAGGGTGGCGCGAATGTTGGGGAATTTCATCTATTGCTCCAAGGCATAGAAAACTGCCTTGCATTGTAGGGCAAGTTAACAATTCCCAGCAGGAAATTTAAGCGCTATTATTCAGGCAACGTTTTTCGTCAACAAGTACGCGGAAGTTGCCTGAAGTTGCCGTCAGGATAGATGAACTTATTTTAATGAAAATGAATATTATTTTTTAGAAACGTGTATTTGGCACAACGGAACTAATTAAAATCGATGTGAATTCGACAAAATTAGATGATTCGATTGACACGCGCGGGGCGCGGTGGGGCAGGACGGCGCGCCCGGTGGCGCGCCCCGTCCCTTGGTGCGGTGTTAACTCTGGCGCACGCAATCGACGAAATAACCGCGCTTGCCATCGACTTCGCGCTTGACCAAGCCGTGCACGTCGGTCTCGAAGCCGGGGAAGCGTTCGTTGAAGTCGCGCGCGAAACGCAGATAATCGACGATGGTCTTGTTGAAGCGCTCGCCCGGAATCAGCAGTGGAATGCCGGGAGGGTAGGGCGTCAACAAAATCGATGTGATGCGTCCTTCCAGTTCGTCGATGGGCACCCGGTCGATTTCCCGGTGCGCCATCTTGGCGAACGCGTCCGACGGCTTCATGGCCGGGATCATGTCCGACAAATACATTTCGGTGGTCAAGCGCGCCACGTCGTAAGCCTTGTAGAAATCATGGATTTGCTGGCACAGGTCGCGCAAGCCCATTTTCTCGTAGCGTGGATTGGCGGCCGCGAATTCCGGCAAGATGCGCCACATCGGCTGATTTTTGTCGTAGTCGTCCTTGAATTGCTGGAGCGCCGTCAACAAGGTGTTCCAGCGGCCCTTGGTGATACCGATGGTAAACATGATGAAGAAAGAATACAGCCCGCATTTCTCGATGATCACGCCATGCTCGGCCAGATATTTGGTCACGATCGAGGCCGGAATGCCGGAATCGCCGAACTTGCCGTCCAGCGACAAGCCCGGATTGACGATGGTGGCCTTGATCGGATCGAGCATGTTGAAGCCCGGCGCCAACTTGCCGAAGCCGTGCCAGTCGTCCTCGGCGCGGATCAGCCAGTCGTCGCGCTCGCCGATGCCTTCCTCGGCGAAGGTGTCCGGCCCCCACACTTGGAACCACCAATCCTGGCCCCATTCCTGATCGATTTTTTTCATCGCGCGGCGGAAGTCGAGCGCTTCGATGATCGATTCCTCCACCAGCGCGGTGCCGCCGGGCGCCTCCATCATGGCCGCCGCCACGTCGCAGGAGGCGATGATCGAGTATTGCGGCGAGGTCGAGGTGTGCATCAGGTAAGCCTCGTTGAAAGCGTCCTGGTCCAGTTTCACGGTTTCCGATTCACGCACCAGGATTTGCGAGGCCTGCGACAGGCCGGCCAGCAATTTATGGGTCGACTGGGTCGAGAAAATCATCGATTCCTTGGCGCGCGGACGGTCCTTGCCGATGGCGTGCATGTCCTTGTAGAAATCGTGGAAGGTGGCGTGCGGCAACCAGGCTTCGTCGAAATGCAGGGTGTCGATTTTACCGTCGAGCAATTCGCGCAGGGTTTCGACGTTGTAGATCACGCCGTCGTAGGTCGATTGGGTGATGGTCAGGATGCGCGGCTTCTTGTTGACCGCCTCGCGCGCGAAGGGATTGGCCTCGATCTTGCGCGCGATGCTTTCCATCGAAAACTCTTCCAGCGGGATGGGACCGATGATGCCCAGGTGATTGCGGGTCGGCATCAGGAACACTGGAATCGCGCCGCACATGATGATCGAGTGCAAGATCGATTTGTGGCAGTTGCGGTCCACCACCACGATGTCGCCCGGCGCCACCGTCGAATGCCACACCATCTTGTTCGAGGTGGAGGTGCCGTTGGTGACGAAATAACAGTGGTCGGCGTTAAAGATGCGCGCCGCGTTGCGCTCGGAGGCGGCCACCGGGCCGGTATGGTCGAGCAACTGACCGAGTTCCTCGACCGCGTTGCATACGTCGGCGCGCAACATGTTTTCGCCGAAAAATTGGTGAAACATTTGGCCGATCGGCGACTTCAGGAAAGCCACCCCGCCCGAGTGGCCGGGACAGTGCCAGGAATAGGAGCCGTCGTTGGCGTAGTGCACCAGGGCGCGGAAAAACGGCGGCGACAAGCCGTCCAGATACGACTTGGCTTCGCGGATGATGTGGCGCGCTACGAATTCGGGGGTATCCTCGAACATGTGGATGAAGCCGTGCAACTCGCGCAAGATATTGTTCGGGATGTGGCGCGAGGTGCGCGTCTCGCCGTACAGGTAAATCGGAATGTCGGCGTTTTTGTGGCGAATTTCTTCGACGAAGGCGCGCAGCGATTTCAAGGCGGTGTCGGTTTCCTCGATCGAGCCGGCGCCGAATTCCTCGTCGTCGATGGACAGCACGAAGGCCGAGGCGCGCGATTGTTGCTGGGCGAATTGGGACAAGTCGCCGTAGCTGGTCACGCCCAGCACTTCCATGCCTTCTTTTTCCATGGCGGCGGCCAGGGCGCGGATGCCCAGGCCGGAGGTGTTTTCAGACCGGAAATCCTCGTCAATGATGACGATTGGGAAACGAAATTTCATGGGTGTCTCTCCAAAGGGAAGAGCCGGCCCGGCGGGTGACGCCCGCGGCCGGCAGTTCGCCGCACATGCGCCGAAAAAATAAGAAACGGATTCTCGCAGAAATGGCGGGCATCCGGTGAAAAATTAGCAAGCGTGCGCGGCGCTGTCGCTTGACCTGGCGCGGCGCGCACGCGCGACCCGGGGCGGGCGACGGCGTTCCTGGCAATTCGCCGTCACGCGTCGGCGTCGCTCATCGCCGTTGCACGTCTCCGTTGCACGTCGCCCCTCAATGGTGGGCGGCGCTCCCGCCTAGCTTGAGCAACAGCGCGCCGATCGGGTCCACATGGAACCAGGCGAGCAGGCCCAGCAAAATGCCGGCGGCGGCCACCAGATAGGTCGCGCCCTGGAGCCATTTCTTGTGGGTGAGCAGGGTGATGGCGGCCAGCGAAATGGCGATTTGCTCGGCGGTGGTGGCCAGCGCCCATTGATGATGTTGGTGCAGCGCCTCGTCCGATTTCTTGTTCCAGTCGGCCGACGACGCTTCCCACTTCTCGGCATCCTTCTTGATGTCGTCTTTTTCCGCCTTGTAACGGACCACCTCGGCCTTGTAGCGTTCCGGCTCCACGCCCGGCAAGGTCATGGCCAGTTCCGCCAGATTTTGCTTGTTCGACTTGGCTTGATAGTAATTCCAGCGGTTGGCCGCCTCGGTCTTGTCGATCGCGGCGTTGTTCTTGAACAGGGCCGCGTCGTTCTGGGTGGCGCCGCCCTGGTAGCCGAACATGGCGCCCACCGTGGCCAGGATGGCCGTCATCACCGCGATCTTGCCGGAAAATTTGTCGCTGCCGTGGGCGGCGTGTTCGACCGCGTGGTCGTGCGGGCCGTGCACGTGGAAACCGTGTTCTGACATGGGTGCTTTCTGTTAAATGGGCGCGCGGCGGCGCTCCAGGGTGACAAAGGCGTAATCGAGACCGGCCCGCTCCGAGTGGTGGCTCAGGCGCGCGCTTTCTTGCCACAGCGCCGGGTCGGGCGCGGGAAAGAAGGCGTCGCACGGGTAGGCGTGGGCGATTTCGGTGCGCACGATGCGCTCGGCCAACGCGATCGCTTGCTGATAGATTTGGGCGCCACCGATGACGAAGGCGGGCGCCGACCCGGCCAGGGCGATGGCCGCCTCCAGCGAGGCGACCGCTTCCACGCCTTCGTGGCGCCACTCGCGGTTGCGGGTGACGACGATGTTGCGCCGATTCGGCAGCGGCCGGCCGATCGAGTCGAAAGTCTTGCGGCCCATGATGATCGGATGGCCGCTGGTCAGGCGCTTGAAATGCGCCAAGTCTTCCGGCAAGTGCCAGGGCATGGTGTTGTGCATGCCGATGCCGCCGGCGAGCTCGGTGGCGACGATGATGGTCAGGTGAGTCATGATGAGCGAACGGTAGCGAACAGAAACAAGGATCGAAGGCGGCGCGTTTTCGCACGCCGCGCGAGCGCTATTATCTGTCATTTTGCTGTTCGCGCAAGGTTTCTGTTCGGCGCCGCGCTACACCGCCATCGGCGCGCTCAGCGGCGCGTGATGCTGGTAGCCTTCCAGCGCGAAATCGGCCGGTTCGATCATTTCCAGCCATTCGGGCGCGTAGACGCCGGTGTCGGCGAACGCCGGCACGCGCGGCGCGATGACGAAGCGCGGCGCGGGGTAGGGCGCGCGCGTCAACTGTTGCCGCACCATGTCGAGGTGATTTTCGTAGATGTGCGCGTCGCCGATGAAATAGCTGAACCAGCGCGCCGTGTACCCGGTCAAGTGCGCCACCAGATGCAGCAGGGCGGCGCCCTCGGCCAGATTGAACGGGGTGCCCAGGCCGATGTCGTTGCTGCGCACATACAGGCACAGCGATAGTTCGCGCGTGCTGGCGTTGGGCAGAAATTGGTACAGCAAGTGGCAGGCCGGCAAGGCCACCGCGTCCAGCACGGCCGGGTTCCAGCCGTGGAACAGGATGCGCCGGCTGCCCGGATTGTGCATGATGGTGTCGAGACACTCGCGCAACTGGTCGACCGCCTTATATAGCAAGACCTTCTCGACGCCCTCGTCGCGCAGCGGCGCCACGGCCCGGAAACCGTTCTTTTCCGCATCGGCGATTTGGGCCGTTTGACTGGCGTCGAGCAGCTTGTAGGCCGGCCAGCCGCGCCATTGCACGCCGTACACGGGGCCGAGGTCGTCCTCGCCTTCGCGGTAGGGATTGGCCAGCCATTGCGCGTTTTCATTGGCGTTCTGGTCCCACACCTTGCAACCCAAGGCGCGGAACTGGGCCGCGTTGCTGGCGCCGCGCAGGAAAGCGATCAACTCGCCGATCACCGATTTGAAGGCCAGTTTTTTGGTCGTCACGGCCGGAAAGCCCAGGCGCAAGTCGAAGCGCATCATGGCGCCCGGCACGCTCAAGGTGCGCACGCCGGTGCGGTTGTCTTGCCAGCTGCCCGTATCGAGCACGGTTTGAATCAAATCTTGATATTGCTGCATTTATTTCTCCAACAAACGGGGGCGGCATGCCGCGATCGGCGCGGCCCAGGTGGAATTGTAACCGAGCCCGAACCGAGCCGAAGCGGGCATGATCGCGCGTCATCAAGGCGTCACAATCGCATGCGATTCTGCACCCCGATTGTCCACCGCATCGCATGGAGACGCCAACACCGCGCATGAATAACCACACCAATCGCCGGCGCCGCCGCTGGTTGACCGGGGCCGCCCTCGGCATCTGCCTAGGTATGTGGGCCGGGACGCTATGCCAATTGCATAGTGAGGAGCGGGCCGCCGACGCGCGCGCCGCGGCCGACGTGACGGCGACCGCGCGTGCCTACGCGCGGTATCTGGTGCGCTCGCTGGAGCAGCTCGACCAAATCACCATGCAGCTCAAATTCGAGTGGGAAAGCTCGAAGGGCGCGCTGAAACTTGAAGACATGCGGAAAGAGGGACTCTATACCGCCGGTCTGTTCCAGGCGGTCGCCATTCTCGACCGGCAAGGCAATCCGCTCACGGCCACGGTGGCCTTCGAGGGTGTGCGCAGCGCCGGCCCCACTGCGCATCTGTTCAAACACCGGCGCAGCAATTCCAGCGCCATGAATATCGCCGTCGGCAAGCCGATGGCCGACGGCGCCAAGCCGGTGCTGCACTTGACGCGCCGCCTGGAGGACGAACGTGGCGAATTCGCAGGCGTGATCGCGGTCTCGATCGATCCGGATTATTTGTCCGATTTTTACGCAGGGTCCGCAATGGAGCGCGGCGTGTTTCTCGCCATGGTGGGCGAGGACGGCGAATTTTACGCCACGCGCGCGGGCGCCGGGGTGGCGCACGCGCATCGCCCCTTGTTCTCGGACACCCGTTTCCTGGAGGCCGAAGCCGGCATGCTGCGGCTGGCCGAACCACTGATGTTCGCCGATCATCGCGCCCGTTTCGTAGGTTGGCAGGCGCTCGGAGCCTATCCTTTTAGCGCCGTGGTCGGATTGCGCGAAGTCGATGTGCACCGGCCGCTGCGCGACGCGCGCCTGCGCGCCCTGGTGTTGGCGGCGCTGTCGTCGGCGCTGGTGTCGCTGGCGGCGTTTCTTGCCGTCCGCCGGCATGATCGGTGACGTCCACCGATGTTGATGTCTCGGCAAGTTCAATCCATGTCATGAAACGTGCACATAGGCCCTTCCCGCCCTGCATCTGTGTGTATCCTGACGGCAACACTATCAAGTCGAGCGTGACAGGGGCCGTGATGAACAGACTAAGATTTCTCCCGAATACATTGCGTGGCGCGTGGATTTGGCCGTCGATCGGACTGCTGCTATGTTTGCTGCTGTACGGTGTCGTCCAAGCGCAGCTGGGCCGCGAACGGCGCCTGGTCGAGCGGCATGCGCTGAGCGAGGCGACCGCGCTGGCGGCGGGTTACGCCGAGCATCTATCACGCGCGCTGGCGCAGATCGATCAAATCGCCGGGCGGCTGGCCGAGGGCTGGGAGCGCGACCCGGCCGGGCGCGATTCGAGCCTGGACCTGGACCTGGCGCGGCGACGCGGGTCGTATGCCGGCCGCCCGTATGCCGCCATCATCGTGGTCGATGCGCGGGGCGGCGTGCTGGCGGCGGCCGGCGACCGTGGCGCGGTCGGTCCGGCCGACATCGACGCGGCCTTGCGCTCGCACGCCGGCGGGGCGCGTTTCGTCTTGTCCGGCGCGCGCGAGCCACGGCTGTTGGTCGGGCGTCGTCTGCGGGAGCGGGAGGACGGCCAGGGCGGCATGATCCTGATCGCGGCGGCGCCGGCCGCGCTCCCGCCTTATACCGGCGGTTCGGTGGCGGGCCAATCGGCGTGGTTTACTGTGTTCGATGCCGACGGGCGGCGATTGGCCATGTCGGGCGGCGATCAAGGAACGCCGAATACTCCGGCGCCAGATGGCATGCACGCCGCGTCTTCCGCGTCAATAGCCCGGCCGGGCGCCGGGGCCGAAAGCGGGCAGGCGCCCGTGCGCGCGATGTCGTTCGCGGCTGCAGGCGCGGCGGCCGGCGCATCCCCGCGTGGGGGCATGCAAGCCGGCCGGCGCGACGGTGCAGTTTTCGTGGCTTGGCAACCGCTCACCGTGCCTTACTTCGGCGTGCTGGTCGCGCTGGACCGCACGCGCATGATGCGGCCCTATGACGCGATCCGTTCGGCCTACTGCGCCGGCGCGACCGCCGTGGCGACCCTGCTGCTGATCTTGAGCGCCTTCGCGGCCGTGGTCGCGCGCCGTTCGGCTCCGGGAAATCGGTGCTTCGACCCGTCCGAGGGCGCGTGCGACGCCTACCGCATGGCCACCGCGGACGCCAACGACGGCTTTTTCATCATCGCGGCCCGGCGCGGCGGCGACGGCGAGATCGCCGATTTCGAATTCATCGACTGTAACGCGGCCGGGGCCGACCTGTTCGGCATGCGCCGCGATCAACTGCTTGGCTTGCGCTTGCAGTCGCGCGCCCATGAGCCGTATTTTCGCGATCTGATCCAGACCTACAAACAAGCCATGCTGTCCGGCTTCAGCGAACAGGAGATCGAACTACCCGATAACAATCCCTTCCACCTGCGCTGGATCAGGCGCCGCGTGGTGCGCACCGGCGAACACTTGGCGGTGACGCTGCAAGACATCAGCGGCACCAAGTCGCACGAGCAAGAGCTGCGTCGCCTGGCCAACGAGGACGCCTTGACCGGGCTGCCGAACCGCCTCTGGCTGGGCAGCCACCTGCCGCGCGCGATCGGCGAGGCGCGCGCCGCCGGCCAAATGCTGTCTCTATTGTTCATCGATTTGGACGGCTTCAAGGAAATCAACGACAGCAAGGGCCACGCCGAGGGCGACCTGGTGCTCAAGGCGGCGGCCCAGCGTCTGCGCGCCGTGCTGCGCCCGAGCGACCATGTGGTGCGCCTGGGCGGCGACGAATTTGTCGTCATCTTGCATCCGATCGACAGCGAGGACAACGTGACCCGAGTGGCCGAGCGCATCGAAGAGACCTTCGGCGAAGCATTCACGCTCAGCGACGGCCGCCAGCACATGAGCGCCTCGGTCGGCATCAGCCTGTACCCGCGCGACGGGGCCGACACCGAAACGCTGCTCAAGAACGCCGACATGGCCATGTACGCGGTCAAGACGGCCGGCAAGGGCCACCATCGTTTCTACCGGCCCGAATTATACGAAGTGATACGTTCCAAGCGCGACGTCGAACAAAGCCTGGTGCTGGCCTTGGCCGACAACCAGTTCGTGATCCATTACCAGGCCCAGGTCGACGTCGCCGACGGCCGGCTGCGCGGCATCGAGGCGCTGGTGCGCTGGATTCACCCCAGCCGCGGCTTGCTGGCGCCGCGCGACTTCATTCCGGTGGCCGAAGGCTGCGGCCTGATCGTGCAACTGGGCGAAATGGTGGTGGAACTGGTATGCCGCCAACTGGTGCGCTGGCGCGCCGCCGGCTTGCCCTTGGTGCCGGTGGCGATCAACGTCTCGGCGCGCCAGTTCGCCCGTGGCGACCTGCACCACACACTGGGCGCGGCGGCCGCGCGCCATCAGCTCGACGTGGGCTTGATCCAGCTCGACATCGGCGAATCGGCCATGATGGGCGGCCACGACGCCGCGCTGGCCCAGTTGGCGGCGTTGCGCGCGCTGGGCGTGAAATTGGTGCTCGACGATTTCGGCACCGGCTACTGTTCGCTGGCGCAACTGCAATCGCTGCGCATGGACGGCTTGAAGATCGACCGCGCCTTCACCGCCGAATTGGGACGCTCCGAGCGCGGCGCGGTCTTCATCGGCGCCATCGTCTCGATGGCGCACGCGCTGGGCATGAGCGTGGTGGCCGAGGGCGTCGAGACGGCCGAACAACTGGCGCAGCTACGCCGGCTCGGCTGCGACGAGGTGCAGGGCTATCTGGTCGCGCGCCCGGTCGGCGCCGAGGCCATGGCGGCGCTGCTGGAGAAACGCTTGCTGCTCGATCCGGCGGTCGCACTGGAGCCAGGTTTGCATTAACTAAATGGCCAGGATGTTGTATGCTCTGCTGCCTTCGGCGCCGGCCGTGCTCCGATCGAGCCGCGCGGCGCCGGGCGCCGGGTCGACCCGGCCAGTTCGAGCAAACCATCCCAAAGTGAGACTAATTTGAAGTTCAAATATCTGCCCTTTCTTATCGCCGCCGCCCTCGGCGCCATCGCCGGCGGCGCCCAGGCCTCCGGTTACCGTTTCGGTTCGCAGAGCGTGTCCGGCCAAGGCACGGCCGACGCCAACGGCGCCGAGGCCAGCGACGCCTCGACCGTGTTCTACAACCCGGCCGGCCTGTCGCGCCTGGACGGCAAACAAATCTCGCTGGGCGCCACCGTGGTGGTGCCCCATTCGACCTTCACCGACACCGGCTCGACCCGTTTCACCGGCACCAGCAGCGGCGGCACCGCCGTGCGCGATTACGCGCCCGACTCGGTGACGGCGCCTTCGCTGTACTACAGCCAGCGCATCGACGACAAATGGGCGTTCGGCGTCGGCCTGTTCGTGCCCTACGGTGCCAAGCTCGATTACGGCGACACCTGGACCGGCCGCTACGCGCTGTCGAACATGAAGCTCGAAGCGGTCGCGCTCAATCCATCGGCCTCGTTCAAGCTCGACGAACACCACGCCTTCGGTTTCGGCGTCAGCGCCGAATTCATGAAAGCCTCGCTGGCGCAGGCGGTCGACGTGCCCGGTTCGGTGCGCGCGCTGTCGGGCAACGCCGCCGGCCAGGCGCTGGTGCGCCAGATCGTCGCCGCCGGCGGCAACCCGGCCGTGCTGGCGGCGGCCAAGGACGGCCACGGCGCGAACGACGGCCAGGATTGGGGCTACGGCTTCAACCTCGGTTATATGTATACGCTGAACCAGGACACCCGTTTCGGCCTGGCCTACCGATCGTCGATCGCCCACAGCTTGAAAGGCGACACCGTCTGGGATTTCTCGAACGCGACCACCGACCCGGTGGTCAACCGCATTCTGGCCGCCGCCTCGCACCGCGCCAATTCGGCCGCGCTGGTCAAGCTGCGCACGCCGGAAACCGTGTCGGCCAACGTGTTCCACCAGATCGACGCCAAATGGGCTGCCATGGCCGACGTGACCTGGGCGCGCCATTCGCGCTTGAACGACTTGAACATCGAGTTCCCCGGCACCACCGAAGGCGACGAAGTGATACGCCAGCAATGGAAAAACACCTATCGCCTGTCCGTCGGCGGCAATTACCGCTATAGCGACAATTTGCTGCTGCGCGCCGGTCTGGCCTACGACCAGTCGCCCGTGCGCAGCGCCGAGCTGACCCACCCGGCGCTGCCTGACAGCGACCGCTATCAATTCTCGCTCGGCGCCAGCTATCAGCTGAACGCCCATTCCACCATCGATCTGGCTTACAGCTATCTCGATTTCAAGGATGCGCAGATGAATTATCAAAACAACTGCAATCCGCTGGCGCTCACCTGCACCGGCAATGGCGAAACCACCCGCGGCGTCTATCAGACCAGGTTGCAGTTGTTGGGCTTGGCATACAACTACAAGTTTTAAACGACGCGGTAGGTCGGATATGAAAGGCGGCCTGGGCACGAGCTGTATGACACACGCTCGATGTCCGGTGCCGCCGAAGTTGATTCGTACTTCAAGGCATCGAGGAGCTTTCGCGGCATATTCTCGCGCTACGGGCTGCGGTATTCCACGGTCCCCTTGACCCCGCCTTCGTTCAGAGGAGAATAGGGGAAACGGAATATCGTACGTTAAGCAGATGGGCAAATAATTGTTGCGCACGAATAGCATTTTTGGCCGCTCCTTGATAAATCATGCAATACATGATATCCTGACAACATTTTATGTAATTATAAGGAAACTAGAATGCCTTGGAACGTAAGCGCCGCCATTCAACATCTTAATTCGAATGCAAGTCCATCTAGCACAGGTAGATGTGCGCATTACGTTAGGCTCGCTATTTTGGCTGGAGGTGTGAATGTTGCACAAACAACTTCCGCAAAAGACTATGGCAGTCGCCTTACCACTGCCGGATTTATTTTAGTACAAGGTGCGCCAAGAGTTGGCGATATTGTAGTTGTTCAACCAATTCCCGGTCATCCAGATGGCCATATGGCGATGTATAATGGCACGCAATGGGTATCTGACTATAAACAGCCAGCGGTATATGGATATTATCCATCAGTTTCTTATAGGCAGCAGCAACCACCAGTGGCATTTTACCGAAAACAGTAGGCAACCGCGAATAAAAAATTGCAAAGTCATGAAACGTTCACAGAAGACACATAAGATGAAAATTGGAATTTCTTTTCTTTTGATACTTTCTCTTTTTTATAGTAAATTTTCTTTTGCAAATGATGCATTTAGTGCCATTAAGTGTAGCTCGGAAATTTCAAACAATCTCATCGGTAGGCACATGAAAAATGAGAAAATTGTTGAAATTGAGGCTAGACATAAAAGCTTAGGTCTTAAGGGTTTAGGATCGGATGAAATTTCTGAAGGATTGTTTTCAGAATACTGGATGATTTGTGGAAGTGAATTTATGCTGCTTAAAGATAAAAAATTTTTAATACGCGATGTTTTACAAGTTCCAGATCACTCAGAAAATTTATTGGAATTTACTGGAAAATGCAATATAAATAATAAAGAAAATTCAGAAATTATCTTTGCTCTTTTGAATAAAGAAGAGGGTGTTACGGCTTTATCAGCAAGTTCCGCGTGGATTATTGATGAAAAGAAAAAAAAATTCAAAAAAATTCCTACGGACGGGATGAGATGCGAACGCTTAAATCAATGACACAATGAGGGGACGGTAAAGATTTCTTCGTGAATGAGTAACTACATTCCCCAGAAATGGATCGTGATTCACTCCGTATCCGTGGTTTCAGGAGTGGACAAAATTTCGCTATCCGGTGGTCAGAAAAAACAGCCGGGTGCGGCGAGAAGGCGAGAGAGCATTAGACGTATTGGCTGTATCTCATTGCCGTCGCTGTTTGATCTCTTGCGCCAGGATGCGTGGATTTCGTATCTTTCTCCGCTACGTCCTTGTACGCATTACGTCGCGCTGGCCCGCTTCTGCGGCTCCAGCCTTGCGCGATGGGTGCGCAGCGCCTCGAGCACGATGGCCGACAAGCCTTCGCCGCCGGCTTCGCCCGTGAGATGATCGAGCAGCACGATGCGCATGCGCGGCGCCCAAAACTTTTGTATGTGGTTGGCGATTTCGCCGCAGGCCTCCACGCGATCCGGATAGGATTCGAAGAAGGAACCGATCTGATTGGCCATTTGAATGAGGTGCTGCGCGTTCATGGGTATGCCGGTCCTTCATCGAGTCGTATTTGTTCGCTGTGGGCGTAGGCCACGAAGTCCTCGCCGCGCGCGAACGCCACCAGCGTCATGCCGCACGCCTGGGCCGTGCGCACGGCCAGCGCGGTGGGCGCCGAAATGGCCACCAGCGCCGCGATGCCGACGGTGGCCGCCTTTTGCACCAATTCCACGCTGGCGCGGCTGCTCATGAGCACGAAGCCGTCACCGAAATCGCGGCCGTCACGCGCCATCGCGCCGATCAGTTTGTCGAGCGCGTTATGGCGCCCGACATCCTCGAAAACGGCGAGCGGCACGCCATCGGCCGCGCACCACGCGGCCGCGTGGGTGCCGCCGGTGAGCCGGTTCAGCGGCTGGCGCGCGCTCAAGCCGGTCAAGGCGCGCCGGATCGCCGGCGCCGACAAGGTCCGCCCGCCGGCCACGGGCGGCAGCGCCCGCAACACCTGGTCCAGGCTCTCCGTGCCGCACAAGCCGCAGCCGGTGCGGCCGGCCAGATTGCGGCGCCGCTCCTTGACGCGCATGAAGGCTTCGCCGCTGATCTGGACTTGGACCGCGATGCCGTTTTCGCGCCGGGCGACGTCGATGCCGTAGCAGTCGGCGGCCGAGTCGATGATGCCCTCGCTCAGGGAAAAGCCGAGCGCGAACGCCTCCAGGTCGGCCGGCGTGGCCAGCATCACCGCGTGCGAGATGCCGTTGTATTCCAGCGCCACCGGCACTTCGTCGGCCAGTTCGTCCTCGGCCCGCTGCCAGTGTCCGCCGCGCAGCCGGGCGACGACTTGGCGCCGGGTGCTGGGCGTGTCGTCCTCGTGTCCGTCCGCGCCCGTCTCGTGTGTGCTGAACGCGTTCACGCTCAGCTCACCGTGCCGGCCGGGGCCGGGGCGCTCGCCGCGCCATGCAAATCGAGCTGGTCGCGGTTGAAGCGCGAATACTCTTTTTGCCACTCGGATGGCTGCTGGACTGGCATCACCTGCACCGCCGTGACCTTGTATTCGGGGCAGTTGGTGGCCCAGTCCGAGTTATCGGTGGTGATCACGTTGGCGCCCGATTCCGGGAAGTGGAAGGTGGTGTACACCACGCCCGGCTGCATGCGCTCGGTGACCAGGGCGCGCAGCACGGTGTCGCCGGCCCGGCTCTGGATGCCGACCCAGTCGTTGTCGCGGATGCCGCGTTCCTCCGCGTCGTGCGGATGGATTTCGAGCCGGTCCTCGGCGTGCCAGCGCACGTTTTCGGTGCGGCGGGTCTGGGCGCCCACGTTGTACTGCGACAGAATGCGCCCGGTGGTCAGGATCAGCGGGAATTTGCGCGTCACCTTCTCGTCGGTGGCGATGTATTTGGTGATGATGAATTTGCCCTTGCCGCGCACGAAGCGGTCGATGTGCATGATCGGCGTGCCTTCCGGCGCGGCGTCGTTGCACGGCCACTGGATGCTACCCAGTTGTTCCAGCTTGGCGTAGCTGACGCCGTGAAAGCTCGGCGTCAGGCGCGCGATTTCATCCATGATCTGGGACGGATGGCTGTAATCCATGTGGTAGCCCAGGCGTTTGGCCAGTTGCACCGTCACCTCCCAGTCGGCGTAGCCGGCCTTGGGCGGCATCACCTTGCGCACGCGCGAGATGCGCCGTTCGGCGTTGGTGAAGGTGCCGTCCTTTTCCAGGAACGAGGAGCCGGGCAGCAGCACGTGGGCATATTTGGCGGTCTCGTTGAGGAAGATATCCTGCACCACGATGCATTCCATGGCCGACAGCGCGGCCGCCACGTGCTGGGTGTTCGGGTCGGACTGGACGATGTCTTCACCCTGGCAGTACAGGCCCATGAAGGTGCCGTGCAGGGCGGCGTCGAACATGTTCGGGATCCGCAGGCCGGGTTCGGCCTGGATTTCGACTCCCCACGCGGCCTCGAACTGCATCCGCGTGGTGCTGTCGGAGACGTGGCGGTAGCCGGGCAGTTCGTGCGGGAAGGAGCCGATGTCGCACGAGCCCTGCACGTTGTTTTGGCCGCGCAGCGGATTGACGCCGACGCCCTCGCGTCCGATATTACCGGTCGCCATGGCCAGGTTGGCGATGCCCATGACGGCGGTCGAGCCTTGCGCGTGTTCGGTCACGCCCAGGCCGTAATAGATCGCCGCGTTGCCGCCGGTGGCGAACAGGCGTGCCGCCCGGCGCACCAGGTCGGCCGCCACGCCGGTCACTTCCTGCATCGCCTCGGGCGAGTTTTCTTCCAGCGCGGCGAAGGTTTTCCACTGCTCGAAGGCCTTGTCCTCGCAGCGTTCGGCGATGAAGGCTTCGGCCAGCAAGCCTTCGGTGACGATCACGTGCGCCAGGGCGCTGATCATGGCCACGTTGGTGCCGGGTCTCAGTTGCAGGTGGTAGTCGGCCTTGATGTGGGCCGACTTGACCAGATCGATGCGGCGCGGGTCGATCACGATCAGGCGGGCGCCCTGGCGCAGCCGCTTCTTCATGCGCGAGGCGAACACCGGATGGCCGTCGGTCGGATTGGCGCCGATCACCATGATCACGTCGGACTTGGCCACCGAGCTGAAAGTCTGGGTGCCGGCCGATTCGCCCAGGGTTTGCTTCAAGCCGTAGCCGGTGGGCGAATGGCAGACCCGGGCGCAGGTATCGACGTTGTTGTTGCCGAACGCGGTGCGCACCAGTTTTTGCACCAGATAGCCTTCTTCATTGGTGCAGCGCGAGGAGACGATGCCGCCGACCGCGTCGCGCCCGTGCTTGAGCTGGATGCGCTTGAATTCGGAGGCGGCGTAATCGAGCGCCTCGTCCCACGACACTTCGCGCCACGGATCGGTGATTTTCTGCCGTATCATCGGCTTCAGGATGCGGTCCTTGTGGGTCGCGTAACCCCAGGCGAAACGGCCCTTGACGCAGGCGTGCCCCTCGTTTGCCTTGCCGTCCTTGTGCGGCACCATGCGCACCACCTCGTTGCCCTTCATTTCGGCCTTGAGCGAGCAGCCCACGCCGCAGTAGGCGCAGGTGGTGGTCACGCTGTGCTCCGGCTGGCCCAGCCAGATCACCGATTTTTCCTGCAGGGTGGCGGTCGGGCAGGCTTCCACGCAGGCGCCGCACGAGACGCATTCGGATTCCATGAACGGTTGATCCTGGCCGGCCGAGACGTGCGCGTCGAAGCCGCGTCCGGAGATGGTCAGCGCGAAGGTGCCCTGGGTTTCCTCGCAGGCGCGCACGCAGCGGTTGCACACGATGCATTTGGACGGGTCGAAACTGAAGTAGGGATTCGATTCGTCCTTTTTCGCGCTCAGGTGGTTGGCGCCGCCGACGCCGTAACGCACTTCGCGCAAGCCGGTCACGCCGGCCATGTCCTGCAGTTCGCAATTACCGTTGGCCGGGCAGGTCAGGCAGTCGAGCGGATGGTCGGAAATGTACAGCTCCATCACGCCCTTGCGCAGCGATTGCAGCTTGGCGCTTTGGGTGCGCACCACCATGCCGGCTTCCACCGGCGTGGTGCAGGAAGCCGGATAACCGCGCCGGCCGTCGATCTCGACCAGGCACAGGCGGCAAGAGCCGAACGGCTCCAGGCTGTCGGTGGCGCACAGTTTGGGGATGTTCACGCCGCCCTCGGAGGCGGCCCGCATCACCGAGGTGCCGGCCGGCACGGTGACCTGGAAGCCGTCGATTTCGAGGGTGACCATGTCGGTCGAGACGCGCCGTGGCGTGCCGAAATCGCGTGTCAGTATGGTTTCGATCATCATCGTTCCCTTTTAGGCTGGGCGGTCTGCGTTCGGCGCCTGGCCGAAGTCTTGAGGAAAGTGGTTCAGGGCCGACAGCACCGGGTAGGGCGTCATGCCGCCCATCGCGCACAGTGAGCCGTGCAGCATGGTGTCGCACAGGTCGCGCAGCAGCACGATCTGTTGCGGACGACGCTCGTTGGCGAGCACCTTGTCGATCACTTCGACCCCGCGGGTGGAGCCGATCCGGCACGGCGTGCATTTGCCGCACGACTCGATGGCGCAAAACTCCATCGCGTAGCGCGCCAGGCGCGCCATGTCGGCGCCGTCGTCGTGCACCACGATGCCGCCGTGGCCCAGCACCGCCCACAGCGCCGCGAAGGCTTCATAGTCGAGCGGGGTGTCCCACTGCGATTCGGGCAGGTAGGCCCCCAGTGGGCCGCCCACCTGCACCGCCTTGATCGGCCGCCCGGAGGCGCTGCCGCAGCCGTAGTCGTACAGGATTTCGCGCAGCGTCACGCCGAAGGCTTTTTCGATCAAGCCGCCGCGCGCGACATTGCCGGCCAGCTGAATCGGCAGCGTGCCGCGCGAGCGTCCCATGCCGAAGTTTTTGTAGTGCTCGGCGCCGCGCTCGAGGATCAGCGGCACGCAGGCCAGCGACAGCACGTTGTTGATCACGGTCGGTTTGCCGAACAGGCCGGAGATGGCCGGCAGCGGCGGCTTGGCGCGCACCACGCCGCGTTTGCCCTCCAGGCTTTCGAGCAGCGCTGTCTCCTCGCCGCAGATGTAGGCGCCGGCGCCCTTGCGCACTTCGAGCTCGAAGCGGCGCGCCGAACCGAGCACGCCATCGCCGATGAAGCCGTGCCGCCGCGCCAGCGCGATGGCCGCTTCCAGCGTCGCGATCGCGTGCGGATATTCGCTGCGCACATAGATGTAGCCATGCTCGGCGCCCACCGCCAGACCGGCGATGATCATGCCCTCGATTAGCACGAACGGGTCGCCTTCCATCAGCATGCGGTCGGCGAAGGTGCCGGAGTCGCCCTCGTCGGCGTTGCAGACGATGTATTTTTGCGCGCCGGCCGCTTGCAGCACCGTGTTCCACTTGGTCCCGGTGGGGAAGGCGGCGCCGCCGCGCCCGCGCAATCCGGACGCGGTGACGGCGGCCACGATGGCCGCGCCGTCCATCGCCAGCGCGTTGCGCAAGCCCTGGAAGCCGCCGTGGGCCTGGTAGTCCTCCAGCGAGAGCGGGTCGATGACGCCGCAGCGGGCGAAGGTCAGGCGGTCCTGATTTTTCAGATAGGGTATCTCTTCCACCGGGCCGGTGGCCAGGTTGTGGCGCGATTCGCCTTCGTGAAAACCGGCGTCGAACAAGGCGCCCACGTCGGCCGCGCCGACTTCGCCAAAGCCGATGCGGCCGTGCGCGGTTTCCACTTCCACCAGCGGTTCGAGCCACAGCATGCCGCGGCTGCCGTTGCGCACCACCTGGATGGCGAGCCCGCGCAGCGCCGCCTCGGTTTCGATCGCGGCCGCCACTTGATCGGCGCCCAGCGCCAGCGCGGTCGCGTCGCGCGGCACGAAAATGCGCGTGCTCATGCGCGCTCCTCCTTCATGCTGGCCAGCAGGCGTTCCAGGCGGGCCGGCGTCACGCGCGCGTGCAAAACGTCGTCGATCATGAGCGATGGCGCGGTGGCGCACAGGCCGAGGCAGTACACCGGTTCGAGCGCGTAGCGGCCGTCGGCGCTGCTCTGGTGTTGGCGGCAGCCCAGCGCCGCCTCGGCTTGCGCCATCAGGGCGTTGGCGCCCATGCTCTGGCAGGCTTCCGCGCGGCAGATGCGCACCGTGTGGCGGGCCGGCGCCGTGTCGCGGAAATGGTGGTAGAAGGTCAGCACGCCATGCACCTCGGCGCGCGAAATATTGAAGCGCAGCGCCACATCGGCCAGACAGTCGGGCGGGACGAAGCCGAGCGCGTCCTGGATGGCGTGCAGGGCGGGCAGCAGATGGCCCTGTTGCGCTGGATACTGCTCGAGCAGGGCGCGGATGTGCGCCGGCCGCTCGGCGGGCTGGTGGGCGTTCGGATGCATGAGACCTTCTGTTCAGGTAACATATGTTTTGAAAAGCACATGTTAACGTTGTGTTTTTGTATTCGCGCCGCGTATATTAAGGGCTGAGCGAGAACTTAGCATACCGCTTAGGCTTATTCAATATGAAAGTATCTGCATATGAAAATCGAGATCCGGCCGGAATGGCTCTTGCGCAAGCCCGACGGCACGGCGGTGGCGCTGCCGGCTTTGCTGCGCCTGTTGACCGCCGTGCGCGACCTCGGCAGTATAAGCCGGGCCGCGCTGGCCGTGGGGATGTCTTATCGGCATGCCTGGGGCGTGCTGCGCGAATTCGAGCACCAGTTCGGCGCCGTGCTGGTGGAGAAGATGCGCGGCCAGGGCACGCAACTCTCGCCGGTGGCCGAGCGCTTGATCTGGGCCGACCGCCGCATCGCGGCCAGGCTGTCGCCGGTGCTCGACAGCCTGGCCTCGGAACTGGAGCGCGAGTTGGCCGCAGTGCTGAGCGTGAGCGCCGGCCAAGCCTTGCGCGTGACGGCCTCGCACGGATTCGCCATCGCTGCCTTGATCGCCCAGCTTCAGGAGCAAGGCGCCGATGTCGCCCTGAAGTATCGCGGCAGCATCGACGCGGTGGCCGCGCTGGCCCGCGGCGAATGCGATCTGGCCGGCTTTCACGTGCCGGTCGGCGCCTGCCGCCAGGACGGCGCGGCCCCCTACCGCAAATGGCTCAACCCCAAGCAGCACGCGCTGATCCATCTGGCGTATCGCACCCAGGGGCTGTTCGTGGCCAAGGGTAATCCGAAGGGCATCGCCGGGCTGGCCGATCTGGCCCGCCCCGGCGTGCGCTTCGTCAATCGGCAAGAGGGTTCCGGCACCCGTAATTTGCTGGAGTTGCTGCTGTCGAAGCAAGGCGTGGACAGCGCCGCCATCAGCGGTTACGAGAGCGCCGAATTCACCCACGCGGCGGTGGCCGCCTATGTGGCCAGCGGCATGGCCGATGTCAGCTTCGGGGTGGAGGCGGCCGCGCGCCGCTTTGAGCTCGATTTCATTCCTATCGTCGGCGAAGAGTATTTTCTGGGCTGCGAGACGAAGATGGTGCCGGAAGCCTCGGTCGGCGCGGTGCGCGAGATCATGCTCAGCGAGCGTTTCAGGACGGTCGTCAACGGCTTGCCCGGTTACGACGGCGGCTTGTCCGGCACCGTGCTGGCGCTCGACGCGCCTCACTGACGCGCGGCGCGGCGTTTTACAAGGCCGCCGCCAGCAGTGCCAACGCCTGTCGTACCTGGTGGTCGGGCATGCTCAGTAGATTGTCGCCCACATACCACTCGACATAGCAGTGCCCTGGCAGCGCGGCGTGGTTGGCGTGGTTGAACAGCCAGATGCCGTGCTCGCGCGCCAACTGGTCGCGGATCTCGGCGGCGCGCCGCGCGTCGACCGGAAGATGCAGGTGCAGCATATTGGACTGGGGCCGCGCCGGGTTGGCTTGCAGCCTGGGATGGGCGGCCAGCTGGCGATAGAGCCATTCGGTGCGGCGTAGATAAGCCGGCATGGCGGCCAGGCGCGCGTCGAACTGCATCGCGGCCGATACCACATACGGCGAGCGGTGCACCACGTTGCCGCCCTGGCGCTGGAACCAGGCGCGCGCCTGTGCGATGAAGGGCGCGCGGCCGGCCAGCATGGCGCCGCCCAAGCCGCCGATGCCTTTGTAGAGCGACACATACACCGAATCGAAACCGGCGGCGATGTCGCGCAAGGACCGCTCGAAACCGGCCGCCGCTTCCCACAGCCGCGCGCCGTCCATGTGCAAGTGGATGGCATGCGTTCTGCAATGGTCCTTGATGGCGTCCAGCTGCGCCCAGCTCGGACTCTGGCCGCCGATTTCGCGCATCGGCAGTTCCAGCGCCACCGCGGCCAGCGGATCGGCGATGGCGCGCAGGTCGTCCACCGTGAAAGGGCGGAACGGATCGCCCGTTTGCAAAGCCTGGAAATGGTCCAACAGCTGGAAGTTGGCGTGTTCGTGGCGCAGGACGTGGGCGGTCGGATGCATGGCCACCAGCCGGCTGGCGCGGCCGGCGCAAGCCAGGCGCAGCGCGGTGGCCTGGGCCATGGTGCCGCTGATGCAAAAAACGGCGGACTCAGTGCCCAGCAAATCGGCGATCTTTTGCTCGAATTGCTCGATCAAGTCGCCTTTGCCATACACATCGTGCGCCACCTGGCCGCTCTCGCACCAGGCGGCCATGGCGGCGAAAGTTTGTGCCGGGGTCGGCTTGCGGTGGCCGGGGAAAATCGCGTGGCAGCGCTGGCGCAGATCGTCATCACTCAAAACAGCCTCCAAAAAAATCCATGATACGCGTTTTTGCCCGCGCTTTCGGGCCGCCGCGCTGGTAGACTGCGGCGTGCGGATGACGCTCCACCGATATTTCCACCGATACTTCCGCCGATATTTTCACACGCATTGAACCATTTGACGACGTGCGGGAATACACGGTGAGAACGCGGAGTAAGACCAGGGAGCGAGTGGATGTTGGGACGACAAAAAAACAAGCCGGAGGCCTTGGCGCCGAAGGCCGGGCGCAACGAACCAGACGAGCGGCGCCTGATCGAGCGCATCGCCGCAGGCGACCGGAACGCCTTCGATACGCTGTACCGCGTCTATTTTTTGAGGCTGGCGCGCTTTCTCGACCGGATGACGCACAACAGCGCGTTGATCGAAGAAATCGTCAACGACACCATGCTGGTGGTATGGCGGCGCGGCGACAGCTTCGATTTCAGCTGCAAGCTGTCGACCTGGATTTTTTCCATCGCCTATCGCACCGCGCTCAAGGCGATCGAGCACCGCGACGAACCGGTCGACGCCGATCCCGATCTGCGCCACGGCGATCCGGCCCACGAGCCGGAAGTGGAGATCGGCCGTCAGCAGCTCAACCGGCGCGTGGGCGCCGCGCTCGACGCGCTGCCGCTCGAGCAGCGCACGGTGGTCAATCTGACTTATTATCACGGCATGGGTTACGAGGAGATCGGCGCCATCATGGATTGCCCGGTCAATACCGTGAAAACCCGCATGTTCCACGCCCGCCGCAGACTGAAAACGCTGTTGGCCGATCAGGCGGAGCACGCATCATGAATGGGAAAATCGTGGAGATGGAAGCATCCGAACACCAACGCGCGCAAAAGCTGCTGCCATGGCTGCTGGCCGGCACCCTGCACGGCGCCGACTTGGCGCTGGTGCGCGGCCACCTGCGCCATTGCCAGGAATGCCGCGACGACCTGGACTGGCAGCGCGAATTGATGGCGGCGCCGCCGCCCACGCTGTCCGAGCTGAATATGGAGCGCGCCTTCGCAGCCATCGGCGGCCGGCTCGATGCGGTCGCCCGTCCGCTTCCGCCACGTGTCCGGCTGGCGGCATGGCTGCGCGATATTTGGCGCGATATCTGGCTCGATGCCGGCCGGCCGCAGCGCTGGGCCATGGGTCTGCAGGGTGTGGCGCTGGCCGGGCTGGCGCTAGCGCTGCTGGTGCGCGGCGGCTTACCTTCGGACGCGGCGGCGAATTACCGTGCGCTGTCGGCGTCGCCACGGCCCGTGCCGCCGACCCAGTCGGGCAACGCGATGGTGGTGTTCAAGCCCGACACCCCCGAGCGCGAGCTGCGCCGCATTCTGCAAACGGGCGGCGCCCGCATCGTCGACGGTCCGACCGTGACCGACGCCTATATGCTGCATCTGCCCGGCGCCGCGCCCGGACAGGGCGTGGCGGCCCTGCGGCGCGAGCCGGCGGTGCTGCTGGCCGAATCGCTGGATGGGGCGGCGCGATGAGGATGGCCGGATGGGCGGCCCGGCGCGCGCGTTGGCGCTTTGCCTTTGTGTTGTGCTCCTTGCTGTGCTGCTGCCTGGCCCCGGCCCGGGGCGCCTCGACCGCGGATGGCGGCGCG
>JAYVUV010000392.1:0-1864 GCA_043787615.1 Janthinobacterium sp. | reverse complement strand
GCCGCTGGCCGCATCAGGCTGGAATGAAAAGGCGCAGACACCGCCAAAGGCAAGGCCCGTTTGGCGCCGTTGGCCTTGAGAACGTCGCAGGCCTTGTCCACCGCCGCCTTGCTGCCCGCGATCACGGTCTGCAGAGGGTCGTTGAAGTTCACCGCCTCGACGACTTCGGCTGAACCCGGTCCGAAGGTCCTCGCCGCTTCGTCGCAACCCTCGATCACGCGGCCCGCTTCCATGCCGAGAATCGCCGCCATGGCGCCGGTTCCGACCGGAACGGCGTCCTGCATCGCCTGCGCCCGGAAACGCACCAGCGGCGCCGCCTGCGACAGGCTCAGCACGCCCGCGGCCACCAGGGCCGAGTATTCGCCCAGCGAGTGGCCCGCGACGACGGCGGGCGCCGCGCCCGTTTCGGCCATCCAGGCGCGGTACGCGGCGACGCCGGCCACCAGCATGGCGGGCTGGGTGTTGGTGGTCAGGGCGAGCGCCTCTTTCGAGCCATCGCGGATCAGGCTGCCGATATCCTCATGCAGCGCGTCGGAAGCTTCCGCGATGGCTTGCATGACGGCGGGATGATCGCCCCAGGCATCGAGCATGCCGGATGACTGGGACCCTTGACCGGGAAAAACAAAGGCAAAAGGCTTCAAAGGATGGCTCCGGTTGTCGATCGCAAAAATTTACTCGGTTGATTGTAGAAAGGTGCGCTGTCCGAACCGCGTGCGCAAGCGCCGCGCGCCCCAGGTGACGCACTGGAACAGCGAAGCGGCCGCCAGCCACGGGTCGAGCAGGTAATCCCACAGGTTATTCGACTCCATCAGGCCACCGCTCCAGGCCAACAGCGCCAGCGCGACAAGCGCGGGCAACAGTCGCAGCCTATTCCACCCCGCAAGCGACGCCACGGCCAGTAGCGCCAGCCACAGGCCCCAGCCGCCCCAGCCCACGCGGTAGCTGTCCCAGTCGCCCCACCCCAGCGCCATCGGATATAAAAACAGCGCGGCAAGCACAATGACCGCGTGCAGCGCCGTTTTTTCCAGCACGGCGATCGCGGGGAGGCCGAACCAGCGCCTGTAGGCATAGATACAGGCGAGCGCCACCAGCGTGACGCTCAGGTCCGACGTAATTCCGCGGACATAAGCCAGCAAGGGCAACTTCGCCGCGCCTGCCGGCAGCCACAGGCCAATAAAAAACAGCGCTGTCAGCCACCGGGCCCGCTGTGGCGCGCTCTCGCGGACGCACAGCAACCGAAGGCAGCCAGCCGCCAGCGCCAGGTCGATTCCCAGCAGCGCCAGAGCATCAGTGAGCGGTGGGAGCGGCATGGGCTTGAAAGGCTTGGACTGGATCGAGCCGGATATGCTTGATGCGGGCGCGATGCCAGGTGTAGACCAGATGCAGATAGCCATCGCGGCCTTGCAGCAGGTAGGGATAGGAGAACTCCCGCGAACATGTTTTGGCGCCGCACAACTGGCGTACCGCGCTGGCGACATCGGCGCGGGTCTGCGCCTCGCCGGCGCCGCGGGCCTGGAGTTCACCCGCCAGCGCAGCTTCGAAGTCTCGGACTGAAAGACCGGCTTGCGGCGCGGCGGCGGGTTCCACGACCCACGGGGTGACGCCTTCGAACGAACCTCCGGCAGGGCTGCGCAGCAAAGCCAGGCTTTGCCGTCCCGCGCGGGCGGGATTCAAAGCCAGCCACTGCTCGCCCGTGTCGGTAACGACGCCGGCCAGGGCCGAATCGGGATTTGGCCAGCCGGTGGCCCGCGTGTCGAACCAGGTCTTGCCGGCGTCGCGGGTGGCCGACACCATGACCGCCGCGCCAAGGCCCGAGCGCATGTACACCTGCGCCTGTCCGGCATCGACGGGCAGCACCACCGGT
>JAYVUV010000391.1:0-9342 GCA_043787615.1 Janthinobacterium sp. | reverse complement strand
GGCGCGGCACCGCCCTGGCGCCGCAATTCGCCGCCAATTCGCAAGCGGCGGTGGTGCCGTACTCGCTGTCGGCCACCTATATCAACGGCCCGCTCGGCGCCATGGCCGCGTACGAGCGCAACGCCGTCGATAGCAAGCTGTGGTCGGTGGCCGGCTCGTTCGCCCCGATCACCGACCTCAAGCTGGTGGCCTCATACCAGCACCAGGATCAAGACGCCACCGTGGCCGTCAATCCGGACACCAAGGCGTGGTTGGTGGGTGCCAATTATGTGATCGGCACCCACAAACTGCTCGCCGGCTATGGCCAGAAACGGCCCGACGGCGTGATCAAAACCAAGCAAGTGTCGCTCGGCTATGAATACAGCCTGTCGAAACGAACCTATTTATATGCGGACGCTTCCAACCGCAAGGTGCCAACCTCGGCCACCACCGATACCTCGATCAATTTTTACGGGCTGGGCGTGCACCATAATTTCTGATGGACTTGCCGGCGGTGGCCATCTGCCGGCGACGTGTTTCTTCGGCCCGCTCTCGCGGGCGCCAACCCGGGTGGGCCGCCCCTCCCCGCCCGCCAGCGCATGCAAATCGGCAAAAAATTGTATGCTTTCCGCAACTGATTTTTCGGCAACTCGATGTCATTCTGTACAAGCAAGCTGAAGAATGTCATATTGGATTGCGCCGATTAGAACGTGCGTTCGATTTTATAAAAGCATAAATAATATTTGGAGACAGTATGAAAACGAAATTACTCGCAGGCATGGTGGCGGCATGCTTCGCGGTGCCGGCCCTGGCCCAGTCCAATGTCACGATCTATGGGATCGCCGACGCCGGTTTGATGTACGCCAAAAACGGCGGCAACGATTCCAAGGTCAAGCTGGTCAGCGGCATCGCCGACGGCTCGCGCCTCGGTTTCAAGGGCAGCGAAGACATGGGCGGCGGCTACAAGGCGGTGTTCAACCTGGAGGCGCGGGTCGAACTCGACAACGGTAAACAACAGACCGGCAACCTGAGCTCCAACCAGGGTTTCGCCTTGACCAAGGGCTTGAACTTCAGCGTGCCGGCCGCCGCCGGCGGTCCCGCCGTGGCCGGCCGCTTGCTGGCCGGGGTGCGCGCCGCGCTGCAACCGGCCGTCAATGTCAATATCAACAATGCCTTGTTCGACCGCACCTCGCTGGTCGGCCTGGTGACGCCGGTCGGCGCCTTCTTGCTGGGCCGTATGTACACGCCCGGCTATGAAGTGTTCAACAACGCCGACGTGTTCGAATCGGGCACCGGCGGCTCCTGGGGCGGCACGGTGGGCGGCACGGGCGGGCTGGTGACGGCGGGGATCGCGATCCGTTCCGACAAGGCCTTGCAATATCGCATAGAACTGCCGAACGGCTTGGCCGCCGCCCTGATGTACGGCACCGAAAAATCGGGCTACATCGGCATGGACAAACGTTCCTACGGCGGCAACCTGCGCTACAAGGCCAACGGCTGGGATCTGGGGGTGGGCTACAACCACGGCACCGACCAGGTGGGCGAACGCGGCTTGGTCAGCACCACCGTGGGCGGTTCCTACACCCTGGGCGACGGCAAATACTTCCTGGGCTACCACAAACAGCAAAACGACCACTCGGTCATCATCCGCTTCGCCGAAGAAACCGTGGCGCCCACCTTCGCCGCCTTCGGCCCGGCCCTGGGACCGGCGCTGGCCGGCCAGTTGCACACCGCGCTGGTGCGCAACTTTTTCCTGGACGCGGCCAGCTACCAGGTCGGCATGCATTACAAGGTCGGCGCCGGCCGCGTGATGGCCTCGGTGGTGCGCCAGGACGACAAATCGGTCTCCAACAGCGACGCCACCCAATACGCGATCGGTTACGACCACAATCTGTCGAAGCGCACCGATGTCTACGCCGTGCTGGCATATATTAAGAACAGCAACGATGGCCAATACGCGGTCGGCGCGGCCAGCGCCTCGGGCGGCTTCACCTCGCTGCCGGGCGAGGCTAGCCGCGCCTTGCAACTGGGCATGCGCCACCGCTTCTAAGCGCGGCGGCGCGGGCCGCGCGCGACCCCGAAGACGCCCCGGCCCGCCGCGGGCGTTTTTTTTGGCCCACGCGCGCGCCGCCGGGTCGGGTAGAATTGCGCCCAAGCCCTTGCCGCGACCGGCCCACGCCACCTTACAGATCGAACCGACCATGACCGCCACACTGGACTTTGCCACCGTCGCCCAATTTTTGACGGATCACCCGCGCTTTTTCGACGAGCATGCCGGCCTGCTGAGCGAAGTGCGCCTGGCCAGCCCCTTGACGGGCCGCGCCGTGTCGCTGCAGGAACGTCAGATGGAAGTGATGCGCGAAAAATACCGGGCGCTGGAGGCGCGCATGGCCGAGCTGGTGCGCCTGGCCGAGGAAAATCAGGCCATCGCCGCCAAATTTCACGGCTGGACCCGGGCCCTGCTGCGCGTGCGCCAGCCGATCGACATGCCGCAAGCCTTGATCGACGGCTTGCAAGCGAGTTTCGGCGTGCCGCACGTTACTTTGCGGCTGTGGCAATTGTCCTCGCTGTACCACGACGAATGGTTCGCGCGCGACGTGTCCGACGACGTGCGCCTGTTCGCCAACAGCCTGCTGGCGCCGTATTGCGGCAGCAACCACGATTTCGAGGCGGTGCGCTGGCTCGACGCCGCCGACGTCACCTCCACCGTGATCCTGCCCCTGCGCGGCGACACCGGCGGCGGCGCGTTCGGCCTGCTGATCCTCGGCTCGCCCGATCCGGAGCGCTTCCGCGCCAACATGGCCACCGATTTTCTGACCCACATCGGCGAGACGGCCAGTTCCGCGCTGATGCCGCTCAAGGCTTGAGCATGGCGCCCGCCGCCGGCGAGCAGGGACTGGAACCGGCGCCGGTCCCGCTCGCGGACCAGGAGCCCGGGCCGGACCGCGCCGACGCCTACCTGCACTATCTGCGCACCCAGCGCCAACTCTCGCCCCACACCCTGGACGCTTACCGGCGCGACTTGCGCGTGCTGCGCCAATTCGGCGCCGAGCGGCCATGGGACGCCTACAGCCACGCCGATATCCGCCGCTTCACCGCCAAGCTGCACGCGAGCGGGCTGGACCCGCGCTCGATCGCCCGCAAGCTGTCGAGCTGGCGCGGCTTTTTCGGTTGGCTGGGCCAGCACGCCGGGCTGGCCGCCAACCCGGCCGAGGGGGTGCGCGCGCCGAAACGGGCCAAGCGCCTGCCCCAGGTGCTCTCGGTCGACCACGCGGTGCATCTGGTGGCCACCCCGTCCCTGCCGCACGCGACGCAGGAAATCGATCAACTATGCAACCGCGCCATGTTCGAGCTGCTGTATTCGAGCGGGCTGCGGGTGGCCGAGCTGTCCGGGCTGGACTGGCCCTACCGCGCGGCCGCCGGCGAGCGCCCGGCCTCGCTGGGCTGGATCGACCTGGACGAACGCGAGGTGACCGTCACCGGCAAGGGCAACAAGATGCGCAAGGTGCCGCTGGGCCGGGCGGCGGCCGCCGCGCTGGGCGACTGGCTGGCGCGGCGCCCGGCCGCCAGCGATGGCGGCGCGGCCCTGTTCTTGAACGCGCGCGGGCGCCGCATCTCGCCGCGGGTGCTGCAACTGCGCTTGAAGGCGCACGCCCAGGCGGTCGGCATCCCGGCCGATGTCCATCCGCACATGCTGCGCCACTCGTTCGCCTCGCATTTATTGCAATCGTCGGGCGACTTGCGCGCGGTGCAAGAGATGCTGGGCCACGCCAGCATCACCTCGACCCAGGTCTACACGGCACTCGACTTCCAGCATCTGGCCGCGGTGTACGACCGGGCGCATCCGCGCGCCAAGATCAAATAAGGACCTGTCCGACCCGGGCCGACCCTGAGCCACATCAAGCGCGGCCGGCGTAATTGCAAGCAATTGGCAAAATCCGGCATAATCGTTCGACTCCGCGCGACAAGGCGGCGCCGACGGCGCCCGGCCCGGCGCGCGCTCTCCCTCACCATTGGCGACGATAAACGACTTCATGGCACTGATCCCCACCACCATCCTGACCGGCTTTCTCGGCGCCGGCAAAACCACCCTGCTCAACCGCATCCTGCGCGAACCGCACGGCTTGCGCATCGCCGTGATCGAAAACGAATTTGGCCAGGAAAACATCGACAACGAGATCCTGGTCCAGGACAGCGGCGAACATATCGTCGAAATGAACAACGGCTGCATCTGCTGCACCGTGCGCGGCGACTTGATCGTGGCGCTGAGCGAACTGGCGCGCCAGCGCGACGCCGGCTTGCTGCGCTTCGACCGGGTGGTGATCGAAACCACCGGCCTGGCCAACCCCGGCCCGGTGGCGCAAACCTTCTTCGTCGATGACACCGTCGGCGCCCATTACATGTTGGACGCCGTGCTCACGGTGGTCGACGCCCACCACGCCATGGGCCAGTTGGACCAGCACGAGGAAGCCCAACGCCAGGTCGGGTTCGCCGACAAGATCTTGCTGTCGAAAACCGACCTGTGCGGCGAGGAGGAACTGGCCGCGCTGCGCGCCCGCCTGCGCCGCATCAATCCGCGCGCCCCGATCGGGGCGGCCGACTTCGGCCGGGTACCGCTGGCCGAGGTGCTCGACATCAAGGGCTTCAACTTGAACGAGAAGCTGGAACTGGACCCGGATTTCCTGGCCGGCGAGAGCGGCCAGGTGCACCGGGAAGGCGAGCAACATGGTCACGCCCACGGTCACGAGCATGAGCACGACGCGCCCGGCCACGTGCACGGCCCGCACTGCGGTCACGCGCCCAGCGCCCATAGCGACGAGATCGCCGCCTTCGTGTTCACCAGCGCGCGGCCCTTCGACAGCGCCAAGCTCGATGAATTCCTGGGCGGACTGGTCCAAGTGTACGGTCCGCGCATGTTGCGCTATAAAGGCGTATTGTCGATGCAAGGGGCCGAACGCAAGGTGGTGTTCCAGGGCGTGCACCAATTGATGGGCAGCGACCTGGGCGCCAAATGGGGCGAGGCCGAGCGGCGCGGCAGCAAAATGGTGTTTATCGGTAAAAATCTCCCGAAAGATATTTTTATTCGCGGACTGGAACAATGTCTGGTATAAACTAGCCGGGTTTCGCGCATCGCGGCCCAGGTTCCGTGGCGCGCGACCGGTGCCTGTGAGGTGAGCGCCACGGCATGGCGCGCGACAAATCGGGATAGCGGGATGCGGCAAAGCGTGACAGAATCGACCACACCAGCGTCGGCGAACCGGCCATGCCAAGCCGGCGGCGCCCGGCGCCGCCGGACCCTCTTCTATGCAGGACCGTCGCTTCGCCCCGCGCGGTGAAGGTAGCGCAAAATAGTTGCAAAAGAAATAATAACACGGCGGCCCGCCGGGCGCGGCCGGGCTTTACAAGGTAGTGCGAGATCCGGCAAGCTGAAAAGTGCCAAAGCGGATACCGGTGCAGTGGTCGGCGATGCCGACTCAACTGATCAATTTGAAACTCTGTCGTATCGAAGGTAAGCGAAGTGATGACTAAAACTAATAAATCGACCCCCGCCGCGAATACAGACGTTCCTGTCATCTCAGAAGACGACATCCGTCAGATGGGCGAGAAGGACTACATGAATCCGGCGCAACTGGCATTTTTCAAGGCGCGCTTGCAGCAACTTGAGAAAGACTTGCTGAAAAACGCAGGCGAGACCACCGAACACTTGCGCGAAACCGTGCTGGTGCCCGATCCGGCCGACCGCGCCACCATCGAGGAAGAACACGCGCTCGAATTGCGCACCCGCGACCGCGAGCGCAAGCTGCTCAAAAAGGTGCAGCAATCGATCGCCGCCATCGACGGCGGCGACTATGGCTGGTGCGAAGAGACGGGCGAGCCGATCGGCATCCCGCGCTTGATCGCCCGGCCCACGGCCACCCTGTCGCTGGAAGCGCAGCAGCGGCGCGAGTTGAAACAAAAACTGTACGGCGACTAAGTCAGTCCCCGGCGGGTCGGAGCGCGCGGCCGGCATGGCTTGCCGCGCTCGACCGCTACGGGCGCGGCCAAATTCTTTCAAAATGTAAGCGAACGCGGCAAAACCTTGCCCATGCGCTACACTAGTGGTCGGGCGACACGTGAACGCCGGTGTCGGCGCTCAGTATTAACTTGAAGGAAAGACGTGGGACTACTCTCCCTGTTCAAACGGAATAGTACACCGCAGCCGGAGCGCGAAGAGGCCTCGCCTTCCACACGCCGGCGCCGTGCCGAGGACGCCGCACGCCTGGACCCGAATACGGAAATCGAACGCCAAAACGAACAATTGCGCCAGCGCGAGATCGCGCGCGCCACCGCCATGAAGATCGACGCCATCGAAGCGGCCATGGCGTCCGACATTTTCAACGGTCCGGAACCGGCCTGGAGCAATGGTCAAAAACGCGCCCAGCGCGCCAAGTCGCACGGCGACGAAGTTACCCTGACCATGACCGAGGTGCCCACCACCGAATTGCTGAGCGACGGCGAGTTGCCGCAAGCGGCGGTGGCGGCCCAAAGCGCGCCCATCGTCGAGGAAATCGCCATCATGTACGCCAACGAACAGGTGGAGGTGGCCGAGCACATGCTGGTCGACAGCCTGGCCGAGGCGGGCGAAGACCGCACCGTGTGGTGGATGTTGTTCGATCTATATCAAGTCAGCGGCCAGCAAGAAAAATTCGACAATCTATCGATTGACTACGCCAGCAAGTTTGAGACCTCGCCGCCGGCCTGGGCCAGCGCGGCGGCCAAGACCGACGCCGGCAAAACCTATTCCGGCGTGACGCCGACCCAAGCCTTTTCCGGCGTGCTGGGCGACCATATCGGGCCCCAACTGGCGCGGGTGCAACAACTGGCCGCCGCCAACAACGCGCTGCGGCTCGAATTCAACCGCGTCACGGGGGTCGAGCCGGCCGGCTGCGCCCTGCTGCTGCACATGCTCAAGACCTTGCAACAGCAGCGCAAGGAATTGATCGTGGTGGCGGCCGGCGAACTGGCCACCCACATCCGCGACGTGATCGAAGTGGGCCGGCGCGAAGACGAGCCTTGCTGGCTGCTGTTGCTCGAACTGTTGCAACTGCTGAACCGCGAAAAGGAATTCGAGGAAACCGGCATGGATTACTGCGTCACCTTCGAGGTGTCGCCGCCGTCCTTCGTGGCGCCCAGCAAGGTGGCCACGGCCGCCAAGCAATACGCATCGGTCTCGACCGACCGTTTCATGCTGCCAGCCGTGATCAAGGGCGACAGCGGCCCCCTGCTCGACGCCATCGCCAACTACGCCGCCCAATACGACCCGGTGGTGCTCGACTGTTCGCGCCTGGCGCGGCTGGACTTCGGCGCCGCCGCCCAGCTGCTGGCCCGGCTGCAAGTGCTGGCCCAAGATGGCAAAAAAATCGAATTTCGCGATGTGAACCATTTGGTGGCGGCGCTGCTGCGCTTGCTCGCCTTTTCCGATATCGCCAAGATCTTCCCGCACAATTACTGAAACGCGCGGCTCGCCCCGACGGGGCCGCGCGACTTTCGCGGCGCGGCCCAGCTCTGCCCACTGTCCCCTTCGCGCCGATGGCATCCCATGGCGACCGCGATCAGCTATACATTAACGCATAGCCGCTATCAGTTATTACTCAATTTACTTATAGTTTCCTCGCGCCTACACTGACTTCATCGCACCACGGACCTTGCCTCATAGATTTGCCCGCTGCGAAGGATCCAAGACATCAAGCAAGCTTGAAGCCGTCCACCATCGACCATCAATTCAGGAGCTAAGCATGACGACTGCAAACAACAAGAACCCCTTCGCCATTTCCCGGCTCGTCTCAACCGCCGTGATCGCCTGCGCCACGATGGGATCCGCCTTCGGCGCCGCGCCCGAGTCGCCTGCGGTCGCCAACCGGGCCATCGTTCCGGATCGGACCGTTTCATCGACTACTATGTCGCAAAAGAACATTACCGACCAATGGCTGGCGTTATGGAACGGCGACCTCGACGTCGCGAAACGCCTCATCGCACCCGATTTCGCGCTGCATGCCACCTTGCTGGACGGGCGCCCGGATACCGCGATCGCCGGTCCGGCGGGCTTGGCGGCTTGGGTGGCGCAAAGCCATGGCTTTTTTAGCGACCTGCGTTTCACGGTACAGGTCGGTCCCATCGTGGATGGCGATTTTGTGGTGCTGCGCTGGGTCGCCGTGGCCCGCTACCGTGGCGGCATCCCCGGCGCCGGCGCCGCCGTCGGCACGTCGCTGCGCTTCACCGGCACCGACATCTTGCGCATGCAGGCAGGCAAGGTGAAGGATTACTGGCTCAACGCCGACACTGGCGACTTGATCATGCAACTGAAGCTGGGCCAAGCCGCCGCGCCCGCCGCGCAATAAGCCATCCGCCGCAGCGAGCGGCGCGCACCGGACGGCCGAACGCCCGGAGCGGCACATCAATCGACTGGAAGTGGGTCGCCCTGTATGTAGGCGAGCAATCCGGCCGCGAGCGCGTCGAATGTCGCGGCGCAGCGCGGACTGGCGCGTAAATCCTCGTGCATGGCGATCCAGGTTTCCATTTTCAGTGAAAACTGGCTTTTCAATACACGCACCAGCGCCGGGTCGCGCGCCGCCAGCGCCGCCTGGCACACGCCAACGCCGAACCCGGCGCGAATGGCGCCAAGCTGGGCCAGATCGCTGTCGGCCCGCAGCGCGAAACCGTGGCGCGCCAATGCCGGAAACCGGTCCTGCAATGCGCGCAGAAAGGCATTCTCCTGGTCGAAGCCGATGATGGTGTGCGCGGATAACTCCTCCATGCTCGCGGGCACGCCGCGCGCCTCCAGATAACGGGCATGGGCATGCAAGCCAAGCTCGATGTCGCCGACCCGCTTGGCCACCAACGCGTCTTGCACCGGCCTGACCATGCGAATGGCGATGTCGGCTTCGCGGTGAAGCAAATCGTCCACCTTGTTCGATAACACCAGTTCAATCGTCAATTCCGGGTGGGCGACGCGCAGCGCCGTCAGGATGGGCGGCAAGACCTCGACCCCGGTGACTTCGCTCGCCGTCACCCGCACCGTGCCGCGCACCCCGTCCCCATGGCCGCTGGCCACGCGGCGCAGCGCCGCCGTGGTTGCCGCCACGCCAGCGGCGTAAGGCTTCAGTTCGAGCGCGGCGTCGGTCGGGGCGTAGCCGTCGAACGAGCGGGTGAACAGTTTCAAGCCCAAGGCGGTTTCCAGGCTATCGATGTGCCGCCCCACGGTCGGCTGGGTCAAGCCCATCAGGCGCCCCGCCGCTGAGAGCGACCCTGTTTCCAATACCTTCAAAAAGGTGCGATACCACTCCCAGTTCGGCTCGGCTTTCATTAACTATACTTTTATTTATA
>JAYVUV010000390.1:0-4799 GCA_043787615.1 Janthinobacterium sp. | reverse complement strand
TCGCAGCGAATTCGGCCGGCGCGCGGGTTGGCCTCGCCAGCCTGTTTTCCGACATCGCGGGGTCTTTGCGCGCCACCGGCCCGGCGATGAAACCGATCCATCTCGTTCGACCAGGAGAGCACCATGCATTATCAAACCATCGCCGCGACATTCAAGGGCATCCACGAGTACGACCAGGCGGCGCAAGCGACCGCCGAGCATATCGTCATCGGCAACGGTGTATGCCGCGCCTTGGCCGTCATGTGGTTACGCGCCAAAAAAGACGGTACCCCGTTTTGGGGCGACGCCAACGCGCTGAAACAGCCTTTGCTGGCCGATATAAAGCGCTTGCAAGGCGCGGTGCAATTACAGCGCGAGTACGAAGCCTTCAGCCAGGGGAGGTTGATTCCGGACCAGACCACCAGCGACGAACTCAAAAAGTCCGGCCTCGCTTATTCCCAGGCCGACGTCACGGCTTCGGCCCAGCAGGGATACGCGCAGCGCTTGCCCAACGATGAAGTGGCCAAGATCGTGACCCAGGTGTTGGCCAGTCCGTCGCGCTGCTTCATCCTGTCCATCAAAGGTAGTTCGGGCGCGCATTCGATCGGCTTGTACCGGCCGTACAGCACCTTGGGCAAGTCGAGCGAATTTTGTCTGTTCGATCCGAATATCGGCGAGTTTTCCGCCGATGGGAAAACACAAGCCGAAGCGCTGCTGGCGGCCATCAATAAGCAGGGTTATCCGGGCATCGACTTGAACCGCTCTTATATTTTGTGGAGCTATGCCGGTTAAATCACGCCGGTGTCGGGGGCCGGCGCGGGCCGGCGCTGCCATGCGAGGCTGCGCGCGACCGTTTATTCGGCCTCCAGTGTCAGTCGCGCATACACCGCCCGCACAAACAATTCGGGCCGTTGCCGATACCATGCCTGCAAGGCGCGCACCGGCGCTTGGCCGCCGGTCGCTCTTTGCGTCATGCGGTGGTTGTACAGTTCCACATAGCTGAGCAGACTGGCTTCGAGTTCGGCCTCGCTGGCCACTCGCAGCGCTTGCAGCAATTGCCGCACACGCTCGTCGCGGCGCGTGGCGGCCTCGGATGCATGGTTCTGGCCCGACAGCCGGTGCGCGATCGCCAGCTCGGCGCAGGCTAGGTCGAAGGGGTGGCGGCCGCTCGCTTTCCGGTCCGGCGTAGTCGAGCGGTCGCTGAACGCCCTGACACCGCCGGTCAGAATTTTACTTATCTTGACCGGCGACGCCAACATCAGACGGTCGAAGAAATCGACCCCGCTGGCGGCGCTCAAGTCGCGTTGGATCGCCATAAAAACCCAGCGCGTGGCGCGGTCGATGGCCAGATAGACGAAGCGCGAGCAAGAGTCGTCGAGCAGCGGCGGCAGCGACTGGATGGCGATTTGGAAGTAGCCGGGCGCTTCGTGCTTGAAGGTGTTCCTGGCCGAGATGGTTTCGCCCTCGGCGGTGGGAATGATATCTTCGAGCCGGCCCATGCCTTCCCGTTTCAACAAGCGCGCGATACCGGAGCGCGATACGTCCGCGTTGATATATTCCCGGGTAATGGAGAACAAGTCGTCCAGCGGCAAATACAGGTGCTGGCGCAAGGCCAGCACGATACCTTCCTGGAGCGAATCCAAGGTGGTGTGCATGGTGTGGGCGCGGTGCGAGCGGTCTTGCACATCGTCGCGCTTGAGCCACTTGGCCGCCGTCGCCCGGGTGATGTTGAAGGTTTTGGCGACTTCGCGCTCGGACAAGCCCGAATCCTTGATTTCCTGGCGAATCTTGGGCGTGGTGCGCGCTTGCGGGTGGATGCGAGTATTCATGTTCTCAATTGGCAAAATATTAATCAGGGTTGCTACGTCGTGGAACGGTGAACGCGATATCGTTCGAATAGAGGGAATTAACCTGCCGGCGTCGGCTGATACACTGCGCCGGCTTGTATGGGATTAGTTGTGGCGAGACGCCAGAACCTTACAGCGTTTTGAAATGACATCGCGGGGACTTTTGTATGCAATTTCAGTGCGCTCGCCGCACTATAAAGCGCCGGCCTCGTGCTATCCTAACGGGACAATGCGGGGTCGGCGCAGGGCGCTGACACGGTGCGGCGGAAAAATAGAATGATGTTTATGCCGGTATTTTATCAGGCGGTCCGGCGAATATAGTCGGCGCGGTGCCGGACGGCTTACCTGTTCGCCGAGCGGCGATAAAACGGCATCGCCAGCGGCGTGATCGAATCACCGGGCACCGTTTGGAAAGTGCGCACCTCCAATTCGGAATCGGGTGGAGTGCAACACAGGGACAGCGCGTGCCGGTCGATGCCGCCTTGGCGAAAGTGCCAATTTTCCGTATCTTCCGCGCGGCGCGCGTCGCGCGCGAAATCGATGTGGCCGGGTCGTGGAAAGCGGAACGAAAAACTATCCAGCGGAATGGAGAGACCCATGCCGCAAGCCTTGATATACGCCTCTTTCAAGGTCCACAAGTCGAAAAAACCTTGCTGGCGCGCGGAGTCGGGCAGGGCGAACAGGTCGGCCACCTCCAGTGGCGAGAAAAAGCGGTCGGCGATATCGAAACCGACCGTTCGATCGATTTGCTCGACATCGATACCCAATTCGCCGCCGGCGGCGACCGCGAGCACCACCATGCCGTCGGTATGGGATAAATTGAAAGCGAGCGGCGTGGGCGGCGCGATGATCGACGGCTTGCCCCATTCATTGCTGGCGAAAGTCCAGCGCGCGGGGGGCAGCGATGGCGCATACAGCGACAAGGTGGCGCGCAGCAGCGCGCGCGTGATTAAATATTGATGCCGGTTTTTATGAAACATAAATCGCGCCATGCGTGCGGATTCCTGTTCCGTGAGCCAGTCGCGGTATTGGTCCAGCAAAACCGGGTCCACGATCTCGTCGTCGCGCGCGATCCAGATATGCAGCGTGTCGGCGCCGAGCGGATGGGTGCTGGCGAAATCGGGCGGAATCATGCGGCATTCAATTGCAAAAGAACTTTGGCCGCGATCCGCGCTTCGGTCGGATAGGCGAAAGCGTTATTAATATACGTGACGCCATCGATCCGGACGCGCCGGTTCAAATGGCTGTGGCCATAAATATGCATGCTCGAACCAAGTGCGCGTAGACGCCGTTCCAGGCGCAGCGAGCCGAATACGGGATACAGATAATGATATTTGGACGGCATGGAGTCGGGCATCAAATCGATTCTGGGCAGGAAATGGGAAAACGTGACCACGCGCGCCGCGCCGGCGGTGTCGGGTTCCGGATTCATGGCGTCGAATAGTCCACTGACCTCGTCATCGTCGCGGCCCTCCCAGTTACACGCCCTGAAATCCATCCAGGCGGCGCGCAATTGGCGGCTCGGTACGCCGAACGATTGGTCGTACCAGCCCAGCAGCGGAACGATCAGCGTCGCGCCGAATCGATACGCTTGCATGCCGATATCGGCATCGCGGCACATGGCCTGGATCGCGGCGAATTTATCGAAGGAGGGTTCACGTTCGGAGCGGATGGTCCACAGATCGTGATTGCCCGGCACGAACAAGACTTTCTTGAAGCGGGCCGCCAGATGTTGCAAGCTCCAGCGCAGCAACGCGGCCTCGTCGGCGATATCGCCGGCCAATATCAATACATCGTCGGTGTAATCGCTGCGCGATAGTTGTTTCAGCCACGTCAGATTCTCCGTATGGTCGATATGGAGATCGGAGACCGTGAATAATCTCATCTCGAACCCTGCTTAAAATGGCATGGCGCCGGCGGCGTCCTGGCCGGCGCATATTGTACCGCACCGACCGCGCCCGATTCGCAGCGCGCGATTGTTGCTCCGGGAGCAAAGGTGATTCAACCGTGCGCCCTTGTTTGAAGAACCGGCGGCGGGCATATTGACGAACTCTTAAATATGACCGGGAACTTACAATGATGGAACACTTCAAACAAGTCGCCATGGCGTCGGCCATGCTGGCGAGCGCGCACGGCGTCGGCGCCGCGCCGGCCTCCGCCAACGCGACGCCGCCGGAGAGCGCGGACTGGCGCGTGTCGCCCTACGGCCCGGCCGACGAGATCGGCGCGGCCAATTTGTTGACGCCCGAGCTGGTGCTCAAGGCCGTCAAACTGGTCAAGACCGGAAAAACTTATCCGCTTGCCGTGCCGGTCAGCAAGGACTTGCCGGCTTTTCGCCACCGTAGTTTTAAGCTGTACAACATCCAGCCGGGCGAACAAGCCGGGCTGTCCTCCGGGCCGAATAAATTCACCTTCAACGATGAATTGGCCGTGGCCTGGACCGGGGTCGGTACCCAGCTCAACGGTATCGGCCACATCGGCATCGATCACGTGTATTACAACGGTAACAGGGCGGCCGACTTCGTCACCGTCGAAGGCGTGAAAAAGCTGGGTGTGGAAAAAGTGCCGCCCCTGGTCACGCGCGGGGTGGTGCTCGATATGGCGGCCCATTTTGGCAAGGATATCGTACCGGGCGGCACCGCGTTCACCGTGGCCGATCTCAAGGCCGTGCTCAAAAAGCAGGGCATCGCGATCGGCAAGGGCGACGTGGTGCTGTTCCACACCGGCTGGCTGAATTTGATCGGCAAGGATAATAAGCAATTCCTCGACACCGAACCCGGTATCGACATGGAGGCGGCGCGCTGGCTGGCCGACCTGGGCATCGTCGCTTTCGGCGGCGACACCTGGGCTTCCGAGGTGTATCCGAATCCTGGCGGCGAAGAATTCCCCGTCAATCAATTCATGCTGACCAAGCGCGGTATTTACAATCTGGAGTTGATCGACAGCCGCGCCCTGGTGCGCGACCATGCCTGG
>JAYVUV010000389.1:0-6763 GCA_043787615.1 Janthinobacterium sp. | reverse complement strand
GCAGCTGGCATGCTTTGCCGCCGGCCCTGTTCGAGGTGCTGGAGTTCGCCGACGGCGTGGCGCGCGCCAGCGGCGGCGCCTACGACCCGGGCGCGGGCGCGCTGGTGAACGCCTGGGGCTTCGGGCCGCGCGCGCGCTTCGATCGGCCCGATTTTCGCGCGCCCGCGCCGGAGCGGATCGCCCGGCTGCTGGCCGAGCGCGGCGATCTGCCCATCGCGCTGGAGGCGGCCACCGGTCGCGCGCGCCAGCCGGGCGGCGTGCTGCTCGACCTGTCGTCTGTGGCCAAAGGTTACGGCGTGGACCGGCTGGCCGCTTATCTGGAGCGCCTGGGGATGCGTCATTATCTGGTCGAGGTGGGCGGCGAGCTGCGTGGCGCCGGCACCAAGCCGGACGGCCAGCCGTGGTGGGTGGCGCTGGAACAGGTGGACGATGGCGGCGACGCGGGACCGGAGCCGCTGGTGCTGGCGCTGCACGGTTTGTCGGTGGCCACCTCGGGCGACTACCGGCGCTATTTTCTACGCGACGGCGTGCGCTATTCCCACACCATCGATCCGCGCAGCGCCCGGCCCATCGAACATCGACTGGCGTCGGTGACGGTGATCCACCCGCAATGCATGGCGGCCGACGCCTGGTCCACCGCGCTGACGGTGCTGGGACCCCGGGCCGGCTTGGCGCTGGCCGAAAGCCGGGGGCTGGCGGCGCGTTTCCTGACGCGCGGCGAGGCGGGACCGGTCGAGTCGATGAGCAGCCATTTGACGCGCATGCTGGAACCATGATGACCATCGATTCCTCGCGGCTGGTCTGGCTGGCCGTTCTGCTGGGCGCGTACGCCGTGGTCTGTCTGCTGCCTTGCTTGCGTTGGTGGCGCGGGCGCGACGCCGGTCCGGCGCCCGCGCCGGACGACTGGATCGTCGCCTACGCCAGCCAGACGGGCCAGGCCGAGCAACTGGCGCGGCACACCGCCGACAGTCTCGCCCTGGCCGGCGTCGGCGCGCGGTTGTGCGAGCTGGGACAATTGACGGCGGCGCGCCTGGCGGCCGCCGAGCGGGTTCTGTTCATCGTCAGCACCTATGGCGAGGGCGACGCGCCCGATCAGGCGGCCGCTTTCGTGGCCGGGCCGATGGCCGCCGGCGTGCCGCTGGCGCGACTGCGTTACGCGCTGCTGGCGCTGGGCGACCGCGGCTACGCCGAATTTTGCGGCTTCGGCCGCGCCCTCGATGCCTGGCTGGCCGGGCAGGGCGCGGCCCGCCTGTTCGACCCGATCGAAGTCGATCGCGGGCAGGCCGCCGCCATCGACAGTTGGCGCCTGCAATTGAGCCGGCTGGCCGGCACCAGCGACGCGCCCGATTGGAGCGCGCCGCCCTTCGTGCCCTGGCGCCTGTGCGAGCGCCGCCTGCTCAACGCGGGCGGCGTTGGCGCGCCGCTGTATCATCTGGAGCTGGAGCCGGTCGACGCGGCGCTGCCCGATTGGCGCTCGGGCGACTTGGCGCAGATCGCCGCGCCGGGCGATCCGGACCATCCACGCGAGTATTCGGTGGCCTCGATTCCGGCCGACGGGCGCGTGCATCTGCTGGTGCGTTTGCACCGGCACGCCGATGGCGGGGTGGGCGCGGCCTCGGGCTGGCTGGCGCTGGAGGCGCCCCTCGGCGCGCCGATCGCGCTGCGCCTGCGCGCGCACCGCCGGTTTCGGTTGGAGCAAAACGCCGGGCGCCCGCTGATTTTGATCGGTAACGGCAGCGGCATGGCCGGCTTGCGCGGCCATTTGCGGGCGCGCGCCGCCGACGGCCACGGGCGCAATTGGCTGCTGTTCGGCGAGCGCCACGCGGCCCACGATTTCCATTATCGGGACGAGATCGAAGCCTGGCGCGAAGCGGGGCATGTGACGCGCCTGGACATGGTGTTTTCGCGCGACCAGCCTTCGCGCCTGTATGTGCAAGACCGGCTGGCGGAAGAGGGCGAGGAAGTGCGGCGCTGGCTGGCGCGGGGCGCGGCGATCTATGTCTGCGGCAGTGTGGACGGCATGGCGGGCGGCGTAGATCGGGCGCTGGAACGGATCGTGGGCCGCGCGCAGCTCGACGCGCTGGCGGCGCAAGGCCGCTACCGGCGCGATGTGTATTAGCTGGCGTGTCGGGTTCATGTCGGCGCATAAAAATGTGCCCTCGCATCCATACGATCTTTATTTACCCCAACAAGAACGCAACACGACAGGGAGCCCGCCGCTTCCAGCTTCGCCCCTGCCGCCGCCGCCGCGCCATGTTCACCCGCCTCCATGCCGGATACGGCGAATACTTGCTGAAAACGCCGCATTACGCGCAAGCGGTCGAGGTCGGCGACCCGATCGGAACCTCCGGCCAGGGTGGCTGGGACGAGGCGTTTCAATTTCCCGCCTCGGTGGAGGACAAAATCGCCCGGGCCTTTAGCAACGCGGGAAAAACCTTGCCGTGGCCGGCGTCGGCTGGGAGCATGTGGTCCACGTCAATTGTTACCATGTGGGCGGGTTTGCGCCGCGAGTGAACGAGACCATGGTGTGCCTGTTTCGACATGACATGCCGCGTCATGCGCCGATTTGGACCCAGTTGGGGTGGCCGCGCTCGGGTCGCCGGCGATGCGCATCGAGCTACGCGTCACAGCCATCGTGGCTTGAAGGGCGCGGGCGCCGGCTCGTCTGGGCGCGACCGGGTGACCGGCCGCGCTTGGCACGCCGCCGGCGGCTGTGTCAGGCCGGCTGTTCGAGCGCCGCGCCGCCGCTCACTTCCTGCAAGCCGCGCGCCAGGCTGGAAATGCTGGGGTTGTCGATGAAGACGCAGCGTTTGCCGTGCCGTTTGCAGTAATCCTTGACCCGCCAGTAGGCGCTGTGGCTGATGCAGCCGGTCTGGCAAATCACCAGATCGGCCGCTGCCAGGCTGGAGTCGAGCAGGCTGGCGTTGTCTTCCAGTCCGCCATCGTGGTGCGCGAACTGGGCGCCCACCCGTTCGATCAAGGCGCGGTAGGTGGCCACGTTGCCGCTGCGCCCGCCCACGCACAGCACGCTTTGGTCGACCAGGCGGATCGGCATTTTCACGCTGCGCGCCGGCGCCTGTGCCGCAGGAGCGGCCACGGCGGGCGCCGCCGGCGCCTCGCGCGGTTGCGCTTGGCGCAACTCGGCCAGTTGCTGGCGCCACTCGCGTTCGCGTTCTTCCATGAGGCCCAGGCGCTGGACCAGCCTGGCCCGCGATTCCAAGCCCGGAATCGACGCTTGCAACCGCGCCAGCTCGACCCGCAAGGCGTCGATCGCGCTGTCTTTGCCGACCGCCGCCGCCCGCGCCTGCATCGCTTGGGCGTCGTGGCGAGCCTTGTCGGCGCTTTTTTCCAGCAGCAAGGCGTGGGTGCGCTGTTGCAGGCGCGCCACTTCGTGCGCGAGCCTGGCGTTTTCCTCGACCATGGCGTTGAATTTGCCCAGATCGGCCCGCACGCAGGCGCCGGCTTGATGCTGGATCATGTGCAAGTCGCGGCACATCTGTTCTTCCAGTTCCGCGTCGCAGCGCGGATGGGTGAGCGCGGCCCAAAACGCGCCGGCCACGTCGCCCTTGGCCATGGCTTCGCGCCACAGCGTGTCGACTTGATCGGCGTTCTTCGCGGCGCGAAAGCAGCGCACCACGTCCGCGTAGCGCCGCTCCAAGTCTTTTTGAACCGCTTCGGACAAGCCGTTGCGCGCGGCGCATTCGCTGACGGCGCCCACATGGAGTTCGTAATCGCTGGCTTGCACCTTGCCGCTGGTGAATTTGCCTATCAGTTTGCGCAGGGCGCCCAGCGGCACGCCGACCCCGACCAGCGGGCAGTGGCAAGCATGCGACAGTTCCCAGATGCGGCGCCGGCGCGAAGCCTGCGCCGGGGCGGCGCCGTGCGCGCAGGCGTTCGCGGCCAGACCGGTTTGCTTTTCATCGCACATGGTTCGCTCCCGCCGGCGCGGCCTTGTCGCTCGTGGCGGCCCTGGCCGCCGCCTTGGCGCCGGCCGCGATGCGGCTCAGCAAAGAGCTGGCCGGCGGAAGGGGCGCGTGGCGTTCGACCACGACGGACCACTGTTCCGACAGTTGCTGGCAAGTCGCCTGCAACACCGGCGCCAGTCCGGGCAGATCGGCCAACGCGTGCAAATGGCGTTCGATCACGGCCGCCAGCTTCAGGCAGGCTCCCTGCTCGGCGCCGCGCGCGGTGTAATGGGACATCAGATGCAGCACGGCCGACAGCATCAGCTCGGGCTGGTGGCTGCCCGCGTGCGGGGCGAGCGAAACGGATTCGATACGATTGGCCATCAAACGCTCCTGGTGGTGGGCTGGCGATGGCGCGGCGGGAGGCGGCCTGGCTGGCGGGTGGGAAGGGGCGCCGCGCGGCGCCTTGCCTGAACGGCTCAGGCGGTAAGAATCAGCTTATTCAACTGGGTCAGACGCAAGCGATAAATTCGTCCGGCGTGCGCGATTTCGATTTCGCGGCCACCTTGCAGCAGGGCGGCGCTGGTGGTGCGCGCGATGGTTTGTTGCGCCGGCGCGACGCCCTGGTCGCCGGACGACACGGGCTGGGCGGAGAGTGGGGCGCAGGGCGGGGCAAGAAGGGTCGGCATGATCGCGTTATTGAGAATGATTCGTATTTGCATTATTGATGAGGCCTGCCATAAACGCAAGTCTTATTTGCGCCGCGCCGGGCGGCGCCCCATAAAAAAAGCCCGGTCCAGTTGGGCTGGCCGGGCGGGCGGGGCGACGACTAGTGTTATATGGTGGCGAGCAACTGCGCCGGCGCCGCCAGCTGGGCCTCGGCGCCGGCTTTGAGCTTGGCCGCCGCCAGCTGCTTGGCGCGCGAGCGCGACGGCGGCAAGCGGCGCAGGGTCTTGAGCGCCTCGGCGTCCTTGATGCCGATGGTGCGCTGGTCCACGCTGATCAAGCCGATTTCATTGAAGGCCGACAGGGTGCGGCTCACCGTTTCCAGCGTCAAGCCCAGGTAGCTGCCAATCTCGTGGCGCGTCATGCGCAGGTTGAACAGCTTGCTGGAATAACCCATTTGGGCGAAGCGGTCGGCCAGCGACACCAGGAAGCGGGCCACGCGCGCCTCGGCCGACAGGGCGCCCAGCATGCCGATCATGGCTTGCTCGCGCACCAATTCGCGGCTCATCACGCCGTACATGACATTTTCCAGTTCCAGATGGATGCGGCCCAGCGCGGTCAATTTTTTAAAGGGCAGCAAGATCAAATCGCAATCGGACAGGGCCACCGCCTCCGACGAATAATGCTTGGAATGGATGCCGTCCACCCCCAGCATGTCGCCTTTCATGGGAAAGCTGAGCACTTGTTCGTTGCCGAATTCGTCGATCAGCACGGTTTTCAAAAAACCCGAATTGACGATATATAAGGTATCGAAGGGCTGGCCTATCGTATGCACGCGTTGGCCCGTTTTAAATTGCACATGTTGAAACAGTAATTCATCCGCGGCAATGGAACAAGCGGTGGAAATATGCAGCAGATCGCACACCTCTTTCAAATTCGACCACAGACGCCCCTGGCGCTGGCGGCCTGCTTCCATTGAAGAGGTCTGCACTGCCGACGGCGTGGTGGCGCGGATTTCAGACGTTTGCGTTGACAGCATGCTTATCTCCTGGTGACAGGTAATTCAAACTTCGAGTGGACGGAAGCGACGACCCGCGACAAACCCGAGCGGTCGATTGGACCGTTCAAACCTGCCGGTGTTCAGCCCCGCGGGCGGCGCGTGGCGCGCCGTCCTAAACGGCGTGCAACTTGATTCGCTCAGGTTTCAGTATGCCAACGCGAGACCTTGATTGATATCAGCGGCGGCTGAATATGGCGGTAGAAGCTGGCGCGATAATCGTAGGATTGCTCCTACAAGGGCGGCCGGAAAGAAGCGTGAATCGAGAAAAGGCGGCGCGTGCGCCGCCGGCCGAGAGGCCGGGCGCGCGCTTCAGGTTTTAAACGGCGACAATAAACGGTGCGCTACCGCGTATTGGACCATTTCGGAAAGCGAGCTCATGCCCATTTTTTGCATGATGCGGGTTTTATGGGTGCTCACCGTTTTCACGCTCAAGTGCAAGCTATTGGCGATTTCGGTGATCGATTTACCGGCCACCAGCAGCGAAAACACTTCGAATTCGCGATCCGATAATTGTTTATGCAGCAGGCTTTCATTGGGCATCATGATATTGAGCACCAGTTGCTCGGCCACCTCGGTGCTGATGTAGGGCCGGCCCGAGGCCACCTTGCGGATCGCGCCCACCAGCTGGGTGCCGGCGCCCTCCTTGGTCAGATAACCCTGGGCCCCGGCGCGGATGGCGCGCACCGCGTACTGTTCCTCTTCGTGCATGGTCAGGATCAGGATGGCGAGCTTGGGCGCCTCCGCCTTGATCTGGCGGATCAGGTCGACGCCGCTGCGCCCGGGCATCGACAGGTCCAGCAGCAACAGGTCAAAACCGCCCTGGCGCACGTGCGAAAGCACTTCGAAACCGTTGATGGCTTCACCCACGATGTCGATGTCGAGTGCGCCGTCGAGAATGCGCTTGAGGCCTTCGCGCATGATCGTGTGGTCGTCGGCAACTACTATTCGTATCATATGTAGGCAATCTGGCAATGTAAAGTTCCGGTTTTACCGGTAGTTTGTTTTTTGCAATTACTGTAAGTACGGGCCACCGTAGACTACGGTGAAATTGGTAATCGCGCAACAATTAGAATGCTAGGATCCGGGTTCGCGGATCAGCCGGTGCACCAGCACCGGCTTGGTCGTGTGCGAC
>JAYVUV010000388.1:0-3528 GCA_043787615.1 Janthinobacterium sp. | reverse complement strand
GCTGACCCAGCCGCCCAGCGCGATCTGCACCGCCACCAGCGCCGCCGACAACAGGGCCAGATTGCGCAACCGTCCCATCACCGGCGGCGGCGCGGCCGGCCGGGCGGGTGGCGTGATGGCATGATCCTGGCGCTCGCCCAGCCAGGTCAGCATGGCCAGCAAGCCCATGCCCAGCAACAAGTGAATGGTGACGATCACCGGCTGCAACTTGAGCGTCACGGTCCAGGCGCCGAACGCGCCTTGCAGGCAGACGAATAGAAACAAGGCGGTGGGCAGCGACGGCGCGAACGCGGCGCGCCGGTCGCGGTGCCACTGGCGCCAGGCTTGCGCCATCATGCCGACGATCAGCACGCCGATCGCGGTCGCCATGTAGCGGTGCAGCATTTCGATCCAAGCCTTGGCCAGCGTCACCGGGCCGCTCGGCATCAGGCTTTCGGCGGCGCTGATCTGGGCGTGCGCCAGGAAGGGATTCGACAAGCCGTAACAACCGGGCCAGTCGGGACAACCCAGGCCCGAATCGGTCAGGCGCGTGAAGGCGCCGAACATGATCAAGTCGAAGGTGAGGAACACCGTGACCCAGACCAGCTTGCGGTATTTATTGGCGTCCGCCGAAATCCACACCATGCTCAAGGGCAGCAGCGCGATCAGCAGCCCCGTCACGCCGATCTGGGCCAAGGTCATGTGCATGGCTTACCCGATCGCCGACGCTTTAAGCAACTTGCCGATGTCTTTCTTGACCTTGGACGGATCGGCGTCTTTCGGGAAACGCATCATCAAATTGCCAAGCGGATCGATCAGATACATATGTTGCTCGGCGTTGCCGCCCGGCTCCACCGGCAGCCACGCCTTCAAGGCTGGATGAGCCACGCGCAACATGCTGGTGCCGTCGTATTCGCGCATCAACATGGTGTCCAGCGGCTCGGCGTCGGTGATCAGCCAGACCCGTTCCAGGCGCTCCATTTCCTTGCCTTGCATCAGGCGCAACTGGCGCATCGCGAACAACTGCTTCTTGCAGGCTTCTTGACAATTACCCGGACCGCTTTGCAACATGATCCATTTGCCCTTGAATTGCTGCAAGCTGGCCGGTTTGCCATCCAGCGTGCTCAGCCCCAGGTTGGCCGGAATCGGATAGGTGCGCGGATCGATCAAGGCACCGTAATTGGTGCGGCCGGTCGGCTTGATCAGATAATAGGTGACATACGAGGCGATCAAGGGAAAGGCGCACACGGCCAGCACCAATATCAAATACCAGCGGCCGCGCCGTTGTTTGCGCGCTTGTTCGGCCGTCACCTCGGGTTGCTGCAACTTAGTGTGTTCCACGTCGAAATCCTGTCAATACAAAGAATAAAAATGCCGTCAGCGCCAGCGCATACCACTGGAAGGCGTAACCGCGATGTTTTTCCACTCCCAGCGAGGGCGCCGGCCAGTCGCGCACCAGCTGGTCGTCCGCTTGCCCGGCGACGGACCGCTGTTCCAGCACGAAAGGTTGCAAACGTAAGCCGCTGGCGGCGGCCAACTGGTCCAGATCGACATTTTGCACGATCGCGCCCGGACGCAGCGGCGGCGCGCTGCCCAGCTGCATCACGTGGCCGGCGTTGAGCCGGGCGATGCCTTCGATGGTCAGCGTGCCTTGCGGCGTGGCGTACTCGTGCATGCGTTCGCGCTGGGCGGTGTTTCTCGGTAACCAACCGCGTTCGACCAGCACATGCAGGTCGGAACCCGCGATTTTAAACGCCATCAGTACATAAAAACCGGCCCGGCCCTGATAAGGCCGATTTTCCAGGTAGAGCGCCCATTGCGGCAGGAATTGGCCGCTGACCGCCACGCGGCGCCACTCGAGCGCCTCGGCCGCCATCGGGCGCGGTTCCAGCGTCAGCGGCGCGGCCGCGTTGCCCGCTTGTAGCTTGGCGGCCAGCGCGGTTTTTTGCTCGGCGCGCCGCTCTTGCCAGCGCCCCAGCGACACGCCCAAGCTCACCAACAGCACGGTGGCCACGAAGGGAATCCATCGAAAACGAAACGCGATACGCATTACAATGACCTCAGTTCAATCAATACCGCCATCATCCATGAAAATCGTCGTCGCCATCGCCTTCCTTCTCATCATCGGCAGTCTCGCCTCGGCCTTGTTTTACCTGATGCGCGACAAGGGCAAGAGCAACCGCACGGTGCGCGCGCTGGCGATGCGGGTCGGGTTGTCGATCACCCTGTTCATCCTGATCCTGATTTCCTACAAGCTGGGCTGGATCACGCCCACCGGAATCCGCTGAGCCGCGCGATAAAAAAAGCCGCACCGGATCTCCCGCGTGCGGCTTTTTTTACGCGCGGCCGCGAACGGCCGGACGCTGTTACAGCCAGTACACGACCACGTACAGTCCCAGCCAGACCACGTCGACAAAGTGCCAATACCAGGCCGCGCCCTCGAAACCGAAGTGCTGCTCGGGGGTGAAATGGCCCTTGAGCACCCGATACAGTATCACCGACAGCATGATCGCGCCCAAGGTCACGTGAAAGCCGTGGAACCCGGTCAGCATGAAGAAGGTCGAACCGTAAATGCCGGAGGTCAGTTTCAGGTTCAATTCGCTGTACGCGTGCATGTACTCGAACACTTGGAAACCCATGAACACGGCGCCCAGCAAGATGGTGGCGGCCAGCCAGATGGCGGTGGTGGCGCGGTGGCCGGCGCGCAGCGCGTGGTGCGACAGGGTCAGGGTCACGCCCGAGGTCAGCAGCAATGCCGTGTTAATGGTCGGGATAGGGAAAGGTCCCATGGTGGCGAATTCCTGCACCGTGCCGGCCGGGCCGACATTGCCCCAGTGGGCGGCGAAATCGGGCCAGATCAATTTATGGTCCAGATCGCCCAGCCATGGCATGCTGATGCTGCGCGCATAAAACAGGGCACCGAAGAAGGCGGCGAAAAACATCACCTCCGAAAAAATGAACCAGCTCATGCTCCAACGGAAAGAATAATCGATGCGATGGTTGTACAAGCCTTTTTCGGATTCGCCGATGGCGTCGCCGAACCAGCAAAACAGCACCGTGAGAATGCCGGCCAGGCCGGCGAAATTCACGTATGGTCCCCAGGCGGCGTCGTTGACCCAGCCCGAGGCGCCGATCATGGTAACGAGCAAACTGAAGCCGGCCAGGAACGGCCACTTGGACGGACCCGGCACGAAATAATACGGCGCGGCGGCGTGTGGTGCACTCATCTTCATCTCCTCAATCAAACTGTATTCGGTAAATTGCTACTATTACTTTAAAACGACAAACTTGACGATCGCAATCAGCAAGCCGATCAGTATCGCCACGCCCAGCAAGCCGGCCAGCACGATATGAACTGGATTGATCTTTACGGAATCCGTTTCGAAATCGCTGTTCCTGCGCAAACCGAAAAATGACCAAAACACCGCCTTCAACGAGTAGAGGAAAGACGCCTGCTGCTGGGTTTGCGCAGTGTGCTGCTCCTGCTTGCCGCGCCGCTTCATGTCTGCCACCTCATCTTGCCGCCGCTTTATCAAGGCCGGCGATCTC
>JAYVUV010000387.1:0-2954 GCA_043787615.1 Janthinobacterium sp. | reverse complement strand
GTTCGACCTGGCCATCGGCCACCTGGTCGGCTCGGTCGAGCACACCGTGCTGACCTTGTTGCGCGACGCCGGGGTGGCGCCGGACCGGGTCGACACCGTGTTTTTCACGGGCGGCTCGAGCGGCGTGCGCCTGCTGCGCGACAAGATCGCGGCCCTGGTGCCGGGCGCGCGCAAGGTGGAAGGCGACCTGTTCGGCAGCATCGGCGCCGGCCTGGCGCTGGACGCGGTGCGCAAGTTCGGATGAGGGCCGCCGCCCAGCCGGCCGACCGGGAAAGACGGTAGCCATGAATGTATTCGACAAACCGATCGTCATGCTCGACTTTGAAACCACCGGCTTGTCGCCCGCCATGGGCGACCGGATCACAGAGGTGGCGGCGCTGCGCATCGTGGGCGGGCAAGTGGTCGAGCGCTTCGTCTCGCTGATCAATTGCGAGGTCCGGATTCCATCCTTCATCACCCACTTGACCGGCATCAGCCAAGCCATGGTGGACGGCGCGCCGCCGGTGGGGCAGGTGGTGCCGCGCCTGCTCGACTTCATCGGCGCCGACGCCCTGTCGGCCCACAACGCCAGCTTCGACGAAAAATTCCTGCTGGCCGAAAGCGCCCGCCTGGGCTTGGCGCCCGCCCATCACAGCCTGGTGTGCTCGCTGAAATTGTCGCGCCGGGTGTTTCCGGGTTTGTCCAGTTACAAGCTGGGCTTGCTGTCGCGCCAGCTCGGCATCGCCTTCAAAAGCGCGGCCCACCGGGCCGAATCGGACGCGGAGGTGGCGGCCGAAGTGCTGATCCATATCGGCCGCCATCTGGGCCGCACGTACGGCATCACCGCCGTCGAGGCCGATTTGCTGGTGTCCTTGAACCGTTTGAGCGCGGCCAAGGTGCCGCAATTTCTGCATAAGATACAACCTGCCACGGCCGGCCGTCCGCCCGGCTGAAGCCGCGCCGGCCCCGAAACGACGCCGATTTCATCCCGATTCGACCGCGATTGCAGGCGTGAATCAGGCGAACTCATCAAAAAGATAACAATCTGCCATGATTCTTGTGCGCGATCAAGCGCTCGCGCGCGCTCGGTTTTATACTTTCAACAACTTAATCATCGTGTGCCGCAAGCGACTTGCCGATGCAGCCCGGACCCGACAATCGTCCCGTCCGATTTCGATTCGAGTGTTGGGGATTCGTATGAACAATCGCCATACTGCCCAGGATAGCTACCAAACCTATCTCTGGTTCCGGGACGCGGCCGAACGCGGCAACGCCTACGCCCAATTCAATCTGGGCTTGCTGTATAAAAAAGGCGAGGGGGTCGAGCGCGACGAGCGGCTGGCCTACAACTGGTTGCGCCTGGCGGCGCTGCAAGGCTTGGCGTTCGCGCAAAACCACCTGGGCGCGCTGTATTACAACGGGCGCGGGGTGGCCCAGAGCGACAGCGAGGCGGTGTTCTGGTTCCGCCGCGCGGCCGCCCAAGGCGATGCGTCGGCCCAGCAAAACCTGGGGCAAATGTACAAGAAGGGTCGCGGCGTGCCGCAAAGCGACGAGTTGGCCCTGGCCTGGTTTTATCGCGCCTCGGAACAAGGCGTGGCCAGCGCCCAGGCGCTGTTGGGCGAGGCTTACGCGCTCGGTCTGGGCGCCAAGCAAAACGACGCCCTGGCGCTGGCCTGGTTCCGCAAGGCCGCCCTGCAGGGTGACGCCACGGCCCAGCTCAACCTGGGACTGGCTTACAAGCGCGGCCAGGGCGTGGCGCAAAGCGACAGCCAGGCGCTGGCCTGGTTCCGCCAAGCCGCCGCCCAGGGCGACGCGGTGGCCCAGCGCCAGGTCGGGGTGGCCTACGCCGAGGGGCGCGGAGTGGCCCAGGACCCCTTGCGCGCGTACGCTTGGCTGAGCCGGGCCGCCGAGCAAAACGACGCCGACGCCCAATTCAACCTGGGCATCATGCTGTCGAACGGGCAGGGGGTGGACAAGGACGAGGAACGCGCCCTGAGTTGGTATCAACGGGCGGCCGGGCGCGGCCACGCGCTGGCCCAATATAATCTGGGCGGCATGTACGCCAACGGCCGTGGCGTGGCGCGCGACTTGCAGCAAGCCCTGATCTGGTATCGCAAGGCCGCCGAGCAGGGCGCGCCCAATGCCCAATTCAACCTGGGGGTGATCTATGCCAACGGCCACGGGGTGCCCAAGGACGAGGCGCGCGCCGTGCTCTGGTATCGCATCGCCGCCGAGCAGGGCGACGCCAGCGCGCAAAACAATCTGGGCGTCATGTACGCCAACGGCCAGGGAGTGGAAGCGGACGACGTGCTGGCCGTGCGCTGGTATCGCAAGGCGGCCGAGCAGGGACATGCCTTGGCCCAGTACAACCTGGGCGGCATGTACAACAGCGGGCGCGGGGTGGCCAAGGACGCGGTGCGTTCGTATATGTGGATCTCGCTGGCGGCCGAGTCCGGCGATCAAACGGCCTCCAGTAACAAAAATCTCATCGCGCGCAAGATGAGTCCGGCGGAAATCGGCTCCGCCCAGGATCTGACCCGGCGCTGGCGCCAAGCCCACCGCGCCATCGATTCGTGACCGGCGCCGCCCGCGCCGCGCGCGCGGGTGACGGAATTAAGAAACGCTTTGCGTAGAAAAGCGCGCACGGGAGGTAAATCGCTTCCGGTAATTTTTAAGCAGGGGCTACAATAAGTGGAACGGTCGCGCCGCTGCCCGCGCGACCGATGGCAGACCATGTCCATCCACCGGGATCGCAAGCACATGTCGACATTCGCCCGCATCGCCCTCGCCGCCCTGCTTTGCCATACGTCAAGCGCCGCCCTCGCCGCGGCCGCGGCCAGCGTGACGGTCCAGGTGCATGACGCCGGCGGCAAGGCCTTGCCCGACGTGGCCGTGTATGCAGAGCCGGACGGTGCCGCCGCGCCCAAGTTGACGCGGGCCGGCGAAATCGAGCAGCGCGGTTTGCAGTTCGTGCC
>JAYVUV010000386.1:0-14647 GCA_043787615.1 Janthinobacterium sp. | reverse complement strand
GATCGCGCCGCTGAGCTGGGCCATGGGCGAATACATCAACCTGCTGGCCTCGATCAAGGCCGGCGCCGTGGTCGACATTCCCAAGGCGGTGTGCGCGCGCTATAACAATTGCATCCCGGCGGCGACGGCCGGTCAAGTGCTGGCCAGCGTCGGCGTGACGGCCGCCACGGTGCCGGGACAATGGGTGTATGTGACCGGCGGCGCGGCCGAACTGGGCGCCTGGAACACCGATCTGGGCACCCCGCTCGACCCGGCCGCCTACCCGACCTGGAGCAACAAGCTGGTGCTGCCGGCCGGCACCGTCATTTCCTATAAATATTACCGCAAGAACGCCGATGGTTCGGTGACCTGGGAAAGCTTGCCCGGCAATGGCAACCGCAGCGTGACCACGCCGGCATCGGGCGGCGTCACGCTGTCCGGCGGCGTGGCTTGGTGAAAAATCGGGCGACGATCCCGGCCAGAGCGGAGCAAGCCGCACGGCGCGCATACAATGCTATATTGCGCAACTATCGATATGCGACGCGCCGCGAGGCGCACGCGCACGCGAGCGTTTTTATATGATGTCAATTAACATGGAGCCAACCAAGATGACTACCCGCCCAGCCTGTCTCGTGAGTTACTTCGCGGCCTGGAACGCGCGCGAGATCGACGCCATCGGCGCGCATGTGCGCGCCGCGTTCGGCGCCAACACGCGCTATGTCGACCCGCACCGCGTCGCCACCGGCGTCGAGGAATTCACCGCCAGTGTCGCGCAGTTCCGCGCCCAATCGCCAGAAGCCATCATCTCCTGGGCATCGGAAGTCGATTCGCATCACCATTTGCACCGCTACGCCTGGCAATTGCATGTGGGCGAAAAACTGGTGGTGGCCGGCTATGATGTGGTGGAAGTCGACGACGCGCAAAAAATCGTGTCGGTGTTGAGTTTCTTCGGCCCCTTGCCCGAGTTGGCCGCGGCCTGAGACTCGCCCTCGAAGCGCGCGTCGGGAACGGCTCCGATGCGCGCGCCGCCGACATCGGCTCAATCGTCGAGCCGGTCGTGCGCGTCGGATCGACCGGCCACCCAGTAACCGGCGGCCTTGAGCCAGGACGTGGGATGGCGTTTTTCCTTGACCAGCCAGTCGCGCACGGCGCGCGCCACCCGCGCTTCTGCCGCGACCCACACGAAAGTCTCCTCCGCCAGCGCGATCGTCTTGAGGATCGCCAGCAGCGCGGCCGGATCGTCGGCCGCCCGCAGCGGGCGATGGGCCCAGTGCGCGGTGAGCCGCGCCTCGGTCTCGAACACCTGCTGCTGCGCCGCGCCCGCCACCGCGACCACGCTGGTGATCTCGGTGCCGGGCGCCGCTTCCTCGATGCGGCCGCCGATCGCGGGCAAAGCCGTCTCGTCGCCGATCAGCAGCCAGCGCCGAATATCGGGCGCCAGCACCGACGAGCTTTTCGGCCCGCCGATTTGCAGCGTGTCGCCCGGCCGCGCCTGAAGCGCCCAGCGCGTGGCCGGGCCGGCGTCATGCAGGGCGAAATCGATGGCGAGCGTGTTGGCGGCCGGATTGTAGTGGCGCGGGGTGTAGTCGCGCCGCGCGATCTCGCCCGAGAGCGTCGGCACCAGCAGCTTGACATGGTCGTCCGGCGCCAGGCTGACGAAGTCCGACAGCGCCTCGCCCATGAACGTGATGCGCAACATGCCGGGCGTGATGCGCTCAAGGTCGCGCACTTGCAGCGTGCGCAGTTTCGCTTCATGCCGCACCCGCTCCGCGCGCGGGCCGGGGACCAGCTTGTCGAAAAGAGAAAAAATTGTCATCGTCTACTCCTAAAATATGAATCAATCGGGTTGCCGCTTCGCGGAAGGCGCTTGCCATGTGCCGCCCAGCGCCTTGAACACATCGACCCTGGCCGAGCCGAGTTGCTGATCGGCCGACGCCAGCGCCGCCTCCGCGCCGACCAAGCCGTTTTGCGCCACCAGCACGTCGAGGTAGGCGATCGAGCCGGCCCGATAGCGCTGTTCGGCCAGGCCGAAGGCGTTCGCGGCGTGGCTGCGCGCCCGCGCCAGCGCGTCGCGCTGCGCGCTGGCGCCCTGGTAGCGGCTCAAGGATTGCTCGGCTTCCTTGAGCGCCGTCAGCACGGCGCCGTCGAAGCGGGCCAGCGACGCGGCGCCTTGCGCCCTGGCCTGGGCGACGCGGCCACGCGCCAGCGCCGTGTTGGGGAAGGTCCACGAGATCAGCGGCCCGAGGCCGAAGGACCAACTGCGCTCGCCGCGCAAGGCGTCGTTGCGCAGATAAGCGGCCGAGGCGCCGAAGCTGACGCGCGGATACAGCTCGGCCACGGCCACGCCGACGCGCGCCGTGTCGGCGGCCAGCAGGCGTTCGGCCTGGCGCACGTCGGGCCGCCGGCGCAGCATGGCGACGCCGTCGCCCACCGGCATAAGGCCGGCGATCTCGGGCGCCTTGACGCAATCGCGGGCGGCCGCCGGCGCTTGGTCCGGCGTTTGCCCCGTCAAGGCAGCCAGCTCGAACAAGGCGACGTTTTGCCTGGCTTGAAGCGGCGGCAGCGCCGCTTCGGCCTGGGCCAGCGCGGCGCCGGAGCGCTCCTGGTCCAGGCGCGAGGCGGAACCGGCGCGCAGCGCAAGCGCGACCAGGCCGGCCGTGCGGCGCGCCACGTCGATCGTGGAACGGGCCGCCAGGACCGATTGCCCGTAGGCGCAGGCATCGACATAGGCGCGCGTGGTTTCGGCCGCGACCACCACTTTCGCCGCGTCGTAGGCCGCGGCCAGCGCGTCGGCGTCGGCGCGCGCCGAGTCGATCTCGCTTCGCACCCGGCCGAATAAATCGAGCTCGTAGGCGATGTCGATCGCGCCACGGTAGTTCGTTTGCACCGGCGCCTGGCCGGGGCCGTTCCAGGAAGTCTGCGCGCGCGCGCGGCTGGCCCCGGCGCTCAGGCTGGTCGATGGCAGCAGATCGGCGCGCGCCTGGCCGTACACCGCGCGCGCCCGGTCCAGATTGGCCAGCGCCACGCGCAGGTCGGTGTTGGCCGCCAGGGCTTGGCGCACGGCGGCGTCGAGCGCGGCATCGTCGTACAGCTTCCACCATTCGGCCGGCGGCGCCTTGCCGGTATCGAGCAGCGCGGACGCACCGAGGAAGGGACCTTGCCAGGGGCCGACTCCGGCGCCGGCGCCGGGAAAGGCCGGCGCCTGATAAGCCGGGCCGCCGGCGCAAGCCGTCAAGGCCATGGCCAGCGCGCACGCCAGCGACGAATACGCTGCCGTTCTTGGATTAATACGCATGGGATACCTCCGTCGATGTCAATTCGCGTGCGCGCGCGCCTTGCCGCTCGGCCCGGTGGTCTTTCGCGATGAAGCTGTAGACCGTGGGCAGAACGAACAAGGTAAACAAGGTGCCGACCAACATGCCGGTGACGACCACGATGCCGATCGAAAAGCGGCTGGCCGAGCCGGCCCCACGGGCCAGCACCAGCGGCACCAGGCCCGCCACCATCGCCGCCGTCGTCATCAGCACCGGCCGCATGCGCACCGCCGCCGCCTTGGCGATGGCGTCGATCCGGCTCAGGTTTTCATGCCGCTGGATGTGATTGGCGAACGACACCATCAAGATGCCGTGCTTGGAGATCAAGCCGATCAGGGTCACCAGACCGATCTGGGTGTAGATGTTCAAGGTGGCGTAGCCCAGCCACAGCGGCACCAGCGCGCCGCACACCGCCAGCGGCACCGTGACCAGGATCACCAGCGGATCGCGCAGGCTTTCGAACTGCGCCGCCAGCACCAGGAAGATCACCACCAGCGCGAAGCCGAAGGAGAGCAGCAGGCGGCTGCCTTCCTGGACGAACTGGCGGCTCTCGCCCAGCCAATCGACCCCGGTCCCGGCCGGCAAGGGCTGCGCTTGCAAAAAGGCCACCGCCTCGCCCATGCTGATGCCGGGACGCGGCAGCAATTGCAAGGTGGCCGAATTCATCTGGCCGAACTGGGTCAAGCCGTTGGCCTGGGGCCGCGTCTCGACCCGCATCACCGTCGACAAGGGCACCAGCGCGCCGGAGCCGGTCTTGACCTGGAAGCGTCCCAGGTCTTCGGGCGTCATGCGCTCGCCGTCGCGCACCTGCGGAATGACGTCGTAGGAGCGGTCGTGGAAATTGAAGCGGTTGACGTAATTCTCCCCCACCAGCACCGCCAGCGTGTCGGCGATGGCTTGCATGCTCACGCCTATCGCGCGCGCCTTGTCGCTGTCGATGGCGACATGGGCTTGCGGGCTGTCGAAGGCCAGGTCGTTTTGCACATACAGAAACAGGCCGCTCTTGAAGGCGGCGCCCTTGATCTGTTCGGCCGTGGCGAACAGCGAGGCGAAGTCGCCGGGCGAGCGCAGCACCATCTGCACCGGCAAGCCGGCGCTCGATCCGGGCAGCGGCGGCACCTGGATCGCGGTCAGGGTCACGCCGTCGATGGCGCCGCCGGCGGCCTGCAACTGGCCCTGGATCTGGATCGAGGAACGCGCGCGCGCCGACCAATCCTTGAAGATGGCGCCGCCCAGCATCTGGTTCTGGCCCCGTCCCGTCCCGCCGATGTGCATGAAGCTATTGTCGAATTCGGGCAGGGACTCGAACAGCTTTTCGATCTTCGCCGCGTAGCGCGCGGTGTAGCCCACGCCGGCGTACTGCGGCGCCTTGGCGATGACGATGACCGCGCCCTGGTCCTCGGCCGGCGCCAGTTCGTGCCGTATACCGAGAAACAAGACCACGATGGCGCCCAGCACGGCCACGCCGACCAGCAGCACCGCCGCGCGCGCGGCCAGGGTGCGTTCCAGCACGCGCTGGTAAAGCGCGGTCAAGCCCGCGCTGGCCCGTTCGACCTGGCGCGCCAGCCTGCCCTGTTGTTGACCGGCGCCCAGCAGCATGGAGCTCATCACCGGGGACAGTGTCAGCGCCACCACGCCGGAGACCAGCACCGAGCCGGCCAGGGTGAAGGCGAACTCCTTGAACAGCGCCCCGGTCAAGCCGCCCATCAAGCCGATCGGCGCGTACACCGCCGCCAGCGCGATCGTCATGGCGATCACCGGGCCGACGATCTCGCGCGCGCCCGCCAGGGCCGCCTGGACCGGGCTCGCGCCCTCTTCGATATGGCGGTGGATGTTCTCCACCACCACGATGGCGTCGTCCACCACCAGCCCGATCGCCAGCACCATCGCCAACAGCGTGAGCAGGTTGATCGAAAAGCCGCACGCCAGCATCAAGGCCGCCGTGCCGACCAGCGAGAGCGGAATGGTGACGACCGGGATGATGACGGCCCGGAACGTGCCCAGAAACAGGAAGATGACGACGATGACGATCGCGACGGCCTCGATCAGGGTGTGCTCGACCTCGTCGATGGAGGCGTTGACGAAGGTGGCCACGTCGTAGTTCGGCATGATCTTCAAACCGGGCGGTGCCAGCGCCCGGATGCGCGGCACCAGTTCCTTGGCTTGTTTGACGATGGTCAGCGGATTGCCGTCCGGGGTGGACGAAATGGCCACGAACACGGCCGGGATGCCGGTGGCGAAGGAGGCGTTGTTGTAATTCTGGCCGCCGATTTCCACCGTGGCCACGTCGGCCAGGCGCACCAAGCCGCCGGCGGGGTCGGACTTGATCACCATCTGGCGGAAGTCGTCGACCCCGCGCAAGTCGGTGGCGGCGCTGATGTTGGTGACGGTGAGCGCGCTTTTGAGCTGGCCGGGCGCGGCCTGCACGTTGTTGGCGCGCAGCGCGGCGGCGATGTCGCCGGCCGACAGAGCGCGCGCGGCCAGTTTGACCGGGTCGATCCAGATCCGCAAGGCCAGGGTCTGGCCGCCGTTGAGGTCGACCGCCCCGACCCCGGGGATGCCGGCGAACAGGGGCTGGGCCACCCGGTTGACGAAGTCCGTCACCTGGGGGATGGTCAAGCTGTCGCTGTAAAAGGCCACGTATTGCACGGCGGTGCCGCCTTCGGTGGACTTGCTGATGACCGGGTCGGCCACGCCGGCCGGCAGCTGGTATTTGACCTGCTGCACCTTGGCCAGGATCTCTGTCATGGCGCGGTCGGCGTTCGCGTTGAGCACCAGGCGCGCCTTGATGTCGCTGCGGCCCTGGGTGGTGGTCGAACTCAGGTACTCGATGCCGCTGGCGGTGGCGATCGACTGCGAGATCGGCGCCGTCACAAAACCCTGCATCACTTCCTGGGTCGCCCCGGGCAGCGTGGTGCTGATGGAGATGGTGGCGTTTTCCAGATAGGGATACTGGCGTATCGGCAGCGAAAACACCGATGCCAGGCCGGCCAGCAGGATGAGCAGGCTGATGACCAGCGCCAGGATCGGGCGCCGGATGAAGATGTCGGTGAAGTGCATGGCTCGGTCCTCAGCGTGTGGTGGTGGTGGCGGTGGCGGCGACGGCCGGAGCGGCGGGCAGCATGTTCACCTTGCCGCCCGGTTGCAGGCGGTTCTGGCCGGCGATCACGACGATGTCGCCGGCCCGCACGCCACGCGTGACCAGCACCTCGTCGCCCAGCCTGCGCCCGGTCGTCACCGGCACGGTAACGGCCTTGCCTATGCCTTGCGCGTCGGCGTCCTTCACCAGCACCACGCTGTCGCCCGAAGCGGAGGTCTGGATCGCCGTCAGCGGCAGCACGATGGCGTCGGCCGTTTCCGGCAGCGCCAGCTTGACCGTCGCGTACATGCCCGACTTGAGCAGTTCGGCGGGATTGGCCAGCACGGCTTGCACGGCGACGTTGCGCGTGGCGCCGTCGATGCGCGGCTCGATGGCGGCGACCCGGCCCTCGAAAACGCGCCCCGGCGCCGCGTCGACCGTCACCCGCACCGGCGCGTTCGGCGCCAATTTGGGCAGGTCCTGCTGCGGCAGGTTGAAGTTGAGGTACAAGGGATCGAGCTGGGTCAGGGACGCGACGGCGTCGCCCGCGTTGAGATACTGCCCCAGGTCGATCCGGCGGATGCCGAGCCGGCCGGCGAACGGCGCGCGGATGGTCTTTTGGCGGATGCGCGCGTCGAGTTGGCGCACCGCGGCGAGCGCTTGCGCCGCTTCGGCGGCGCGTTGCTCGAGCAGCGCGCGCGGCTCGGCCCCGCTGGCCGCCAATTCCTGCGAGCGACGCAGCTGCGATCGGGCCAAATCGGCCTTCGCCACGGCGGCGGCGCGGTCGGCCTGTTCGGGCGCGTCGTCCAAGCGCACCAGCAAGGCGCCCTCCTCGACCTGCTGACCGGCGCTGAAATGGATCGCCGTCACGCGGCCGGCGGTATCGGCCGGCAGCAGCACTTCGCGCACCGCCCGCAAGCTGCCGACCGCCTGCAGCTCGCCGGCCACGGCGCGCGGGTGCGCCAGCATGGTCGACACCGGCGACGGCGGACGTGGCGGCGGCGCTCCGTTGCCGGCGCGCGCCGCGCGCCATGCATAGAGCGCGCCGAACACCAGCGCCAGACCGAGCACGCTCACGACCAGCGCCCCGGCATGTTTCGCCGCGCCGTTACCGTCCGGCGCGCCGGCGCCAGCGGTCGGCGCCGCACCGGCCGACGCCGGTACGCTGGAAAGCAGCATCCACGCCACCACCAGCGCCAGCGCGACGGCGATGGCGCCGGCCAGATACACCGACCCCACGCCCTGCGCGCCGGCCAGGGCGCCGGCCAGCGGGCTGGTGACGCCCAGCGAGATGTCCATGAACGCGACGTAGGCGCCCATGGCCAGGCCACGGGTTTGCGGCGGCGCGCGCCGCACGGCTTCGACGCCGAAGCCCGGGAAGGCCAGCGAGTAACCCAAGCCGGTCAGCGCGGCGCCCAGGTAGGCCAGCGGCGCGCCGTCGGCGCCCCAGATCAGCAACTGGCCGACCGCTTCGACGGCCACGCTGACCAGCGCCACCTTGGCGCCGCCCAGCTTATCCGGCAGGTGGCCGAAAAGCACGCGGGCGCCGATGAAGGCCAGGCCGAACGCGGTGAAAGCCAGCGAGGCGTTGCCCCACTGTTTGGCGGCGAACAACAGCGCGATGAACGCGGTGATCAAGCCGAAACCGACGCTGGACAGGGCCAGGCCGACGCCCGGCCACAGCACCGCGCCCAGCACCTTGTAGAACGGGGTGCGGCGGGCGGCCGAGGGCGCCACCCCGGCCACGCCGGAAGCCAGCGCCAGAGCCAGCAAGGCGACCGCCGTCACGGCCACGGCGATGCCCATGAAACCCCAGCGGGCGTTGACGGCCACGCCGAGCGGCGCGCCGATCGCGTAGGCGCCGTAGATCGCGGAACCGATCCAGACCATCACCTGGCCGGCGTTTTTCGGTCCGACCAGGCCGAGCGACCAGCTCAGGGCGCCGGTGGCGATCAAGCTTTCGCCCAGCGCCAGCAAGACGCGGCCGGCCACCACGATCCAGGTCGAAGTGATGGGCGCGGCGACGAAGGCCAGCGAGGCCGCGTAGACCAGGCCGGAGGCGGCCGTGAACAGGCAGCCGGCCAGCACGGCGCGCTTGGCGCCGCGCAAGTCGGCCAGGTTGCCGGCCCAGGCGCGCGAGAGCAGCGCGACGACGAATTGCAGGCCGATGACCAGGCCGATCACCAGGGTTCCCAGGCCCAGCGTCTGGTGCAGGTGCAGCGGCAGCACCGGCATCTGGATGCCGATGGTGAGAAAGCCGATGAACACCGCCAGCGTGATGGGCAGCAGCGTGCGGAACACGTCGACCGGCGGTGGTGCGCCCCCGGCCGCGGAGGACGGGGTGTGAGTGGGTAGTTGCGTCATATAAGTATCCAAAAAGTTTGTTGGCGTGACATCGCTCGTGCATGGCGACGGTCGTGGCGCGCGTTCGTCGATCGATTATCGATCGGTCGACATCGTTGTCGGGCAAAAAACAGGCGCGACGAAGCCGGAACCTCGCGCGCCGGGGAAGCCGGCTGGCGGCGGTGATTCAATTTGAGCGCTGCAAACGCGATCCCTAGGCCGGGCCGTCGGAACGGGTGCCGCCGTAATCGTCGTGTTTGTCGCGCCAGATGGCGTGCACGTGCGGCTGGTCGGTCGAATGCGGCGGGTCCATCACCAGTTCGATCCATACCGACGGCCCGTCGATGCGCACGTAGTCGCCGGTGCGCGAGAGCGCGGTCGAACCGGAAAAGCCGAGGAGCGTGGCATCGAGTTCACGTGCGTAACGGGCCACGATGGCCGCCGCGTCGGGCGCGCACACGTCGTCGACGTAGTGACCGATCGCCTCCAGCAGCAAGGCCTTCTGCGGCGCGCTCAAGGACGACCCGGCCAAGCCTTGCGCGGCGGCCGGGAAATTCCAATCCTTGTGTTTCACCTCCGGCCCCAGCATCAGCACCTCTTGTTTCTTGCGCAGTTTGGCGGCGGCGACCTGCTCCGGTTCGAGCGACGCGAGCAAGCGGCCAAAGGCTTCCCACTCGTCGCGCTGGGGGCGCAGTTCGACCCCGCCGTACTGGATCGGGTTGTGCGGTTCGGCGGCGCGGAAAGACGGCGTCGCCCCGGCCAGCACGCCGTCGCGGTAGGTGTGGTTGAGCGCCAGGTGATGGCCGCCGAACTGGAGTTGCCACACGCCGGTGGCGGCCGGCGCGCCGAGGAAGGCGACATAAAAATTGCCCCTGCCGTAGTCGCGCCCACCGCCGTGCGCGGCGATCCAGTCGTCGACCGCCAGATGCTGCCTGATCTCGTCGAAACCCTGGTTCTTGCCGCCGCCGGTGGCCGCCGCAAGCAGCGCGCCGAAAGCCCGCGTCTGGGCTTCGGACAAGTCGCCCAGGCGCAGGCCGAGCCGCGCCCGGCTCCGCCCCAGGCTGGCCTGCGGGAAAGTGTGCCATCTGGCGGCGTTGGCGAAGGTGTAAGGGTGCACCGCGACGGCGCGCTGGTCCTCGCTTAAACTGTCCAGAAAGGCGCGCGCCCCGGCCAGCACGGCGGCGCCCGATTGCGCGACCGATTCGGCGGCCACGGCACCGCCGACCGCCGTCAGCACCGGCGCGGCGTGCGCGCCCGGCGACGCGGCGAACATCCTGCCTAAGAATGTCTGTGTCATTTCGTCGCCTCCCGCGCCGCCGGCCCGGCCTCGTCCCAGGTCCCTCGCACGAAGCCGGTCAAATCGTCGATGGTCCAGCTCGGATACTTGTTTTTGAATTCGGCCGTGAGCTGTTCGCCCGCCTGCTCCGCGCCGACGCCGTCGCCCTTGAGCGCGAGCGCGCGGGCGCGTATCTCGGTAAGCATCGCCAACTGGCGCGGTATCAAGCCGCCGTCGCCGACCGGACTGTGGTCGGGCACGACGTGCTCCACGCCCAGCGCGGCCAACTGCTCCAGGATGCCGATCCAGCTGGACGCGCCGCCGCCCTCGTCGTAAATGTACGGGCCGACCTGGTTTTGCACCACGTCGCCGGAGATCAGGGTTTGGTCGGGCTCGACCAGCACCAGTTGGTCGCCCGCGGTGTGCGCCGCGCCGGGTTGGAACAGGCGCGCCGTCACGCCGCCGCCCAGGTCGACATGCATGTCGCGCTCGAAAAGCAGATCGGGCGCGCGCAACTGCTGGCCCGCCAGCAGGCCGGCCCACTGCGCGTTCGCGCCGGCGAACAGGCGCAGCATGGCCGCGCCGTGACGCTCGAGTTCTTCCTGCTGCGCCTGGTTGCGAATCAGGATGGTACTCGGCGGGAAGCCCAACACACCGGCCACATGCTCCGGATGGAAATGGGTGGTGGTCAGATACAGCCGGTTTTTCGGCGCCAGTTTGGCCGCCGCCCGCGCCACCGTGGCGCCGTTACGACGCCCCAGGCCGGTGTCCACCACCAGGGTGGCGCGCCGGCCCACCACGATGGCGATGTTGGGAAAACCGTTGATGACCCAGACATGCTCGGACACCCGCACGGTTTTCTCGGTGAGCAGCTGGTCGCGGTAAGGCGGCGCGGGAAAGGCAGGCGCGGCGCCCGCCCCGCCCGCGAGCGCCAGCAGCAGAGCAAGGATGGCGGCATGGCCGAGCGTCGAAGGCAGGATAGGCGTGCGCATGGAACGGCCTATGCGCAGTAGCCGGGTTGGTCGAGGTCGGCCAGCAGACCCGGGCCTTCCGGTTTCCAACCGAGCAGTGCGCGCGTGCGGGCGCTGGAGACGGCCATGTCGGCGCCCGCCATCATGCCGAACCAGCCGAAATGCTCGCGCTCGCGCGATTCGACCGGCAAGCCGAGGCGGCGGCCGATCACTTCGGCGATCGCCTTGAAGGGGATCGCTTCCTCGGCGACCGCGTGATAGGCGGCCTCGGTGACGCCTTGTTCGAGCGCCAGGCGGTAGACCCGGGCGGCGTCGTGCAGGGCCACGCCCGACCAGCAGTTTTGACCCTCGCCGAGATAGGCCGAGACGCCGCTCTGGCGCGCCAGGCGCACCAGGATCGAGACGAAACCGTGATCGCCGACGCCGTGCACCGACGGCGCCAGGCGCACGGTGGCGGCGCGCACGCCGCGCAGGGCCAGCGCCTTGGCGGCGGCGTCCGACCTGCGCGGGCCGGCGGCGTTCGGCAGGTCCGACTCGGTCGCGCCCTTGGGCAAACCGGACAGGCCGGAAGTGACCAGCAGCGGACGGGTAGTCCCTTCCAGCGCCGCCCCCAGCGCTTCGATGACGCGGCGGTCCTGGTCGGCGTTCTCGGCGAACTTGGAAAAATCGTGATCGAACGCGGTATGGATGACGGCGTCGACGACGGCGACGGCCCCGCGCAGGGCGCCCAGGTCGTCCAGCGTGGCGCGCAACACCTGGGCGCCGCCGGCCGCCAGCGCGGCGGCTTTTTCATCGGAACGGGCCAGGCCGATGACCTGATGACCGGCGCCGAGCAAATCCCGCACGACCTTGGAACCGACCCAACCTGTGGCGCCTGTGACGAATACTTTCATGTGAATCTCCTGGATAAATGATCGATTAATCGATGCGTTAGATGAAGGGGCTAGCTGAGCGCGTCGCCCACGCCCTGATCCGGGCAAGCATTAAAATGTGATGAATAAGTCGCGTTGGTATTCATAATATGACGAATCCATCGCTTTGGATAATCGCATTCGGGATCGCGTTTTTACGCGTCCGGAGCGACGCCGCAGGCGCCGTTTTTCACTCTGGGCGCGAGCCGATCGGCCCGACCGGATGGGCGCACACGCGACAGTCGCTCAGGTTTTGTTCAGGAAATCGGCGCGGGGCAGCGTCGCAGAAGGGCGATTTCCGCGCCCGACACGGCCGCGCGATCGCGCCCCGCCCCAGAGCGCGGACGGAGCGCAGGCTGGCCCGGCGCGAGGTCGTCGTCGGCCGACATGGCGTGCGCGAACCGGCCTAGCCGGCGGCGGGAAAGGCAAAAGCGGAAGGAGGACGGCCGGCGGCCGGGAGAGAAGGCGCAAGACGTGCTTGTACACTGCGGCGAAGAGGCGGATCGGCCTGGTTTGCGCGCCGCCGAGGCGCCGAGGCGCGCCTAAACCTGGTTCGAGACGGGAAAGTCGGCCGATGCCATGAGACGGCGGCGATGGCCGGGGCGGCGATTTCTTTCGCCCCGCGTGTTAGCGCGCCGGCGAGCGGCGCCGGCGAATCGGATGCGCCGGGATGCGACGGCCCGGCGGCCGGACCGCAGGCTGTTCGCGGACCTCGCTCAGCCGAGCCGCATCGAGACTTCGACATCCCCGCCGAACGGCACCGAGACATAAGCGCCGCCGGGCGCGCGCACCCGGGCCAGATAGTCGGGGCTGAAGTCGGCGTTGTCGGCCACGATCAGCGCGCCCGGCCGCAAGCGCGACTCGACCAGCGCCAACACATCGCCATACAGGGACTTGGCGCCGTCGAGCAACAGCAGGTCGATACTGTCCGGCAGATCCACCGCCAGCGTTCGCAGCGCGTCGCCCTGGCGAATCTCGACCAGGTCGGCCACGCCGCCGTCGGACATGTGTTCGCGTGCGCGCGACACTTTCGACGGCTCGAACTCGCTGCTGATCAGACGGCCGCCGCCGTTGTCGCGCAGGGCCGCCGCCAGGTGCAAGGTCGAGATGCCGAACGAGGTGCCGAATTCGACGATGTTGCGGGCGTTCGTGCTGCGCGCCAGCAGGTACAGCAGCGAACCGGCCTCGCGCGAGACGGGCAGCCACAAATCCTTCAACAGGCCGTAAAAATGCAGGTACGCGGTTTTACTGCGCAGCAGGCGCTTGCGTTCGTCGGGCGACATGGTGGCCATGGCTGGGCTGCTGGCGGCATCGGCTTGCGCGAACAAGCGTTCGAGCAAGGGCGCGAGCGGGGAGGAGGTCAAAGTCGTGTTCATAAAATGTCCGGTTTAAAGAGTCTGATTAAAACGCGATTAAACACTCGCGTTGTTACTCATCATAGGGCCATGCCATCGCTTTGCCTATTCGCGTCCACGCTCGCGTTTTTCGCCGTCCGGCAAAGCGGGCCGGCGCCCCGGCGCAGCCGGCTTGGCGGGTCCGCCACGCCCGCCGCGCGGGTCGATGGCTCAGGTTCGCGCTCATGAAATGGCGCGCGGAGCGAGGCGAGCGCCCGGCACCGCCTGGAACGCGCCAAAGAGTTGCGGTACAATATGATCAATCCCTCGCGTTCGCTCCACCGCATCCTTTCACCGTCCTCCTCTTTCATCGCCAGCCATCATGACAACCCGACGCCGCCCCGAGATTTCCACAAGAAAGCAACCACAACAGGCCCGCTCCACCGAGTTGGTCGCGGCGATCCTGCAAGCGGCGCTCCAGGTTCTTGGCGAGGAAGGCGTGAGCCGCTTCACCACGGCGCGGGTGGCGGAGAAGGCAGGGGTCAGCATCGGCTCGGTCTACCAGTATTTCCCGAACAAGACCTCGATCCTGTTCCGCTTGCAGGCCGACGAGTGGAAAGAGACCACCGAAATGCTGCGCAAGATACTCGAAAACGTCGCCAGCCCGCCGCCAGCGCGTTTGCGCGCGCTGGTGCACGCCTTCCTGCATTCGGAATGCGAAGAAGCCAATATGCGCGTGGCGCTCAACGACGCCGCCCCGCTCTATCGCGACACCCCGGAAGTGCGGGAGGTGCGCGCCGCGGCGGACCGCGCGATCGCCCTGTTCATGGAAGAATTGCTGCCCGAGGTCTCGGTCGCCACCCGCGCGATCGCCGGTGATTTGATCACCACCACCTTCAGCGCGGTCGGCAGCAGCTTTTCGCAAACGCCGCGCACGCGGGCCGAGATCGACGCCTACGCCGATGCCATGACCGACATGTTTTGCGCTTACATCGACAGCCTTCAGTAGGGATCGGGCGCGCGTCGTCGTGTGAAGTGGATAAGGACGGAAAAATTATCGCGCGCTGCGGCGCGACGCTCAGGCGCACCACGAAATCGCAGCCGGCGCCGTCGAGCCCAAGGCCGAGCCGCACCTGGCCTTCCATCCTGGCGGCGGTTTGCCTGACGATCGACAGGCCCAGGCCCGAGCCGGGACTGGCGTGCCGGCGCCCTCGGTAAAAGCGGTCGAAACGCGCGATGGCGAGATTGAGTTGCTCTTGCGCCCGCCGCCGCTCTTGCGCGCTGCTGGCGCGCACCATGACATGGTCCTGGCTCGCGATCACCGCCATCGGGGTGCGCATGCGCGGTAATCGGAATCAGGTCAGACCCGTCCCTCACCACATTGCGGCGCCCGGTTTTGGCGCATCAGCCTCTTTTCCAACCGCTTTTTTTCTCGCTACC
>JAYVUV010000385.1:0-34280 GCA_043787615.1 Janthinobacterium sp. | reverse complement strand
TACACCCTGCGCGGCGAGCTGGTGGCCGCCGCCTCCGAACTGAAAAGAGCCAGTTGAAAACCAAGACCCCCTCGCAGCCGCAGTACTTCATCCCCGAGCCGCTCGACAATACCCGGCTGGCCCACTTGTGCGGGCCGCTCGATGAAAACCTGCGCCAGATCTCGGCCGCGCTGGACGTGACCATTTTCCGGCGCGGCGAAAAATTCATCGTCAACGGCAGCAACGCGGAACGCGCGGTGCAGATCCTGACCCGCTTCTACGACATCGCCAACAAGGTGGTGCCGCTGGAAGAGGTGCAACTGGCCCTGGTCGAACAGCGCGCCGGCTTGTCGGCCGCCACCGAGCAGCATCCCGACCTGCCGTTCAACGAGCCCGATATCGCCAGCCCCGTGCTCAAGACCCGGCGCAGCGACCTGCGCGGACGCACCCCGCACCAGATCGCGTACCTGCGCCAGATTCTGGAACACGACATCAGCTTCGGGGTGGGCCCGGCCGGCACCGGCAAGACTTATCTGGCGGTGGCCTGCGCGGTGGACGCGCTCGAACGCGACGCCGTCAAGCGCATCATCCTGACCCGCCCGGCCGTGGAGGCGGGCGAGCGGCTCGGCTTCCTGCCCGGCGATCTGGCGCAAAAGGTCGATCCCTATCTGCGCCCGCTGTACGACGCGCTGTACGACTTGCTCGGCTTCGACCGCACCCAGAAGCTGTTCGAAAAACAGGTGATCGAGATCGCGCCGCTGGCCTATATGCGCGGGCGCACCCTGAACCACGCTTTCGTGATCCTGGACGAGGCGCAAAACACGACGGCCGAGCAGATGAAGATGTTCCTGACCCGGATCGGCTTCGGCAGCAAGGCCGTGGTGACCGGCGACGTGACCCAGATCGACCTGCAAAAGAGCCAGAAAAGCGGCTTGATCGACGCCCTGTCCGTGCTCAAGGACGTGCGCGGCATCGCCTTCACCCAATTTAGCAGCGCCGACGTGGTGCGCCATCCGCTGGTGGCGCGCATCGTCGACGCCTACGAAACCGCGCAGTCGGTGGCCCATGAACTGGCGCCCCTGCTGCAAGCGACCCCCGCCAAACATGCCCGCAAAAAGTAAGCCGCAACCCGCCCTGAGCCTGTCGGTGCAGTATCCCGACCCGCGCCTGCAAACGGCCATCACCCGGCCCATGGTGCGGCGCTGGGTCAAGGCCGCGCTGCTGGCGCCGGCCGAGCTGACCATCCGCTTCGTCGACGCCGAGGAAGGGCGCGTCCTGAACCGCGACTACCGCGCCAAGGATTACGCCACCAATGTGCTGACCTTCGCCTACAACGAGGGCGAGGACATCGCCGACGACGCGCCGACCCGGGCCGACCTGATTTTATGCACCGACGTGCTGGAAAAGGAGGCGGCCGAGCAGCGCAAGTCGGTGGCCGACCATGCCGCCCACCTGATCGTGCACGGCGTGCTGCACGCGCAAGGTTACGACCACGAGGACGACGCCGAGGCCACCGAGATGGAGAGCTTGGAAACGGCCATGCTCGCCAAGCTGGGCATCGCCGATCCGTATGCGGCGGACGCCGGCGTGTGAGCCGTGCCGGATGACGACGCGGTAGCGCTTGACAGAGTGATGGACGCCTCCCTATCCTGAACGCTCAGGCAGTGGCTAGCGGAGAACGGATGAAGGCGACGGCGGGAAAAAAACGCCATGGACCGCACGATCGCGCCGCGCAACTTGCCCCCTACGCGCCGCAACGCTTCCCATCCTCTGGTAAAGTCGTGACAGCCGCCCGCATGACTTTTTGGCAAAAACGCGCCGCGCCGCGCTTTTCGTGTATCCTATATCCCTTCGCGACAACGGCTCACGCCTCCTATGCAAGAGCACCCTAGTGGCGTCAAAACTGACGCCAAGCCCCACCGGTCACTGTTCGAACGCCTGACCGCACTGATTTCCCCCGAGCCTGAGAACCGAGCGGAACTGCTCGATGTCCTGCATGACGCCCACGAACGCAACCTGATCGACGCCGACGCGCTGTCGATGATCGAAGGCGTGTTTCAGGTTTCCGACCTGTCCGCGCGCGACATCATGGTGCCGCGCTCGCAGATGGACGTGATCGACATCAGCAAACCGATCGAGGAATGGATGCCTTCCGTGCTGGAAACGGCCCACTCGCGCTTTCCCGCCATCGAGGGCGAACGCGACAAGGTGATCGGCATCCTGCTGGCCAAGGACTTGCTGCGCTACTACGCCGAGGAATCGTTCGACGTGCGCGACATGCTGCGCCCGGCCATCTTCATCCCCGAATCGAAACGCTTGAACGTGCTGCTGCGCGACTTCCGCGCCAACCACAATCACATGGCGATCGTGGTGGACGAATACAGCGGCGTGGCCGGCTTGATCACCATCGAGGACGTGCTCGAGCAAATCGTCGGCGACATCGAGGACGAATACGATTTCGACGAGGAAGAAGACAACGTCCTGTCGATCAAGGAAGGCCAGCACGGCCCGCGCTGGCGGGTCAAGGCGCTGACCGAAATCGGCCAGTTCAACGAGGAACTGGGCACCGCCCTGATCGACGACGACGTCGACACCATCGGCGGCCTGGCCACCAACCACCTGGGCCGCATGCCGCACAAGGGCGACGTGTTCGACATCGCCAATCTGCGCTTCGAGGTGCTGCGCGCCGACGCGCGCCAGATCCACGTGCTGCTGGTCGAAAAACTGCCCGACGCGGCGCTCACCGACGTCTGACATGCGCTTCAGACGACGCGCCGCCAACGATCCCGCCTCCACGCCGCGCAGCACCGCCAGCCGCATGGCCATCGCCGCCCTGGCCGGCGCCGGCGCCGTGCTCGGCTTCGCGCCTTTCGGCTGGTGGCCGCTGCAAATCGTCAGCCTGGCGCTGTTGTTTTACCAGGTGCTGCGCGGCGCCGGCGTGCGCGCCGCCGCCCTGATCGGCCTGGCCCACGGCTTCGGCTGGATCGCGGCCGGCGCCTACTGGCTCTATATCTCGATGCACCACTTCGGCGCCATGCCGGCCGTGCTGGCCGCCCTGGCGGTGGCCGTGCTGGCGCTGTCCATGGGCCTGTACACGGCGGCCGCCATGGCCGCCGCCGCGTGGTTGCGCCGGCGCTGGGTGCTCAATTTACCGTCCATGAACCTGATCGTGCTGCCGGTGCTGTGGGGCCTGGCCGAACTGCTGCGCGGCTGGCTGTTCACCGGCTTTTCCTGGGTCTCATCCGGTTACGCCCACAATGTCAGCCCGCTGGCCGGCTTCGCCCCGCTGGTCGGCGTGTATGGCCTGGGCTGGCTGGCGGCCCTGTGCGCCGGCGCCTTGCTGTTGCTGACGCATCCGGCCCGCAAACGCGCGCTACTGCTGCTGGCGCTGCTGATGGGCGGCGGCCTGGCGCTGGGCCAGGTGGGCTGGACCCGGCCCAGCGGCCGGCCCATCTCGGTGCGCCTCCTGCAAGGCAATGTGCCGCAACAGGAAAAGTTCAGCATGGAGCATTTGCAAACGGCGCTGGCCATGTACCACGGCGCCATCACGGCCGCCCCGGCCGACCTGATCGCCACGCCGGAGACGGCGGTCACCATCTTGCCGCGCCAGTTGCCGCCAGATTATCTCGACAGCCTGGACCGCTTCGTGCAGCAAAGCGGCAGCCACTTGTTGCTCGGCTTGCCGCTCAGCGACAGCCCGGAGCGCTACGCCAACAGCGTGATCGGCTTTTCGCCCGGCCAGCCCCAGGCCAACTTCCGCTACGATAAGCATCATCTGGTGCCGTTCGGCGAATTCATCCCGCTCGGCTTCCGCTGGTTCGTCAATTTGATGGCCATCCCGCTGGGCGACATGGATCGCGGCCGTCCCGTGCAGCCGGCCCTGGTGGTCAAGGACCAGCGCGTGCTGCCCAATATCTGCTACGAGGATTTGTTCGGCGAGGAAATCGCCGAACAATTGCGCGCCCCGGCCGGCGGCCAGGCCGCGGCCACCATCTTGCTCAATATGTCGAACCTGGCCTGGTTCGGCGAATCGATCGCCATCGCCCAGCACTTGCAAATTTCCCAGATGCGCAGCCTGGAAACGGGGCGCCCGATGCTGCGCGCCACCAACACCGGCGCCACCGCCGTGATCGACGGGCGTGGCAAGCTGGTCGACCAATTGCCCGGCAATACGCGCGCCACCCTGGCCGCGCAGGTGCAGGGCATGGCCGGCGACACACCCTACATTTTACTGGGCAATAAGCTATTCCTGGGCATCGCGGCGCTGCTGCTGGCGGCCGCCTGGTGGAATTCGCGTCGCACGCGCGGCGCGGCCAGCCCGTGATCCAGCGCACATGGCCGGCCCCGGCCGGCTTATTTTCATGATACTTGTCGGGCGCCGGCTGGAAGTCTCACAGCCGCCCCGTAAAACCCGCTAAAATTAAGCGCTTTAGCGGACCCACCCGCTCGCGCCCCGGCACAGAGACCAAGACGATGCTCACATTTCAACAAATTATTCTGACCCTGCAAACCTATTGGGACCAGCAAGGTTGCGCCCTGCTCCAGCCCTACGACATGGAAGTGGGCGCCGGCACCTTCCACACCGGCACGTTTTTGCGCGCGATCGGCCCGGAGCCTTGGCGCGCCGCCTATGTGCAGCCCTCGCGCCGGCCCAAGGATGGCCGCTACGGCAACAACCCGAACCGCATGCAGCATTACTACCAGTACCAGGTGGTGCTCAAGCCGGCGCCGGAAAACATTCTCGACCTGTATCTGGGCTCGCTGGCCGCGCTCGGCTTGGACTTGCAGCAAAACGATGTCCGCTTCGTCGAGGACGACTGGGAAAGCCCGACCCTGGGCGCCTGGGGCCTGGGCTGGGAAGTGTGGCTGAACGGCATGGAAGTGACGCAGTTCACCTATTTCCAGCAAGTGGGCGGCCTCGATTGCAAGCCCGTGCTGGGCGAGATCACTTACGGCATCGAACGCCTGGCCATGTATCTGCAAGGCGTGGAAAACGTGTACGACCTGGTGTGGACCGAACGCATGGAAAACGGCGTGCTGAAAAAACTCAGCTACGGCGACGTGTTTCATCAAAACGAGGTCGAGCAGTCGACCTATAACTTCGAGCACGCCAACACCGAGCTACTGTTTTCCCAGTTCGCCAGCCACGAGTCGGAAGCCAAGCGCCTGCTGGAATTGCAGCTGACCTTGCCGGCCTACGAACAGATCATGAAGGCTTCGCACAGCTTCAACATGCTCGACGCGCGCGGCGCCATTTCCGTGACCGAAAGGGCCGCCTACATCGGCCGCGTGCGCACCCTGTCGCGCCTGGTGGCCCAGGGTTATTACGATTCGCGCGAGCGGCTCGGCTTCCCGATGTGCGACAGCGCGCCTGTTATCGCCCCGGTTGCCGCCGCCATCGACGCCGCCACCGCCTGACCTTCTAGCGCCACACAGAAAAACAACGACATGAATCAAACTCTGCTCATCGAACTGCTGACCGAAGAACTGCCGCCGAAAGCGCTGGCCAAACTGGGCGCCGCCTTTTGCGCCGGCATCGTCAACGGCCTCAAGGCGCGCGACTTCCTGGAAGCCGACAGCGTGGCCACCGCCTACGCCACGCCGCGCCGGCTGGCCGTCTCGGTGACCCAGGTGCGCGCCACCTCGCCCGACAAATCGATCCGCGAAAAAGTGCTGCCGGTCGGCGTGGCGCTCGACGCCAGCGGCGCCGGCACCGCGCCGCTGGCCAAAAAATTGGCCGCGCTGGGCTTCCCCCACGTCACCGTGGCCGAGCTGGAACGTGCGCCCGACGGCAAGGCCGAGAGCTTTTTTTACAGTTACACCGCGCCCGGCAGCGCCCTGGCCGGCGGCTTGCAAGCGGCGTTGGACGAGACCGTGGCCAAGCTGCCCATCCCTAAACTGATGAGCTATCAGCGCCCGGACGGCAGCACCGTGCAATTCGTGCGCCCGGCGCATCGCTTGAGCGCCCTGCACGGCATCAACATCGTGCCGCTCGCCCTGCTCGGCTTGCAATCGGGCCGCGTCACGCTGGGCCACCGCTTCCTGATGCAGGGCGGCACGGGCGACGTCACCCTCACGCACGCCGACAACTACGCCGAGACCCTGGCCGCCCAGGGCCGCGTGATCGCCTCGCTGGCCGAGCGCAAGGAAAGCATCCGCGCCCAGTTGCTGGACAAGGCCGGCGCCGACCAGGTGCTGATGCCCGAGGCGCTGCTCGACGAAGTGAGCGCCCTGGTCGAGTGGCCGGTGGTGTATGAGTGCCGCTTCGAGGAAGCCTTCCTCAGCGTGCCGCAGGAATGCCTGATCCTGACCATGCAGACCAACCAAAAATACTTCGCCTTGACCGACGCCGCCGGCAAGCTGCGTTCGCGCTTCCTGATCGTGTCCAACATCGAGACGGCCACGCCGCAGCACATCATCGGCGGCAACGAGCGGGTGGTGCGTCCGCGCCTGTCGGACGCCAAATTCTTCTTCGAGCAAGACCAAAAGAAAAGCCTGGCCTCGCGTCTGCCGCTGCTGCAAAACGTGGTCTACCATAACAAGCTGGGCACCCAGGCCGCGCGCACCGCGCGCGTCACCGCGCTGGCCGGCGCCATCGCCGCCAAGCTGGGCGCCGATGTGGCCCTGGCCGAACGCGGCGCGCTGCTGGCCAAGGCCGACCTGCTAACCGACATGGTGGGCGAATTCCCCGAGTTGCAAGGCATCATGGGCAGTTACTACGCGCGCCACGACGGCGAGCATGAAGAAGTGGCGCTGGCCGCCAGCGAACATTATCAGCCCCGCTTCGCCGGCGATGCTCTGCCGTCCAGCGCCACCGGCACCGCCGTGGCGCTGGCCGACAAGCTCGAAACCCTGGTCGGCATCTGGAGCATCGGCTTGCAACCGACCGGCGACAAAGACCCGTTCGCGCTGCGCCGCCACGCCCTGGGCGTGCTGCGCATGCTGCTGGAAAAACGCTTGCCGCTGTCGATCCAGGGCTTGCTGTCGGACGCGGCGGCCCAGTTTTCCGCCATCGCCGGCTTCAAGGACCCGGTGGCCGACGTCACCGTGTTCATGCTGGACCGCCTGCGCGGCATCCTGCGCGAGCGCGGCTTCTCGCCCAACGAGATCGAGGCGGTGGTGGCGCAAAACCCGGACCGGCTGGACGACATCGTGCAGCGCCTGGAAGCGGTGCAAGCCTTCGCCGCGCTGCCGGAGAGCGCCTCGCTGGCGGCCGCCAACAAGCGCATCACCAATATCCTGAAAAAGACCGAGGTCGCGCCGGGCCGGGTCGACGCCGACCTGCTGCGCGAGCCGGCCGAGCGCAAGCTGGCGGCGGCGGTGCAGCGGGTCCAGCCCGAGGTGGACGCGGCCTTCGTCGGCGGCGACTTCGCCGCCACCCTGAAAACGCTGGCCCAGTTGCGCGACGAGGTGGACGCCTTCTTCAACGACGTGATGGTGATGGCCGAGGATACGGCCCTGCGCAACAACCGCCTGGCCTTGCTGGCCAGCCTGCACGGCATGATGAACCGGGTGGCCGACATTTCGAAGCTGGCGGCTTGACATGGGCAGCGCGGCGCTCAAACTGATCATCCTGGACCGCGACGGCGTGATCAACCACGACTCGGCGGACTTCATCAAGTCGCCCAAGGAATGGGTGCCGATCCCCGGTTCGCTGGAAGCCATCGCGCGCCTGAACCAGGCCGGCTACCGCGTCATCGTGGCCTCCAACCAGTCCGGCATCGCGCGCGAATTTTTCGACATGGCGATGCTGAACGCGATCCACCAAAAGATGCACGCGCTGGCCCAGCAGGTCGGCGCCACCATCGACGCGATCTTCTTTTGCCCGCACGCGGCGGCCGACCATTGCGACTGCCGCAAACCCAAGCCGGGCATGTTCACCGAGATCTCGCAGCGCTACAAAACCAGCTTGAAAGGCGTGCCGACCGTGGGCGACTCGCTGCGCGACCTGCAGGCCGGCTTCATCAGCGGCTGCCTGCCCTACCTGGTTTTGACCGGCAAGGGCGCGAGCACCAATCTGACCGGCGGCCTGCCGCCCGGCACCCTGGTGTTCGCCGACCTGGCGGCGGCCGTCAACCATCTGCTCAAAGTCACGGTGGTGGCCCCGACCATCGCCATCAGTAATTAATCTGGAGTCCGCATTGCGTCATACCTCTTTGTTTCTGCGTTCCCTGCTGTTTACCGTCGTGATGGGGATCGCCACCGTGATCTGGGCCTGCGTCTGTTTTCTGGCCGCGCCGCTGTCGTACAACAAGCGTTTTTATGTGACCTCGCGCTGGAACGTGTTCATCATCTGGTGCGCGCGCGTGATCTGCGGCATCCGCTATGAAGTCAAGGGCGCGGAGAACTTTCCGGACGCGCCGGCCGTGGTGCTGTCGAAACACCAGTCGGCCTGGGAAACGATCTTCCTGCTGCCCAGCCTGCCGCGTCCCCTGGTCTACGTGTTCAAGAAGGAAATCCTGTACATCCCCTTTTTCGGCTGGGGCATGGCGCTGCTGCGCATGATCCCTATCGACCGCAAGCAAGGAAAAAACGCCTTCAAACATGTGGTGGCGCATGGCAAACGGCGCCTGGCGGACGGGCAATGGATTATCATGTTCCCTGAAGGCACGCGCATTCCGGTGGGACAGAAGGGCAAATACAAGAGCGGCGGCACCCGCCTGGCCATCGAGACGGGCGCCGTGGTGGTGCCGATCGCGCACAACTCGGGCGAATGCTGGCCCAAAAAATCATTTTTGAAGCGTCCAGGGCTGATCACGGTCTCGATCGGCAAACCGATATCGCCGGAGGGGCAGACCCCCGACAGCATGATGCAACAGGTGGAAAATTGGATAGAATCAGAAATGCGCGTCATTTCGCCGCACGCCTACAGCGCTGGCTCGATGGCATAGGCGCGTCGATCCAGGAGCCGACACTGCGACAGCACATGAAGTCCATCAAAGTCAACGGTCAGCAACTGGATTTATTCGCGCAAGATGTCTCGGCGGCGCACGCGCCGCTGGCGCAGCCGTCGGCGCCCGCCGCAGCCGTTCCCGTTCCCGTTCCCGTTTCGGCCCCGGCCGCGCCCTCGCCTTTGCCCGCCACGCCCCCTCCCTTCCTTGCGCCCCATCCGGCGCCGTCGCCTGTCCCCGCCGCGCCGCCGACCCTGTTCCCGATGGCGCCGCGCGACCCCGACGCGCCGCCGCTGCGCCAGCTGCAACTCGGCCCCCACCTGCTCGAATACGCGCTGCGGCGCTCGACCCGGCGCTCGATCGGCTTCATGATCGACGACGACGGCTTGCGCGTGACGGCGCCCAAGCGGGTCTCGCTGGGCGAGATCGACAACGCGATCCGCGCCAAGCAGGGCTGGATCGTCACCAAGCTGCGCGAACGGCGCGAACGCCGCACCCAGCGCCTGGGACGCCCGCCCGTGGTCTGGACCGACGGCGCCGCCCTGCCGTACCTGGGCGGTGAAATCATCCTGCGCCTGCACCAGGCCGGGCGGCACCGGGTCAGCTTCAATCGCGACAGCGGCGAACTGCACGTGTGGCTCACGCCCGTGAGCACCGAACACCAGCTCAAGGAAAAGGTGCGCGCCTGGCTGCAAGAGGAGGCGCGCGACCTGTTCGCGCGGCGGCTCGACCTATACGCCGTCAAGCTGGGCGTGCGCTACCATTCGTTCGCGCTATCCTCGGCCGGCACGCGCTGGGGCTCGTGCACGGTGCAGCGCAAGATCCGGCTGAACTGGCGCCTGATCCATTACGCGCTGCCCCTGGTCGACTACGTGGTGGCGCATGAACTGTCGCACCTGCTGGAAATGAACCACAGCGCGCGCTTCTGGGCCACGGTGGAATCGGTGTATCCCGACTACGACGGCGCCAAACAGGCGCTGCGCAAACGCTCGCAGGAATTGCCGGCGCTGTTTCCATAAAACCGTCTCGTCACGGTGGTACTTGATGGGCTTGATGGTCGGCGAGGCACGCGGTGCCAGCGCCCGGGCGCCCGGCGCGGTGATCGGGCATGCGCGCCGCCTCACCGGTGGGCACGCGCTACAGCGGCGGCAGCAGCGCCAGGGTGCGCCGGGTGGCGCCCCGGTGCTGGTTGGCGAAACCCAGCGCCTGCTGACCCATCAACGCGCGTTGCACGCCATCGGCCAGCAATTGGCCGGCCTCGCGCATCACGGCGTCGGCGTCCGGCGTCAAACGGGCGGCCCCGGCCGCCACGGCCTCTTCGCTGACCTGGGCGAAGTTGAAGGTGTGCGGCCCGATCAGCACCGGCTTGCCGAGCGCGCAAGGCTCGATCAAATTCTGTCCGCCCAGCGGCAGCAGGCTGCCGCCGATGAAGGCGCAGTCGCACAGGGCGTAATAGGCGAACATCTCGCCCATCGAATCGCCCAGCAGCACTGACACCTTGGCCGGCACCGCGTCGCGCTCGCGCGCCAATTGGGAGCGCCGTATCAAGCCCAAGCCGCGCGCCGCCACCAGCGCCGCCACGCCGTCGAAGCGCTGCGGATGGCGCGGCACGATCACCAGCAGCACGTTGGCCGGCAGGTGGGCGGCGCGCTGGAAGGCGTCCAGTATCAATTCCTCTTCCCCTTCCCGGGTGCTGGCGCACAGCAGCACCGGCCGCTGGCCGATCTGCTGCTGCAGGCGCGCGCCGACGGCCAGCGCGGCGCCCGGCACCACCACGTCGAACTTGATGCTGCCGGTGACGGCCACGTTGCGCACGCCCAGCGCCCGCACGCGCTCGGCGTCGGCCTCGGTCTGGGCCGCCACCAGGGATATGGCGCGCGCCGCGTCCAGCATCAGGCGGCCCAGGCGCAGCGCCTTGGCCAGCGAACGCTGCGACAGGCGCGCGTTCACCAGCGCCACCGGCACACCGTGGCGCCGGCATTGATCGATCAGGTTGGGCCACACCTCGGTCTCCATCAGGATGCAGATGCGGGGCGCGAAATGGCGCAGGAAACGGCGCACCATGGTGCCGGTGTCGTAGGGCAGGTAACACTGCACCAGGCGGGCGCGATGTTTAGCGAATAGCGCCTGCCCGGTGGCGCGCCCGGTCGGCGTCATGTGGGTCAGGATGATGCGGCTGTCCGGGTAGATCGCCATCAGGGCGTCGATCAAGGGCTCGGCCGCGCGCGTCTCGCCCACCGACACCGCGTGGACCCAGATCACGGGCGCCAGCGCCGAGCCGCATGGGGCGCCGTAAAAGCCCAGGCGCTCGCGCCAGTGCTGGCGGTAGCCCGGCTCGCGCCGCCCGCGCAGCCATAGCCGAATCAACACCAGCGGCAAGGCCAGCCACCACATCGCAGAATAGAAAAGTCGCATGATCAGGACAGCAGATGTGCCGCCGCAGTGAGGACTTCCGGCACCCCCGGCGGGGCTCCCCGGTCGCCGAGATTGATGATATTGGGCGACCAGTTGCCCTCGGTTTTCCAGCGCGGCGAGTCGCAATACAATTCGACGGTGGGCCGGTTGAAGGCGGCCGCGATGTGGGTCAGTCCGGTGTCCACGCCGATCACCAGGGCCGCGTGGCGCGCCAGGCCGATCGCTTCGTCCATCGACAATTTGGGCAGCACGCGCGCGTTCGGCAAGCCGGCAGCCAGCAGTTCGGCTTCGCTTTTTTCCTGCGCCGATCCCCAGGGTAGCAGGATCGGCATGGGCGCCAATTGCCGCCCCAGCGCGATCCAATGCGCTGGCGCCCACTTCTTGGCGTCGCGCGCGGTGCCGTGAAAATACACGGCGTAGGGCGCCTCCGGCATCCAGTGCGGCCGTGGTGCGTCCCGGGTCAACCCGGGCAAGCCGAAATCGGGCGCGCTATCGACCCGGTAGCCCAGCGCCGCGGCCACCACCAGGCGCCCGCGCGCCACCGCGTGGGTGCGCGGGTCGAGCGGGATGCTTTTGCTGTGGAACAGGCGCGAGACGGCTTCGTAGCCGGAGCCTTCGCTGCCGTTGGCCAGGCCGACCTTGTGCCCGCCCGGCGTCAGCCGCGCCGCGCCCATGATGATGCCGGTCTTGAGCAGGCCCTGGGTGTCGAACACGTAATCGTAGCGGCATTGGCGCAGCGCGCCGAAAAAAGCGCCGATCTCGGCCCGGGTGGCCCGGCTGCCCAGGCTTTTGCGCCAGCGCCGCAAGGCGAAGGGGATGATGGTGCGCACCCGGTCGTTGAGCCGCACCAGGCCGACGTAAGCTTCCTCCACCACCCAGTCGATGCGCGCGTCGGGATGATGGGCCAGGATGTCGGCCACGATGGGGAGATTGTGCAGCACATCGCCCAGCGAGGAGACGCGCACCAGCAAGATGGTCAGCGGCCGGGGCGAGCCGGCCGCTTCCTGTACCGCTATGACCACGCGACTTCCTTCAAACGCACGCTCAAAACGGCAGCGCGGCGTCCGGCTTGGCGGCCAGGATCACGCTTTTGAACTGGCCCTGGATGCGCGCCAGCGCGGCCGGATTTTCCGCCTCGAAGCGCATCACGATCACCGGGGTGGTGTTCGAGGAGCGCGCCAGGCCGAAGCCGTCCGCGTACTCGACCCGCAGGCCGTCGATGGTGATGATTTGTTGGTGGCCGGGGAACACGGCGTCGCTGCGCAGCTTGTCCATCAGCGCCACGTTTTCTCCTTCCTTCAATTCCAGATGCAGTTCCGGCGTGCTGTCGGACTGCGGCAGGCTATTGAGCAGGGCCGAGGGATCGGCCTCGCGGGTCAGGATTTCGAGCAGGCGGGCGGCGGCGTACATGCCGTCGTCGAAGCCGTACCAGCGGTCCTTGAAGAAGATATGGCCGCTCATTTCGCCGCCCAGCGGGGCGCCCGTTTCACGCAGCTTGGCCTTGACCAGCGAGTGCCCGGTCTTGTACATCAGCGGCTTGCCGCCATGCTTGCTGATCCACGGCGCCAGATGGCGGGTGCACTTGACGTCGTACAGGATTTGTTCGCCCGGATGGCGGCTCAGCACATCGGCCGCGAACAGCATCATCTGGCGGTCCGGGTAAATGATCTGGCCATCCTTGGTGACCACGCCCAGGCGGTCGCCGTCGCCGTCGAAGGCGATGCCGATCTCGGCGTCGCTGTCTTGCAGGCTGCGGATCAAGTCTTGCAGGTTCTCGGGGTGGGCCGGATCGGGATGGTGGTTCGGGAAGTTGCCGTCCACTTCGCAAAACAGTTCGATCACCTCGCAACCCATGCCGCGCAACAGGTCGCCGGCGAAGGCGCCGGCCACGCCATTGCCGCAATCGACGGCCACCTTGATCGGGCGCGCCAGTTTGACGTCGCCGATGATGCGCTGCAAATAAGCGTCGCGGATGTCGTGGGTGCTGTAGCCGCCCGGGGTCGCGGTCACGCCGCCGTCATGGGCCACGATGCTGTTGTACAAGGCCAGGATGGCTTCGCCGTGGATGGCTTCGCCGGCCAGCACCATCTTGAAACCGTTGTAATCGGGGGGATTGTGGCTGCCGGTGACCATGATGCCGGACTGGGTGTCGAGCACGTGGGTGCCGTAGTACACCATCGGGGTGGCCACCACGCCCAGGTCGATCACGTCGACCCCGGCCGACTGCAAGCCGCGCGCCAGGGCGGCGGTCAATTCGGGGCCGGACAAGCGGCCGTCGCGGCCGATCACGACCTTGGTTTGACCCTTGGCCAGGGCCGCCAAGCCGAAGGCGTGGCCGATCTGGCTGGCGACGCCGGCGTCGAGGGTTTTACCGATGATGCCGCGGATATCGTAAGCTTTGAAAATGGTTTTTGACAGGGTCAGCATAATTTTTATTGGGACGCGCAGCGCAGCCCGCGCCGGCTTGCCCCATCGGGCGGCAAGCATGGCGAGGACTGCATATTAAGAGGGGAACCATGCCGTTCGCGGCGCTAAAACGGGGCCGGCGAGCCGCATGGTTCGACGCAGGTGACTATCTTACAGCACCAAGCATATCTTAATACTTGTCGCTACGCCAATAATAGATAAATTACACCCGCAATTGGTCGATCGCCTTGCCGGAATCGACCCATTGCTTGACCCATTTCGGCTGGCGTCCGCGCCCGGTCCACTGCTGGCTGGCGTCGCCTGGATTGCGGTAGCGCACCGCCACCGTGCCGGTTTTGGCGCGCACCCCGCTCGAGATCAATTCCTTGATTGGCACGCCGACGCTTTGGGCGATGGCCAGGATCTGTTCGCGCGCCTTGACCAAATCTTGTTGCGAGCGCTTGCCGATTTCCTTCTTGATTTTTTCCTGCAGATTGCGCAGCTCTACGGCCGACATATTAGACAGTTCCATTGCCTCTCCTTTTCATCGTGGTCTATTTAACTCCGCCTATTTGCTAATATAATACATCCGGACCATCTTGCTAGTTCTTTTTTCGCAAAATCATCCAACGCGGCGATTTAAATCGCACAATCCTCATATATAGCCAGACGTAGCTCACGATAAACAGGAAGCAGAAACACATCAAGACCCAGGTATATCGCCAAAACACCGTGGCCGGAATAACCGCCATCAGGGAGAACGTCCACAGATAAGGCGAGGTGAGCGAATTGCGCCGCATCAGGGCGCGCGCGTCCTTGCGCCCGACCGCCCATTGCACGATGCGGCGGAAAATCAAACTGTGCAAATGTATGCCGTCGGGCATCGCCGGAGATTTTCCACGAATAAACATTCGACGATACACTGAAAATAAAGTTTCAAAAGTGGGGTAAATCAACAACAGCGCGGCGTACCAGGTCGATACTTGCGGATTTCGCATAATTAACAACAAAGTCAACTCGCCCAACATAAAACCGATGAAATACGCGCCGCCGTCGCCCAGGAAAATCAAGCCGACCGGATAGTTCCAAATCAGAAAGCCGGCGGTGGCGCCGGCCACCATGAAGGCGGCGATCAGCACGAAGGAATCGTTGACTTCATAAGCCACATAAGCGAGCGACAACAGCATGCAGATCGACACCACGCTGGCCAAGCCATTAAAGCCGTCGATAATATTGACCGCGTTGGCCACCCCGGCCACCGCCAGCACCGTCAAAGGCAAGGCCAGCCAGATATAATCGAGCGACCAGGACGAACCTGGCAAATCGATGCGCACCACCCGCCCGTCGAGCAGGAAATAGGCCAGCAAGGCGGCCGCCATGGTCAAAATCAAGCGCCGCAGCGCGCTGACACGGCCGGTATAGTCTTCCACGATACCGCCGATAAAGGCGACCCCCGAACACAGTATCAGGGACAGCATCCAGCCGCCCATCACCGGCAGGCGCCACACCGAAATGGCCCCGCTCAGCATCACGGCCAGGAAAATCGACAGCCCGCCGATGCGCGACACCACGTGCGAGTGAACTTTCTGCACCCCGTGGAAATCCGAATCCAGGGCCGGTCCATGCAATCTCGACTGTTTTATGACCAGTAAGGTCAACAATGCCGATGCGACAAAGCTCACTATAAAAGAAAACATTATTATTTCATCAATGAAAAAGATAAATCAGCGCGCGCCGAACATATCGCCGCGCCGGAATACGGCACATATTATTGGCGCGATCGGTACGCGATCGGTACGCGAACTGTACGCGAGCTGTACGTTAACCCGCCATTGTACCGGATCGCCCCGCTACACCCCGAACTAAATCCCGGCCCCCGGGCCGCGCCGGCCGCACGGAGCGCCCCGCCCGTGCGGCGTGTCGGCCGATTCTAACAAGGGGCGGTCGCCGTCCCCGCCACTCTTACCATTCGATACAAATGATATTTCCGAAAAGAAATGCCGACGCGCCGCCCCCCGCCCGCCCCTGCCGGGCGTGAAAATCCTTTAGTATCGAGCCCACAACCGGGCGGTTTGCCAGTGTCGGGCCACCGGACTCACAAAAAGGCACTATGAAAACCTATGTCATCGGCGACCTGCAAGGCTGCCACCAGCAAACCCTGGCCCTGCTCGAAAAAATTGAAGAGCAAGCCGGCGCGCCCTACGAATTGCTGTTCGCGGGCGACTTGATCAACCGCGGCCCGCAGTCGCTGGCCACCCTGCGCCACGTGCGGGCGCTGGCCGAGGCCGGCCGCGCCGACGCCGTGCTGGGCAACCACGACTTGCATCTGCTGGCGGTGGCCAACGGCATCCGCCCGGCGCACGCCAGCGACACGCTGGACGAGATCCTGGCCGCGCCCGACCGCGACGCGCTGATCGACTGGCTGCGGCGCCGGCCGCTGGCGCTACGGCGCGGCGAGCACCTGCTGGTGCACGCCGGGCTGCTGCCGCAGTGGAGCGCGACGCGGGCGCTGGAGTTGGCGGGCGAGGTCGAGGCCATGCTGCGCGGCGAGGGCTGGATCGCTTTCCTGCGCCAGATGTACGGCAACGCGCCGGCCGCCTGGGACGACGATCTGCGCGGCGCCGACCGCCTGCGCTGCGTCATCAACGCCATGACGCGGCTGCGCTTTTGCAGCGCCGAGGGGGTGATGGATTTCAAGCTGAAGGAAACCGCCGACGCCGGCCGGGAGACCGGATTGATGCCCTGGTTTCAAGTGCCGGGCCGGCGCAGCGCCGACCACACCGTGATCTTCGGCCACTGGTCGGCGCTGGGCTTGCGGGTGCAAGCCCGCTTGATCGCGCTCGACAGCGGTTGCGTGTGGGGCGGCGCGCTGTCGGCCGTTTGCTTACAGGACCGCTCGGTGTTGCAGGTGAACTGCCCCGCATCCCAAAGGCCGGCCAAAGGCACCGCTTAAACGCGCTTGGCAGATCGTCGGGCCGGCCGCACCTCGCCGGCCACACCTGGCCAGCCGCCCTTCACGACATCAACCGGCCGGTTGCGCGGCGGCGGGCGCCGCCGCTTGGTTGGCGATGCCCAGCGCCGCCGCCACCGCGTGCTGCGCGGCCGTGGCCAACTCGCGCCGGTGCGCGCCGACGCTGGTCAGCGGCGCCAGGCAGGTAACGGTGGCGGTGATCGGCGCGCCGTTCAAAATGGCCAGTAAACTGTGCTTGAAGCTGACGTCACCCGTGAAGTCGACCGCCGCCGGCGCCGGTCCGGCCGGGTCGGCGTACGAGAGCGCCAGCGGCTGCACGGGCACCCCGGCGTCGATGGCCGCCTCGAATAAATTCGGATGAAACGGCAGCAGCGCGCCTTGCGCCGCCGTGGTCCCTTCCGGAAAAAACGCGATCCGTTCGCCGTCGGCCAGCTTGTCCACCAAGCCGGTGAACAAATGGCGCAAATCGCGCCGGTTGCCGCGCGCGATGAAGATGGTGCCGGCCCTGGCCGCCAGCCAGCCCAGCATGGGCCAGGACCGGATCTCCGCCTTGGCCACGAACAGGCAGGGATACACGCTGTTGACGACAAAAATATCGAGCCAGGACACGTGATTGGCCACCACCATGGCATGCGCCAAGGGCACCTCGCCCGCCAACGGCGCCAGCTTCACATTGCATAGGCCCAGCAGACGACGCGACCAGCGCCGCACATGGCGATTGCGGCGTTTCAGTCCGGCCCACGGAAACACGACGGCGCAAATGAGCATGCCCAGCAAGACATGCGCCAACACGCGCGCCACCCGGTAGTAGAGCCGCGCCGTCACGCCATACCGCCCGTGCCCGCGCCGACAGCCGCTGATAAGCGCTTAACGTTGGTAGGCAAGGTGACCCGCCACGATGGTGGCGTGTACCACCCCGCTCAATTCATAGCCGAGGAAGGGGGTGTGCTTGCCCTGGCTGGCCAGGGCCGGACGGGCCACCGTCCAACGCGCGTCCGGGTCGAACAGGCACACGTCGGCCACGCTGCCCACGCCCAGTTGACCGCGCGCCAGGCCGGCCACGCGCGCCGCGTCCGAGGTGATCTTGGCCAGCGCCCGCGCCAAGGGACGCGGCGCGCCATCCTGGCCGTGGGTCTGCCCGGCCACGTAATCGTCGGCCCATTTCAAGGCCAGCGACAGCAGCAATTCCAGGCCGGTGGCGCCGGGCGAGGCTTCGCCGAACGGCAGCAGCTTCTCGTCGTCGTCGACCGGGGTGTGGTCCGAACACATGGCGTCGATGGTGCCGTCGAGCAGGCCGAGGCGGATCGCGTCGCGGTCGCGCTGACTGCGAAACGGCGGCGTCACGCGCGCGTTCGAATCGAAGAAGCCGATGTCGGCGTCGGTCAGGTGGATGTGGTGGGCGCCCACGTCGCAGCTGAGCGGCAGACCTTCGCGCTTGGCCGCCCGCACCAGTTCCAGCCCGGCCGCCGAGGAAATGCGGCACAGGTGGACCCGGGCGCCGGTGGCGCGCATCAATTCGAAAATCGTGTGCAGGGCGATGGTTTCCGACATCACCGGCACGCCCGACAAGCCCAGGCGCGAGGCCAGCGGCCCGCTGTGGGCGATGCCGCCGCGCCCGATGTGGGCGTCCTGCGGGCGCAGCCAGACGGTGTAGCCGAAGGTGTTGGCGTATTGCAGCGCGCGCAGCAGCACCGTGGTGTCCTCGATCGGTTCCTCGGCCTGGGAAAAGCCGATGCAACCGGCTTCCGTCAACTCCGCCATTTCAGTCAGCGCGCGGCCTTTCAAGCCGACCGTCAGCGCGCCCAGCGGATGCACATTGGCTTGATTGATCGTCTTGGCGCGGTGCTTGAGCATTTCCACCAGGCCCGGCTCGTCGAGCACGGGATCGGTGTCGGGCGGGCAGATCAGGCTGGTCACCCCGCCCTGCATGGCCGCTTGCAATTCCGATTCCAGGGTGGCCTTGTATTCGTAGCCGGGCTCGCGCAGGCGGGCCGACAGGTCGACGAAGCCTGGCGCCACCACCAGGCCGGCCGCGTCGATGACGCGCTCGGCGACAAAACCGGGCGGCAGCTGGCCGGCGGCCAGCACCGCGACCACTTGGCCGGCCTCGATGAACAGGTCGCGCGGCGCGTCGATCTGGTTGGCCGGGTCGATCAGATGGCCGTTCTTGATATGTAATTTCATCCTTGATTTCCCGCCAAAATACTCATCACCGCCATCCGCACCGCGATCCCAAACGTCACCTGGGGCAGGATCACGGCCTGCGCGCCGTCGGCCACCGCCGAGTCGATCTCGACCCCGCGGTTCATCGGCCCGGGATGCATCACGATGGCGTCCGGCTTGGCCAGCGCCAGGCGCTCCGGGGTCAATCCGTAACTCTTGAAAAATTCCTGCGCCGACGGCAGCAGCGCGCCCGTCATGCGTTCGCTTTGCAGGCGCAGCATGATGATCACGTCCACCCCCTTCAAGCCTTGGTTGATGTCGGTGAAGGTGCGCACCCCCATCTGTTCCAGGCCGCCCGGCAGCAGGGTGTGCGGACCGATCGCCCGCACTTCCGGCACGCCCAGCGTGGTCAGCGCGTGGATGTCGGACCGCGCCACCCGGCTGTGCAAAATGTCACCCACGATGGCCACCGTCAGATTGGTGAAATCCTTTTTGTAGTGGCGGATGGTGTACATGTCCAGCAAGCCCTGGGTCGGGTGGGCGTGGCGGCCGTCGCCGGCGTTGACCACGTGCACATGACTCTGGCGCGTGTCGATCAAGTGCTTGGCGATCAAATACGGCGCGCCGGATTGGGCGTGGCGCACCACGAACATGTCGGCGTGCATGGCGGCCAGGTTGTCGATGGTGTCGAGCAGGGACTCGCCCTTGCTGGCCGAGGAGGCCGAGATGTTCAGATTGATCACGTCGGCCGACAGGCGCTTGGAGGCGATCTCGAAGGTGGTGCGGGTGCGGGTCGAGTTCTCGAAAAACAGGTTGAACACGCTCTTGCCGCGCATCAGCGGCACCTTCTTGACGTCGCGGTCGGAAATGCCGACGAAGGACGAGGCGGTGTCCAGGATGTGGTTGACGATCGCCTTGGGCAAGCCTTCGATGGTCAGCAGATGCTGGAGCTCGCCGTGTTTGTTCAGTTGCGGATTAAGCATGGTCTTGTTCTATGGTGAGCGTGAATCGTTGCGCGCCGTCGCGCGCCAGCACCAGCGCCTGGCCCGCCTCCAGCGCCACCGTGAGGGCGACGAAGTCGGCCGCGATCGGCAACTCGCGCCCGCCCCGGTCGGCCAGCGCGGCGAGCATGATGCGGGCCGGCCGGCCGTAGTCGAACAGCTCGTTGACGGCCGCGCGCGTGGTGCGCCCGGTGTAGAGCACGTCGTCCACCAGCACGATGGTGGCGCCGTCCACGTCGAAGCCGATCTGGGTCGGCTTGACGTCGGCGTGCAAGCCCTTGCGCGCGAAGTCGTCGCGGTAAAACGAGACGTCGATGAAGCCGAGCCGCGCCGTCAGGCCCAGATCGGCGGCCAGGCGCTCGGCCAGCCAGGCGCCGCCGGAATGGATGCCGACGACGGCCACGTCGGGCACGCCGCTCAGGCCGGCTTGCACTTGCGCCAGCAGGCGCGCGTACAGCGCCTCGGCGTCGAGAGGGGGGGAATTAGGTGGAGTGGGCATGGTCATCAAAATATTGTTGCAAGATTATAGACGCGGCGCGGTCATCTATCCTTTCGCCGCGTTTGGCCGGGATGACGGCCGAGGAATAACGCTCGTCGACCAGGATCACGGGCAAGCCGAAACGGCCGTGCACCTGGTTGGCGAAACGGCGGCAGCGCGCCGTCATCTCGTGCTCGGCGCCGTCCGGGTGGCGCGGCAAGCCCACCACCAGGCGGGCCGGGGTCCATTCGCCGATCAGCGCGCCGATCTGGCCGAAGCGGGCCGCGTTGTCGATGGCGTCGATGATCTTGAGCGGCTGGGCCTGGCAAATGAGCGAGTTGCCGACCGCGACGCCGATGCGCTTGATACCGAAATCGAAGGCCAGGACGGTTTCAGCCGGGCCGGCGCTCACCGCGCCGCTCCTGGCTTGATCGTTGCGGGGTGCCGCCCATCAAGCATGGCCGGCCTCGGAGGTGAGCATCAACGGGTCGATGCCCAGCAACTTCATGGCGGCCACGTAACGCTCCTCGATCGGCAGGTCGAACAGGATGTCGGCGTCGGCGCCCACCGTGAGCCAGCCGTTGCGGCCGATCTCGTCCTCCAGCTGGCCCGGGCTCCAGCCGGCGTAACCGATGCTCACCAGCATGCGCTGCGGGCCGGCGCCGTTGGCCACCGCCTCCAGCACGTCGATCGAGGTGGTGAAGGCGACTTCGTCGGTCACCGTCAGCGAGGAGGAATAGCGCGCGCCGGGCGTGTGCAGCACGAAGCCGCGATCGTCTTGCACCGGGCCGCCAAACATGATGGGCTCGTTGACGATGGGGGTGTCGAAGTCGGCCGACAGTTTCAAATCGATGCGCTCGAACAGCACCTGCATGGTCATGTCGGTCGGTTTGTTGATCACCACCCCGAGCACGCCGTTTTCATTGTGCTCGCACACATAGACCACGGTGCCGCCGAACACCGGATCTTGCATCGATGGCATGGCGATCAGAAAATGGTTGGCCAGATTGAGCGCGGCGTCGCCGGACACGCCGTTCAAGACCACGCGCTCGGCCGGGTCGTGCAGCAGACCGGGCATCGGTGGCGGTTTGTCGACTTTGCTCTTCTTCATACGCTTCGCTCTTTCTGCTGGCTTACTGTTTTTGCTTTGCTGGTAAGATGGCCATCCCTGGGCTGTGCCACCGCGGGCTGCATGGCGGCGGCGTGGACATATCGACAGTTTACACTGAATTGCGACGGGGGCGGCGTCCGCGCGGCCCGCGCGTCGCCACATCCCGATGGTAGGCAGGAAACGCCAGCCGTACTTTGACCCTGAACACGCTAATGACACTCAATAAAACCCTGGTTTGGCTGCGCCGCGATCTGCGCCTGTTCGACCACGCCGCCCTGCATGAAGCCCTGTCGCGCAGCCGCGCCGTGTATTGCGTGTTTGTCTACGACCGCGCCATCCTGGACGGCCTGCCCCGGGCCGACCGCCGGGTCGAATTCATCCACGCCTGCATCGCCGAGCTGAGCGCCGAGCTGGCCAGGCTGGGTGGCGCCCTGATCGTGCTGCACGCGGACGCCGCGACCGCCATCCCGCGCCTGGCCGCGCAACTGGAGGTGGACGCCGTGTTCGCCAACCGCGACTACGAGCCGCAAGCCATCGCGCGCGACGCCGCCGTGGCCGCCAGTCTGGCCGCCGACGGCCGCCAATGGCAAGACTTCAAGGACCAGGTCATTTTCGACCGCAACGAGATCCTGTCGCTGGCGGGCAAGCCCTTCTCCGTCTTCACGCCCTACAAAAACGCCTGGCTCAAGGCCATGCGCGGCGATCCCGCTTGCTTGGCCAACTTGCCGGTGGAGCAATTCGCCGACCGCCTGGCCCTGCCGCCGCACACCCCGCCCCCGCCCACGCTGGCCGAGCTGGGCTTCGAGCCGACCAATTTGCGCGAACTGGCGCTGCCGGTCGGCATGGCGGGGGCGGCCGAATTATTCGAGCAATTTCTGCCGCGCATCGCCAACTACGGGGTGGCGCGCGACTTTCCCGCCGCCAAGGGACCGTCCTATCTGTCGCTGCATCTGCGTTTCGGCACCATCCCGGTGCGCCATCTGGTGCGCACGGCCGAGCAGTTGATCGCGGCCGGCGCCGGCGGCGAGGGGGCGACGGTATGGTTGTCGGAGCTGATCTGGCGCGACTTTTACGCCATGGTCCTGTTCCACCATCCGCACGTGGTCGGGCGCGCCTTCAAACCGGCCTACGACGCCATCGCCTGGGAAAGCGGGCCGGAAGCCGAGGCCGCCTTTCAAGCGTGGTGCCAAGGCCGCACCGGTTATCCGCTGGTGGACGCCGCCATGGCCCAGTTGAACCAGACCGGATATATGCACAACCGTTTGCGCATGGTCACGGCGTGTTTTCTGATCAAGGACCTGGGCATCGATTGGCGCAGGGGAGAGGCGTATTTCGCGCTGCACCTGAACGATTTCGAGCTGGCCTCCAACAACGGCGGCTGGCAATGGGCCTCGTCCTCGGGTTGCGACGCCCAGCCTTATTTCCGTATCTTCAATCCGATCACGCAATCGGAAAAGTTCGACGCCAACGGACGCTTCATCCGGCGCTATCTGCCGCAACTGGCGGCGCTGGGCGACAAGGAAATTCACGCGCCTTGGCTGGTGCCGCCGCTGCTGTTGGCGCAAAAAAAGATACGGCTGGGCGTCGATTATCCGCTGCCCCTGGTCCAGCACGACGTGGCGCGGCAACGCACGCTGGCCCGTTACGCGGTGGTCAAGACCGCCAAGCCCGAGGCCGAGGCCGAGACCGAGGTCGAGCCGGACTGAGATCGGCGGACCGGGAGCGCGCGCGGGCGGCGCCCATGAAAAAACCGCCCGGACGGTCGCGAGACCAGCCGGGCGGCTGTGGAACGCGGCCGTGGCCGCATGCCAGATTTAGGCCGTGGCCGGCGCGTGTTCGTGCAGCAAGCCGGTGATGGCCGCCAACAGAATCTGCTCCTGGAACGGCTTGCCGAAATACGCGTTCACGCCCAGTTCCATGGCGAAATTGCGATGCTTGTCGGCCGTGCGCGAGGTGATCATGATGATCGGCACGTTGCGGCTGCGTTCATCGCCGCGCACGTTGCGGGTCAAATCGAAACCATCCATGCGCGGCATCTCGATGTCGACCAGCATCAAGCTCGGCGTGATGCCTTGCAGTTGCTCGAGCGCGTCGACGCCATCCTTGGCCAGCAACACCTGGTAGCCCTCGCGCTCCAGGAAACGCTGGGTTACGCGGCGCACCGTGAGCGAATCGTCGACCACCATGATGACCCGGTCTTGCGGCCGCACGCCGACACCCAACGCCACGGCCGGCTGTTCCAGCTCCGGCGCGGCGAAGGCGAAATCGGCCAGCGCGCGCGGATCGGCTTGCTTGCCCTGATGATGCGCCAGCTCCACCGGATTGAGAATGAGCACGATCTCGCCCGAACCGAGCACCGTGGCGCCGGCGATACCGGCCATGCGCGCCAGTTGCGGGCCGATATTCTTAATCACCACCTCGCGGTTGCCCAGCACCTCGTCGACCTGCACCGCCAGCCGGTCTGCGCCGTTACGCAACATCATGACCGGGCAGGAACGCTGGCTCAAAGGCCGCGCCGCGCGGTCGCCCAGCAGCGCCGACAGGAAATGCAAATCGACCTGCTGGCCCTGCATCGGCAGCGTGCCCTGGGCATAAGCCTGGGCCAGCGCCGCCTCCTTCATATGCAACACTTGCTCGACCAGCGTCGATGGCAGCGCGTAGGTGACGCCGCCCGAGGACAGCAACACCACTTGGGTCACGGCCAGGGTCAGCGGCAAATGAATCGTGAAGCGCGCGCCCTTGCCGGTTTCGGTGATGGTTTCGACCCGGCCGCCCAGCGCCTGGGCTTCCGAGCGCACGATATCCATCCCGACGCCGCGACCGGCCAGCTCGGTGAGCACCTCGGCGGTGGAAAAGCCCGGCTCGAAAATCAAGGCCGCGGCCTGGGTGTCGCTGACCGCCTGCTCGGCGCCGATCAAACCGCTGGCGCGGCCCTTGGCGCGAATCCGGTCCAGATCGAGCCCGGCGCCGTCATCGGTGAACTCGATCACCACCTCGTTACCTTGCTGGCTCACCTGCACCAGCAATTCGCCGGTTTCGTTCTTGCCGGCATTGCCGCGCACGGCGCGCGTTTCGATGCCGTGCACGATCGCGTTGCGCAGCAAATGCTCGAACGGGGCCGACATGCGCTCCAACACGCTGCGGTCGATTTCCACCGTGCCGCCGCGAATATCCAGGTTGACCCGTTTGTCGACTTCCTTGGCGCTCTGGCGCGCGACCCGGAACAAGCGCTCCGAGATACTGGCGAACGGCACCATCCGCACCCGCATCAGATCGCGCTGGAGATCGCGCGTCATGCGGGCCTGTTGCATCAGATCGCCGCTGGCGTTGTCCACCGTGCGGGTCAAGTTTTCATGCAGCGAGGCGACGTCGTTCACGCTCTCGGCCATCATGCGCGTCAATTCCTGCAAACGCGTGAAGCGGTCGAATTCGAGCGGATCGAATTCGCGCTCGCTCGAAATGGCCATGCGCGAGGCGATTTGCGATTCGGCCTGCATCTCCACTTCGCGCAACTGGCGGCGCAGACGCGTCAAGTTTTCCGAGAAGTCGAACAGCGACGAGCGCAGATTGCCCACTTCGTTTTCCAGCTTCGAACGCGAGATCGACACTTCGCCGGCCTGGTTGACCAGGCGGTCCAGAATGTCAGCCCGCACCCGCACCAGCGCCACCTTGCTGGCGGCGGCCGGCGCGGCGGCCGGTGTGGCGGCGGCGCCGCGCGCGGCCGGCGTGGCCGGGCTCGGGGCGTCGAGCGCGCTGTCGGCGCTGGGCGCGCTCGGCGCCACGGGCGCGGCCAGCGGCGCTTGACCGGGGTTTTGCAAATGCTCGAACAAGGCCAGCGCGTGGTCGTAATGGGCCAGCAGCTCTTCGAAGGCGTGCGGGGTCGCGGTACCCGCATGCACCATGTTCTCGATATGGGTTTCGATTTCATGCGCATGCTGACCGAGGCGCATCGCGCCGGCCATGCGCGCGCTACCTTTGACGGTATGCAAAATGCGCAGCAGCATGTGCGAATGGCTGCTTTCCTGCGGCCGCTCTTGCCAGGCGCGCAGCGACTGACCGATTTGCGGCATCAGGTCGGCGCCCTCTTCCAGGAACACCGGCAGCAAGTCGGCATCGATCTCGTCGTTGAAGACCGGCACGGTTGACACCAGGATCTCGGCTTCCTCGACACGCGAGGCGGCCGCCGGCATGGCGCGCGGGTCGTCGACCGGCGCCACGCGGGCGTCGGCCAGATCGGACGTCAACGCTTCGAACACCGGCTCGACTTCGAGCACAGGTTCGGCTTCGGCCACCGACTCCGCTTCGAGCACGGGTTCGGCTTCGATTATCGGCTCGGCTTCGACCACTGGTTCGGCATCGAGCACAGGTTCGGCTTCGACTACAGGTTCGGCTTCGAGCACCGGTTCGGCTTCAAGCACTGCTTCGGTTTCGACCACTGCTTCGGCTTCGAGCACCGGTTCGGCTTCGACCATTGCTTCGGCTTCGAGCACCGGTTCGGCTTCGGCCACTGCTTCGGCTTCGAGCACGGGTTCGGTTTCGACCACTGCTTCGGATTCGGCCACAGCTTCGGCTTCGCGCACCGGCGCCTCTTGCGCCAGATCGTCCAACTCGGGAATCGGCGCCAATTCGGCGGTCAACTCTTCATCGGCAAGTTCTGCCAATTCCGGAATCGGGTCGAGCTCCTCGTCCGCCGCCGGCGCAGGCGCCGAGGTGACGATTTCGCTGAAGGCTTCGCCGAACAGATTATCCAATTCGCTTTCCGGCGCGGCCGGCGGCGCTGGCGGCACGCTCGTCACGCGCGGCGCCACCACCGGTGGTTCGCTGACGATACTGGTATAGGCTTCGGCGAACAACTGCTCCAGCGCCACCGGCGGCGTCGCTTCCAACGCCACCGCCGCTTCCGTGTCGGCGCTCGGGCCGACCGTGTCGGCCACCAGATCGCCCAACTCGAATTCGGCGCCGGCCGAGTCTTCCTCGGCGTCCGGCACCACGGCCAGTTCATCGCGCAGTTGCTGCAATTGGGCCAGCAACTCCGGCTGGTCGGCCGCCAATTCGCCCAAGGCGAAATCTTGCAGCATCACCTTGACGCGTTCGAGCACCCGATCCAGCACATCGCGCTGGGCCGGCACCAGATCCGGCGCCGACGGCACCGCCGCCTCGATCGCCATTTCCAAACCGTGCGCCAGATCGCGCAAGGCCTTGAAGCCGACCGTGCCCGAGGAACCGGTCAAGGTATGGGCCGCGTGCAAGGCCTCGTTGCTGACCGGGCGTTGCGGCTCGTGGCGCCATTCGCTGAAGTCGCGCATCAACAAACGCAGCAACTCGTCGCTCTCGGCGATGTAAATGTTGTACAACGGCAGACTGATTTCGAGGCCGCCGATATGCTTCAAATTGTCGTCGCGGGCGATGCTCGGGGCCGCGACGGACGGGAATTCGATCACATTGCCGGCCGGCGCCGCGTCGGTCTCGGCCGCCGCTTCCGGCTCGCCATGCGGCGCCGTGATTTCCGGCGCTTCGGCCACCGGGGCCGCGTCTTGCGCGACCGCCTCGGCCGCCGGCTCCATATGGAAAGGCTGGCCCGCCTGCACCCGCGCGGCCGCCTCCACCAAGGCGTCGGCCTGGCGTTTCGAGCCACCCGTGGCCACCAATTCCTCGACCCAGTCACTCATGTCGCCCGCGGCCCGGGTCAGCAGGGCGAACAAGGGCTCGTCGAACGGCCTTTCCTCGGCCAGCCACACGTTCATGGCGCGCTCGATACCGGCCGCGCCCTCGGCGAATTTGTTCAGGCCGACCATGCGGCCGCTGCCCTTGAGGGTGTGGAAGGAGCGGCGCAGCATGGTCATGTTGTCCACATGGCCGATCTGCTCGCGCGGCTTGGCCAGGGTCGCCTGCACGAAGGCGAGCACTTCCTGGGCTTCCATGATGAAAATTTCAAGCAGTTCCGCTTCCACCGCCGCTTCGCTGGCCTCGGCCGGCGCTTCGACCGCCGGGGCGGCCGCGACGACCGGCTCTTCGACCGGCACCGCCTCTTCCAGCACCGGCACGGTGTCGGCGGCGGCGATCTTGTCGAACGGGATGGCGCGGAAGGTGCCGCTGGTCACGTCGAAGTGGAAACGGCCCTTGGCCGCGTCCATGTTATGGGCCAGCATGTCGACGAAGAAGCCGAGCGCGCCCACGTTTTGCGCGATCTGGTCCAGCGCGTGCGGTTCGGCCGCCGCGTCGCCGGCGCCTTGCGCTAATTCGTGCACGGCCGCTTTCACGTGCAGGGCCGCGCGCATGGCGTCTTCCTGGTCCAGGATCGCCAAGGCACCTTGCAACTGGTGCAGCACCGGGTCGATCTGGGCCAGCGACGGCCGCTTGGCCGGGTCGGCGTAATACTCGTCGAGCACCTTTTCGACCTGACGCAAGCCGCTCTTCATTTCATCGGCCAGCACCGCCACGGTCTGGCCTTGCTCGATCTGGCGCGACAACTCGCCCTGCCATTGGGTCGGCGCGGGCGGGGTGCGCCCGGCGACCAGCGCGTGCAGGCGGGCCGAGATGGTGTCGGCGTTGGCGCTGAAATCGTCCGGCAGGCGGCGGATTTGCTCCAGCCCGTGTTCGGCGAACAGCATGGCGGTGGCCATTTCCAGGCCCACCGCTTCGCTGCGCTGGGCGCTGCCGGCTGCCAGGGCGCCGACTTGGCGCATCAACTGGCCCAGGGCCGGCAATTTCAATTTGTCGGCTTCCTGCGCCACCTGGTTCAAGGCTTGGGCGAAGGCGGCGTCCAGTTCCGGGTCGCTGGTGTCGGTCAGGCGGCTCCAGCCGGCCTTGGCGGCGGCCAGGGCTTGCTTGGCGCGCTCCAGGCTGTCGGCGTCGATCTGGCCGTAGCGTTTATGTTCGTAGTCGGCCGGCACCAGGCCGTCCAGACGGAAAGTGCGGCGCAGCTGGGCCGCCGCCGGGGTAGGGCTCGGCACCGCCGCGATGAAAAACAGGGCGTCGCGCAGCATCGGGTCGGGCAGCACGCCGGCGCCCTGGGTCAGGCGCCGCATTTGCAGATTGATCAAGCCCAGCAACTGCTTGACATACAGGCCGCTCGGCAGTTGGCCGCCGGCCACCAGCTCGGCGAAGCTTTGCATGGTGAACCAGAAGGCGCGCGCCTTTTCTTCTTGCTGGGCGTCGGCCACCAGACGGATCGCGTCGTGCAGCTCGACCGCGTTGCGCAACTGGGCGCCGGCCTCGGTGCTTTTCAAGAACGGCAGCAAGGCTTTCTCGAAGCGCTGGCGGTAAGCCGGGTAGTCGGGCGGCGCCGGTTTGACGGGGGCGGCCACGTTGGCGTGGGCCGGAATATAGGGGAAGAACAGGTCGGCCGGATGGATGCGGTCGGCCTCCAACATGAATTGCAGCGCGCGATAATACGGAAACAGGCGCACCGGCTGCGAGGGCGCGCCGGCCAGCAATTCTTCCAGGTACTCGATCAAGGCTTGGTAAGTCTCGGCCACGATGTGCACGTGCTCGGCGTCGCAAGGCAAGCTGCCTTCCTTGAAGCGGTCGAGCGCTTGCTCGGCCGCCAGGGTCATCATGCACACGCCGTCGATATCGACCATTTGCAAGGCCCCGTGGGCCTGGTGCAGATGCGATTTGGCGTGTTGCAGCGCGGTGGCGCGCTCGTCGAGCTCGCGCCCGCCCGCTTCGAACAGGGCCGCCTTGGAGCGGCCCAGCGCTTCGCGGATTTCCACCATCACCCACGACAACGGCCCGGTATCGAGTTGCGCGAACTGGGATTGTGTCACGTGCGCGTGTGGAACATCAGTTGTGGTCATGCTTGCCCTCGGCAAATCAATGAAATCGTCACGCTGCTGCGACGACGCGGAAACGGGACACCGAGTTTTTCAATTCCTGCGCCAGCGTGGAGAGCTGGTGAATCGAGTGAGCGGTCTGCTGGGTACCGTCCTGGGTCTGTTCCGTCACCGACAAAATGTGCTGGATGTTGAGCGCCACGCCGTTGGCCGAAGTGGCCTGCAGACCGGTCGCCGTCGAAATACCCTGAATCAGTTCGGCCAGACGGTTCGACACTTGCGAAATGTCGCTCAGCGCCGCGCCGGCCGCATCGGACAGACGGGCCCCCTCGACCACACCCTGGGTCGATTTTTCCATCGCCGCCACCGCGTCATGGGTATCGGTTTGAATGGTGCGCACCAGCGCGCCGATCTGCTTGGCCGCTTCGGCCGACCGTTCCGCCAGGCGCTGCACCTCTTCCGCCACCACCGAGAAGCCGCGACCGGCCTCGCCGGCCGACGCGGCCTGGATCGCCGCGTTCAGCGCCAGCACGTTGGTCTGTTCGGTAATGTCGGAAATCAGTTCGGTGATCTCGCCGATCTCCTGCGACGATTCGCCCAGCCGTTTGATACGCTTGGAGGTTTCCTGGATTTGCTCGCGGATCTCGTGCATGCCCTTGATCGCGTTTTCCACCGCGGTCGAACCTTGCTGCGCCGCCGCCACCGACTGGCGCGCCACGTCGGCCGATTCGCTGGCCGATTTCGACACGTCGGTGATCTCGTTGGCCATCTGCACCACGGTGGCCGACGCGTCTTGAATCTCGCGCGACTGCTGCTGCGACGCGGCCATCAAATCGGTCGAAATATTTTGCGCGTGGTTCGACGCCGACGTCACCTGCTCGGCGGTGGCCGTGACCCGGCCCACCAGCATGCGCAACTCTTCGACCGTGTAGTTGACCGAGTCGGCGATGGCGCCGGTGATGTCTTCCGACACCGTCGCCTGCACCGTCAAGTCGCCGTCCGCCACTTCCTGCAACTCGTTCATCAGCCGCAAAATGGCGGCCTGGTTTTGGTCGTTGGTGGCTTTCGCTTCCTCTTCCTTGCGCACCGCTTCTTGGCGCAGCGCGTCCGATTCGAGGCGGCGGCGTTCGGCGCCGCGGGTCCGGTTTTGCGAGTCGAGCAGCAGCACGCGGGCGATCGCGCCGGCCGCCACCAGGGTCAAGCTGGCCGCCACCACCATCAGCCAGAATTCGATACCGAGCGAATCCTGTTGCTTACGATACGATTGCTGCATCGCCACCAGACGGTCGCGCAAGCCTTCGTTTTCGCTAAAGATCAATTGCTCGGCGTTTTTGGCCGCCGTGAATTTGTCCAGGCGTTCCAAAATCGAGGCCACCAAGCGCTGGTATTCGTCGAATTCGATTTTCAGCACGGCGAATTTCTCGCGCAATTCCGGGTCCTTGCTGGCCACGATGCCCAGGTTTTCATTGCCGTTCAAGAAGCCATCGATGGCCGAACGGAAGTAAGTGGTGTCGCGGCCCAGCAGGAAGGCGGTTTCCGAGCTGACGTTACCGGCCGTCAGGAATTCGCTGGCGCTGCGGCTCATACGTTGGGTTAACATCATCAAGCGGCCCACGGCCGCCATCTCGCGCACGCTACCGCCGCGCGAAATCTTGATGGTCTCGATTTCCTCGGTCTGGGTCAGCAGGGCCGGCGACAAGGCGTTCAATTTTTGCACCGTCTTGTCGAAGCCGTTCAAGTCGCTTTGCAGCTTGGCGATGGTGGAGGCCGCCTTGTCCGAATAGGCCCAGACCTTGCGCACGTCGGTCACCACCGGCAGCATGTTGGCGTGGGCGGCGCCCACGTCGCGGCCTTGGTAATTGCCGCCGCGTTGCATCAAGTTCAAATCCTTGTTCAATTCGCCCCGGCTATCGTTGAGCTGTTTGAACGCTTCCAAGTTGCCCGACACCGCGTTCGGTGCCGCCTTGCCGAGACGCTGCGAATGCATCACGGCGTCACTGGCGAGCTGGGTCTGGGCCGACGACATCGAGCCGGCCCGGATGTTCAAGCCGACGAACACCAGGGTCGCCAGCACACCCACGCCCAGGCCGGTCGAGAGCAGGGTCAGTTGGCGTTGCAGCGGCAAATGGCCGATCAGGGGCAGCTTGAATTCGGCCTCGCCGACGCCGTCGGCGGGCGCCGCGGCGCCGTCGCCGGCTTTTTTCTTGTCTTTTTTCTTGCCCATCGCGTCGCGCAGGCGCAGCGGCGCCTCGCCGCCGGCCGCGTTGGCGGGGTTGACGGCCGGCGCGGCGCCGGCGCTGGGGGAGTTGGCGCTCCCCATATCGGCAAATTCGGAATTGGCCCCGTCGAGGCTCAACTCCGGCTTGGCTTTACCGAACAATCCTGATTTGAATCCCATTACACCATCTCCCAATTGCCTAGTGAATCGCCACGTCGTGGCCTAAAAACCAACATGCAAAAACCGCGTCTCCTGCACCAGCAGGGACAGGTCTATCCTGGTCCAGCCGAGCGATTCACGATCACGAAAACGTTGTTCGGACCATGCGGGCGCCTCCACCGCCAGCGCCGCGTCGTCCACTTCCATCTCGGTCAAATTGCGCAAGCCCAGCACGCGCGTGACCAGCACCGCGCAATTGAACGCCAGGCTGGGCGCGAAGGTGACGATGCGGCTGTCGGCGCCGATCGGGCTGGGCGGCTCGCCACGGTAGCGCGCCAGGTCGATCACCCCGGTCAGGCTGCCGCGCACGTTGGCCAAGCCCAGATACCAATCCTGGGTCAGCGGCACGGCGCTGATGCCGGCCGCCGGCACGATTTCGCCAACCTGGGTCAAGTCGAGCAGGCAGCGGCCCTGGCCCAGCTGCACGCCGAGCTCCTTGTTGCCGCCGGCCTGGCCGCTGCGCGCGGCCTGCATGCGGTCGAGCAACTGCACTTGGTACTGGCGCAAACGACTACGCCGCTCGGCGCCATCGGTGGCGGCGTGCGGCGCGGTGGCGGCGGCGGCGTTGTGGTCGCGGGCGGCCATGCGGCTACCCCAGCGCGGCGATTTTGGCCAGCAATTCGGCCGGATCGACCGGTTTCACCAGGTAGTCGCGCGCGCCTTGGCGCAGACCCCAGATGCGGTCGGTTTCCTGGTTCTTGCTGGAGCAGATAATCACGGGCACGTCTTGCATCTCGGGATCGCGGGCGATGGCGCGCGTGACTTGAAAGCCGTTCGCGCCCGGCATCACCACATCCATCAAGATCAATTGCGGCTTGTCGGCCTTGATCTTGAGCAGGGCCTCTTCGCCGTTTTCGGCGGTCGAGACGGTGAAGCCGCTGCGGACCAGGATATCGGTCAAGTAGTAACGCTCGGTCGGCGAATCGTCGACGATCAAAATTCTATGTATGGCCATGAATACCCCTGAGACTTATTATTTCGGAACTGCGTCCGCCGTATGCTCGCGCACGGCCGACAACAAACTATCTTTGGTAAACGGCTTGGTCAAATACGCGGCCGAGCCCACCATGGCGCCGCGCGCCCGGTCGAACAAGCCATCCTTCGACGACAGCATCAACACCGGCGTGGCGTGAAACTTGGCGCTCTTCTTGATCAGGGCGCAGGTCTGGTAGCCGTCCAGCCGCGGCATCAAGATGTCGCAAAAGATCAGGGCCGGATGGTGGTCGTTGATCTTGGCCAGCGCGTCGAAGCCGTCCTCGGCCAGCACGACTTGATAACCGGCTTGTCCCAAGAAAATTTCGGCCGAGCGACGAATAGTACTGCTATCGTCGATCACCATGATCTTCAGGCCGGTGTTTTTTGCAGCGTTTGGAGGCGGCGATGTCGTCATATTTATTTCATTGGAGCATGAATTAACACGATATCACAGGGCGACGCCAATACCCGCATTTTTTTTCCCGACTGCAAGTAGGCTGTTATTTTTTGACCACGACAAGCGGTTAATATTACCTAAAGTATATCGGGAGCCGGCTTATCGGCGGCTTGTTTGCGCGCACCGCTTGACAAGCCGAAAAGGTTTTAAATCACCACCATTTCGAAATCATCCTTGCGCGCGCCGCATTCGGGACAGGTCCAGTTCATCGGCACGTCGGCCCAGCGGGTGCCGGGCGCGATGCCCTCGTCGGGCAGGCCGGCGGCCTCGTCGTAGACCCAACCGCAGATGAGACACATCCAGGTTTCGAATTGCGCGCTTGTTTGCTGACTGCTCACGTTGTGCCACCTATCAAGTAAAATGCCGAATTAGGCATGATAATCTACCGGCCGTGCAAAACCAAACTTCTCCACTGATATTAAGCTTCGGCCCGTCCGACCCGGTCGGCGCGACCGGCATCCAGGCCGATCTGGCCACCTTCGCCGCCCTGTCCTGTCACGGCTTGTCGGTCGCCACGGCGCTGCTGATCGGCGACACGGCGCGGGTCGAGGAAGTCCAGCCGGTCGAGCCGGACTGGGTCTCGGACCAGGCCCGCGTGCTGCTCGAGGACATGCGGGTCGACGCCATCAAGATCGGCGCGCCCGGCGGCACCGAGCACATCACCGCGATCGCCGAAATCGTCTCCGACTACCCGGAACTGCCCCTGATCCTGGACCCGTTTTCCTCGGCCCTGCCGGAGCAAGGCATCGACAGCGAGGACATGCTGATGGCGCTGCGCCAATTGCTGGTGCCGCAGGCCAGCGTGTTGATCCTGTCGCAGGTGGAACTGGAGCGGCTGGCCGAGACTTGGCGCGAGAGCAATGCCGAAGACAGCTTGCGCGCCGACGTCGATTTCCTGCTCGAACTGGGTTGCGCCTACGTGCTGGTGACCGGCACCGCGCACGCGGCGCCGGGCCAGCCGGCCCAGCGCGCCAACACCTTGTTCGGCCCGGACGGAGTGATTGGCCACCAACCCTGGCGCCACTTGCCCGGCAACTTTCTGGGACCGGGCGGCTTGCTGTCGGCCGCCCTGGCGGCCATGCTGGCCGGCCCCGACTACCCCGACCCGGCGCGCGCCGTGCTGGCGGCCCAGCAGTACACCGCCGGCGCCCTGGCCCACGCCCAGCGTTTCGGCATGGGCAAGCTGATGCCGGACCGTTTTTTCCAACGCCGCGGCGGAGT
>JAYVUV010000384.1:0-9492 GCA_043787615.1 Janthinobacterium sp. | reverse complement strand
CTGGGCCGGTGCTTCCATGATGTCCAATTCCGGCGGCCAGGATTTATCGAACGGCAGCATCCAGAACGCCGGCAGCAAGGCTTGTTTTTGCGGCACCTTGATGCGCGCCTCGAAATAGCCATACCGTTGGACATGCGTCTTGCGACTGGTGAGCATGCCGCTGATATATTTGAAGCCCGATAAGGCCTCCACCATCTCGGACGGCGCCGGTCTGGCGCGTATCGTCAACAAACCGCTGGCCGACACTTGAAACGGGTTTAATCCGAGCGGCAGCAAACCCGTGCCGGCGTAAGCCGGATCGACATAAATCTGCTCTTCGTTGGCTTCGGGCTGGCGCCGTTTCACGACCCAGGTGTAACCTTGCCACTGCTTGGTTTCCTCGTCATAACCGCCGTCCAAATGCGGGGTCCAGCGGTTGGTGGTCAAATCCAGGCTGTCGAAAAAATCATAAAAGGTGCGCTTGATTTCCAACGGCGCCGCCGGCGCGCCGGCCGGCAAGGCGGTACAGACGCTGCTGGCCGGCTCGGTCGGTACTTTGATCGAAATGGTCGGCAAATACGAGTTATAGCTTGGATTTAATTGAGCCTTCGCCCCCACACCGGCGGCGAGTAAAATGATCGTGAGACTTAATTTTTTCAAAGTTTTTCCTGGTTGCGCTGCAAGTTGAACATCATAAGGTGCCGCACAATATGAGGCCGTGGACGGCACAACTCGGTGTTCGATCACGGGCGCCTCGCCCGCGATCGGTTTGAAAGGCAGATCACCAACCCGGGGTTGGTTAAGTTTCGCCACGCGCGGGTCGCGCCGGCACGTGGCGAGCCGCCATTGTGTATACAAGACGTTCTTCGACTACTAAACACACGCGCCGCGCTGGCGCGCGCTCGATGCAGGGGGCGGGAGCCCGATCATAAGTATCCACTTCCGCGACAAGCGGCCCCGCTCGGGGCGCTTTGCGCAAAACCCAAGCAAAAATAGATATCAGGTGGAAACTTTGCCGCGTCGCAATATTAACCCATATTACGGCGCCGCAACCGTCAGAATGTGACTTTTTGTTGTAAATTGGGAAGTACCGTGGTTACTCGGAGGCGCGGTGCCGGCCACGCCGGGCACGCACCGGCCGAACCGCGGGCGCGGCACGGGGAGCGCCGCCGGGCCGCCCGGAACGAGAGCACGCTCGAGATCGCCACGATATAGTTTCCATGTGGAATTATTTGAGACTACAATGGGAGGGTGCTCCCCCGGCGGGAGTTCGACCATCCTTGCACGGTAGGATTACCGGCCAAGCCGCCCCGCTCCGCCCCATCTTTCTCTGAAAATATATGAACGCCACCGAAATGAGTACCTATGGCAAAGATACGCCGCTGGGTCGGCCCGATGTCGACGGGCTGGCCGCCATCTTCGTGCCCAGCGAGCTATTCGAGGTTGACAACGCGAACAGCGTCAAATGGGGGGCCGGCATCGTCGGCTTCGGCAACACCGACGGTTCCCTGACGGTGTATTTCGAAGCCAATCGTTTTGACGACAGCAGCCTGCATAAATGGGAAAACAAGGCGCGCAAGGCTTACGAACGGATGGTGATGGGTGCGCCGACGGTGTCGAAGGCCAAGATCGACGCCACCATGATGGACCAGGTCGGCACCATCGATGGCAGCGGCATCCGCGTTCAGTTCCCGGAGCGCTTGCGCGCCTGGCTGACGGATTCGAAAGCGCTCGATACGGCACCCGAGGGCGACAATATATTTTGGCGCGTGCGTTGACGCAAGAGGCGCCACGTCGCTGAAACATGCGGCAAGGGCCACGCGCGCAGCAGCAGCATGGTGGCGGGTGTTTATCCTACAGATGGTCGGACGGTTCGCCGATGCCGCCGGCTACGGAACTTAATTATGATAAGGACACATATATCATTCTACCCAGTTCAGGAGCACGTCATGGCACGCCTACTTCCCATCATGTTCGGCGCATTACAAATCGGACTGGTCGGCGCCGCCACCTTCGTCCTGTGTTCCACCAACGTGCTCAATGAAGCCTCGGTGTTCTTGACCCACTGACTTGGTTTCGCCTCACAACTGATTGGCAGTATAAGCGGCCGCGCCGCGCGGTGCCCACACCTTTGCGGACGGCAACTTTTGAAAGCCACGAGCCGGCCGGCTCACGGCACACGTGGCATACGTGGCATATAAGGCAGCAAGGCCTCAGCGCCGATATCCGCCATGGCCACCGTAGTAACCCCGGCCGCCCCAGCCACGGTGACCGCCAAATCCGAACACAAAGTCGAGTCCGATGGAAACGGGCGGCGCGCCGTAATACGGCTGCGTCACATAAGCCGGCTGGATATAGACGGGCTGCTGCACATACACCGGCTGTTGCACGTACACGGGCGCTTGCGCATACACCGGCTCGGTCGTGTACTCCACGCGCGACGCACGGCTCGGCGCGTCGCTAGGCTCGGCCGATACCACGTGCCACTGATAAGGATCGTAAGCCGGCTGGGCGGCGCGGCCGTAATACACGGGACCGGGTGGTGCCACGGCACAACCGCCGAGTGCGGCAAGCGATATCACGATCAATAAGCGTTTCATGGCGAACTCCTATTTCAATACCGTACTATAAGAAATATCCGCCGTCGGCGCTGTACATTTACAGCTTGTTACACCCGCGTCCAGAACGCTACATGCGCGCCGGCCGCACGCGCGCGCCATCGCGACACGCAGCACCATGTCAGAGCCCGGGGTCGCGCTCCGGCGTCGCCGGCACGGCCCCGCGCTCGGCGGGCGCGCGTTCCAGATTGACCATGTCGGCCATGCGACGTGCTTGATGCTCGTCCATTTCACGCTGAAAAACCACCACGCCACGCGCATCCTTGGCTATGAGGCAACCATTCTCGTACATCCATGTCGGCATCATTTTTCTCCGTGCGGGGCAGCGACCGAGGCCGGTCCAGGGGCGCGGACAAGCCGGGCCGATCGAACCAACCCGGTCAATCGGTCCCGGCACGCGTCTCGCGGCTTAGTGCCCCTGCTTTTGCTTGGCGCCGCCACCTTTAGCGCCCTTGTCCGCGTTGGCGTCCTTGCCCTTTTTTCCATTTTTGACATCTTGTACGCCGGCCTTGTCGCCGCTTTCCTGGGCCGATTGCTTGTTGTCGCTGCCGCCAGATTTTTGCTTGTTCATGATGGGCTCCATATCGCTCATGTCAGATGAAGGGATAAACCGATGGATGATCGCGCTGGCGGCACCGTCGCGCCGCCAAGATTCAAGATAGAACATCGGCGGCGATTTACGAGGATTTTTTGTCGCGAAGGCCGCGATTAAATATACGGGATATCGCATTGGTCGAGCGCGCCACCGGCGGCGTCGTAACGCAGCACGCAGACATCGAAGCTCACACCATAATCGAATTGGAGATGCTGCACCTTGCCATACTCGAGCATCAAGCTGGGTCGCAGCTTTTTGCTCATGCGCAGCGCCGGTATATCGGACGGCACCGCCATCGCGGCGTGATAATCGTCGCCGCGCGCCTCCTGGCGCCGGTCGACATCGAGCGCGAGCTCCAATTCCAGCTTGACCCCGCCCGTCGCGTAACGGTAAGCGAGCAATGTGCGCTGGGCGCGCAGCATGCCCCAGGCGCAGACGCCGGCCTGGTCGCACTGCTTGAGCTGCGCCAATGGAAACTCTTCAATCTGACCCTTCAGCTTGTCAAGCGGCCAACTGGTGCGCCGCCCGTCGCGTTTGCCGCTGACGGCATCGGTCCAACTCAGGCTATTGACCACCGACACATAGCGCGGCTCCGGAACCGGATCGCCGGCGCCGGACAACACGCCGCAAGCCGACAGGGTCAGCGCGGACAGGGTCCACGCCGAGGCGCTCAACACTCGTTTCATCATGGCCGCTCGCAATCTCGCAATAGGTGGCGCCGTGCCGAGGTACGCGCATCGGGCCGGAATAAGTCGCTAAAGAAATGACAGGGTAACAGATCGCGCCAGCCGACCGAGACGATTTATACCGCCGCCGCGCCGGCGTAGGCCGGCAGGCGCGCGGCCGCCTCCAGCAACAAGCGGGCGTCGCCGGCCGCCAGTTTGCGCGCATCCGACAAGGTTTGACGGAAACCGCGCGCGCCGGGCAAGCCCTGCATCAAACCGAGCATATGGCGCGTGATGCTGTTCAACTTCAAGCCTTGGCCGCCATGCCGCGCCAGCTGGGCCTGAATATACGGCACCATCGCGGCCAGCACTTCCTCGCGGCTGCGCACCGGCGTCTGGGCGCCGTAATAACGCCGGTCGAACTCGGCCATCGAATAGGGATTATGGTAGGCTTCGCGCCCCAGCATCACGCCATCGACGTGGCGCAAATGCGCGTCGATCTCGGCCGTGGTCTTGATGCCGCCATTGATGATGATCTCGAAATCGGGAAAATCCTGTTTCAGCCGATAAGCCATTTCGTATTTGAGCGGCGGCACCTCGCGGTTTTCCTTCGGGCTGAGTCCCTTCAAGATGGCGTTACGCGCGTGCACGATGAAGGTGCGGCAGCCGGCTTCGGCCACCGTGCCGACGAAGTCGCGCACGAAGTCGTAAGATTCGCCCTGGTCGATGCCGATCCGGTGCTTGACCGTCACATCGATCGTCACCGCGTCGCGCATGGCCTTCACGCAATCGGCCACCAGGCGCGGCTCGCCCATCAGGCAGGCGCCGAACGCGCCTTTTTGCACCCGTTCCGAGGGACAGCCGCAATTGAGGTTGATCTCGTCGTAACCCCATTGCTGGCCCAGCTTGGCGCTGGTGGCCAGGTCGGCCGGGTCGCTGCCGCCCAGTTGCAGCGCGACCGGATGCTCTTCCTCGTTGAAACGAAGGTGACGCTCCACGTCGCCATACACCAGCGCGCCGGTGGTCACCATCTCGGTGTAAAGCCAGGTATGACGCGTGATTTCGCGGTGAAACACGCGGCAATGGCGGTCGGTCCAATCCATCATCGGGGCGACGGACAGCCTGCGCCCCTTGTATGGGCCGGTTTCTACGGCTTTGGCCTCGGAGGGCGTGGTATGTGGTGGCATCGGTACATCACGGTAGAGGACGGCTTGTCGCCAAGCCCGCCGCCCGCCGGTACGGGATGGCGGCGCCATGGCTTCAATCATCCAAGGTTGGAACAAAATGGCTTACCCCGGCGCGCCGCCGATTGCGCCACGCCGACAGGAGCGCGCGCCACAAACCGGGGGCGGCGGGCGTGTCCGGAACAGGGGCCGACACGACGGCGATGCAATCCCGGCACAGCCGTATCATAGCAAAGATACGCTAGCCATATCGCCATCCGATCGGCAAGCTCAAGCGATCGGCGCGGCGTGACGCTTGCGGTACGCGCCCGGCCGGCACCCCACAATCTTGTTGAACGCCATGCTGAACGCGCTGTCCGAGCCATATCCGACGGCGCCCGCGATGGCGGACAAGCTATGCTCGCCCGCCTGCAAAAGTTCGCACGCCACTTGCATGCGCCAGTGCGCCAAATAATCCATCGGCGCCACGCCCACCATTTTCTTGAAAGCCAAAGCCAGCCCCGAACGCGACATGCCGGCCAGATTGGCGAATCCGACGAGCGACCAGTCGCGCTTGAAATCGGTCTGCATGGCCTGGAGCACCTTCGCCAGCCTCGGGTTGGCCAGCGCGACCAGCCAGTTCGCCTCCTTTCCCGCCGACGACAAATAGATGCGTAATATGTGCAACAGCATGATGGGGGCGAGCTGGCTCAAGATCATCGAACGGCCCACGACGCCACCACGCAGTTCGATGTTGAATTGCTCCAGGTTCCAGCGCAACACCGCGGCCTGGGGTAAATCCCTGGCCACATGAATCACCGGCGGCAGGCGGGAAAACAGGAGGGGCGGCAAGTGTCCCTCGAAGCGGAACAGGACGCCGATGGCGAAAAAGTCGCCGCCACCCTGGCATCGCAGCACCCCGTCCTGCATTTGACCAAACAGTTGTTCCACCGGCTCACGTTTCTTCACCGAAGGCGCGCTCGCCAGGGTGAACGCCCGCCCGCCGGTCAACAGAAAGCAATCACCGGCGCTCAGACGCACCGCTTCGCCATGGCCGGGTAGGGACAGCCAACACACGCCTTGTTGCACCACGTTCAGCGTGAAGCCTTCGAGCCCCGGGAAATCGATGGCCCAGCTGCCGCCGGCGTCGAGCGCCACGTTCAGAAAGGCCCTGAGCTTCATCCTCATCAAGGCCGCAGACAGCGGATCGTCCGCCACCGACACGATATTTTCATTCATTTTTTGGATTCCGACGCATAGCTGATGGATGTCTAAGCATTGATCGTATCATTGCTTAAATCCACAATGGGCTCTTTCACAAGGAGTCTCGCATGTCATCTGTCCCCTCTCTGCGTATCGCCGTCCTGGGCGGCGGCGCCATCGGCAGCGCCTTCGCCTTCCAACTGGCGCGCACCGGCCATCATGACCTCACCCTGATCGCAAGGCCGGGCTCGGCAAGGCTGGAACAATTGCGTCGCGACCAAGGCATCGTCGACAGCCACGGAACGCGCGCGGCGATGGGCGTGGCCGACGCGCTCGACGAGCGCATCGACTACGACTTGGTGATCGTGACCGTGCTCGCCCACCAAGTCGACGCCGTGTTGCCCGCGCTACGGAACAGCGCCGCCAAAAGCATCTTATTCATGTTCAACAATTTCAATCCTGAACGCCTGCGCGACGCGCTGGGCGCCGCGCGCTGCGACTTCGGCATGCCCTTCATTCAAGCCAGGCTGGATCAAAACGGCAGACTCGACAGCGTTATCGACGCCCCCGGACAAAAGACCAAACTGGGACAGCGACGCTGGGTGGACCTATTTCGCGCCGCCGGGCTGCCCGCCGCGTACGAAGTCGACATGGCGCTGTGGCTGCGTTGCCATGCGCCGCTGTGCGTGGCGTTCGAAAGCGTCGCGGTGGCCGGCATGCGGCGCGGCGGCGGCGCGTCGTGGCGCCAGGCGATGACGCTGGCGCGCGGGGTGCAAGAAAGCTTCGCGCTGATCCAGGCCTTGGGCTACCGGATTTATCCATCCAGTAAGTCGCGCCTTCACCGCGCCCCGGCCTGGGTGCTGGCGTTCATGCTGTGGGGCATCTCGCGTCACACCGGTTTCCGTACCTTGCTGGCGGGCGGACTGGCGGAGTGCCTGGCCTTGGTGGACGTGATGCTGGCGGCCGCGCCGCGCGCGCACGCCGGCCTGACGCTGACCCGGATCGCGGCGATGAAGCCTTCGCCCCAACCCGGCTGACCCGGCTCCCGCGCCGCCACATGTCAAAAACCCGCCGTACCCGCCTGGCCGGTGAGGGTCGTGCGGGTACGGCGGGTTTGCGCGCGCCACAACCTCCGCGGCGCGGTCGACACGAATCGCTTACGCGTCGCGCGAGGCCTTTTTACGCTCGTGCTCTTTCAAGAAGCGCTTGCGCAGACGGATGCTTTTCGGGGTGATCTCGACCAATTCGTCGTCGGCGATGAATTCGACCGCGTATTCGAGCGACATTTGAATCGGCGGCACCAGGCGCACCGCTTCGTCGGTGCCCGACGAACGCACGTTGGTCAATTGCTTGCCCTTGATCGGGTTGACCACCAGATCGTTGTCGCGCGAGTGGATACCGATGATCATGCCTTCGTAGACCGGGTCGTTGTGGACCACGAACATACGACCGCGATCCTGCAATTTCCAGATCGCGTAGGCGACGGCGGCGCCATCGTCTTGCGAGATCAGCACGCCGTTGCGCCGACCTTGCATTTCACCCTTGGTATTGTCGACCGGTGCGTACTCGTCGAAAATATGGCTCATCAAGCCGGTGCCGCGGGTCAAGGTCATGAATTCCGATTGGAAGCCGATCAAACCACGGGCCGGAATGCGGTACTCGAGGCGCACACGGCCCTTGGCATCCGATTCCATGTTTTGCAGATCACCGCGACGACGGCCCAATTCTTCCATCACGCCGCCCTGATTGGCTTCCTCGACATCGACGGTCAGCAATTCGAACGGCTCCTGGCGCACGCCATCGACCATTTTGAACACCACGCGCGGACGCGACACGGCCATTTCGAAACCTTCGCGGCGCATGTTTTCGATCAAAATCGTCAGATGCAACTCGCCGCGACCGGACACTTCGAAAATCGTGTCGTCGTCGGTCGGCGACACGCGCAAGGCCACGTTGGCTTTCAATTCGCGGTCCAGACGGTCGCGCAGTTGACGGCTGGTGACAAACTTGCCTTCGCGGCCGGCCAATGGCGAGTTGTTGACCATGAAGTTCATGGTCAGGGTAGGCTCATCGACGGTCAACATCGGCAGCGCGTCCGGGGTGTCCGGCGCGCAGAGGGTGGAACCGATGCCGATTTCTTCGATACCGTTGATCAGCACGATGTCGCCGGCGACCGCTTCATCGACCAGCACGCGTTCCAGGCCCTTGAAGTTCAACACCTGGTTGATGCGGCCCTTGACCGGGGTCGAATCGGGACCGTTCATGACGATCACGTCCTGGCCGGCCTTGACGCGGCCGCGGCTGATACGGCCGATACCGATCTTGCCCACATACGAGGAATAGTCGAGCGAGGTGATTTGCATTTGCAAAGGACCGTCGGGATTGTCGTCGCGCACCGGCACGTGTTTCAGGATGGCTTCGAACAGCGGCTTCATGTCGCCTTCGCGCACTTCCGAGTCCAGGCTGGCGTAGCCGTTCAAGGCCGAAGCGTAGACCACCGGAAAATCGAGTTGCTCGTCGGTGGCGCCCAATTTGTCGAACAGTTCGAACGTGGCGTTGATGGCCCATTCGGCGCGCGCGCCCGGACGGTCGATCTTGTTGACCACCACGATCGGTTTCAAACCCAGCGCCAAGGCTTTGCGGGTCACCAAACGCGTTTGCGGCATCGGGCCTTCTTGTGCGTCGACCAGCAACAGCACCGAGTCGACCATCGACAGCACGCGCTCGACTTCGCCGCCGAAGTCGGCATGGCCCGGGGTATCGACGATGTTGATGTGGGTGCCTTCGTACTCCACCGCGCAGTTTTTCGACAAAATCGTGATGCCGCGTTCTTTTTCGAGGTCGTTCGAGTCCATCACGCGCGTTTCAACTTGCTGGTTGTCGCGGAAAGTACCGGACTGACGCAGCAGTTTATCAACGAGTGTGGTTTTGCCATGGTCAACGTGAGCGATGATGGCGATGTTGCGTATTGCGCGTTTTGTATTTGACATAGTCGTAGTATTTGCTGAAAAACTGCGGAGTGTGTACAAAGGTGTACGTGTATTCGGCGCTGCCTATTTCTGGAACCGCGTAGTATAGCATGGGGCGTTGCGGGTGCTGACAAAAAATCCTGTCTTTTCAATGGGTTGCTGCAATCTGAGAATAAGCGCAATATTTTTTCGGTGCAGAGTCAGCAGGCACGGATCGTCAGCTCGGCACTTCCGCTTTGGCGATCAGCCGTTCCGGCGCCAGCACGGCGTATTCTTGCATCAGGCCTGTGCCTAACAGCC
>JAYVUV010000383.1:0-9487 GCA_043787615.1 Janthinobacterium sp. | reverse complement strand
CTCCAATTCAAGCAATCCCGGCGCCACCCCGTGGCGCGCCAACGCTTGCGCCACTTCGGCGTCCAGGTCGCCCTCGACTATTTGCCGGCCGGCCACATTGACCGACACGCACACTTCGCCCAGCGTAGCGCGCCAAGCCCGGATTTGCCGGCAAGCCTCGTCGATGACCCAATTGCCGACCCGGACGATCAAGCCGCTTTCCTCCAGCACCGGAATGAACAGCGCCGGCGCCACCAGCCCGTGGTGCGGACGCTTCCAGCGCAGCAAGGCTTCCAACCCGACCACGCGGCCGCTGTCGAGATCCACCTTGGGCTGATAAAACAGGACGAACTCGCGCTTGTCGATCGCTTTGCGCAAGGCGTTTTCCAGTTCCAGGCGCTGCAACACCTCGGTGTTCATTTGCGCCGTGAAAAACCGGTAGCCGTCCCGCCCGGCTCGCTTGGCCTGGTACATCGCGGTATCGGCGTAATTGATCAAGACGTCCGGCGCGCGCGCGTCGTCGGGATAGAGGGTGATGCCGATGCTGGCGCTGACATTGACCTCGTATCCTTGCAACAAGAAGGTGGCGCGCAGCACGGCGCCGATTTTTTCCGCCACCAGGGCCGCGCCCTGCTGGCCCTCCTGCATGATGAGCACCAGCGCGAACTCGTCGCCGCCCAGCCGGCCGACCGTGTCGCGCACCCGCACGCACTGGCGCAGCCGGGCGCCGCACTCGATCAGCAAGGCGTCGCCGATGGCGTGGCCGAGCGTGTCGTTGATGCTCTTGAAATGGTCGAGATCGACAAACATGACGGCCACCTGCCAGCCGTTTTTGGCGGCCTGGGCGATGGTCTTGCCCAGCGCCTCATAAAACAGCTGGCGGTTGGGCAAGGCGGTCAGGGTGTCGTGGTGGGCTTGATGTTCGAGGCGGGCGCGCGCCTGCTGCCGTTCGGTGACGTCGCGCAGCACGCCGACGATGATCCAGTCGCCCTCCGAGAGCATGGCTTGCTGGTGCGCTTCGACTTGCAGCGGCGAGCCATCCTTGCGCCGCAGCGCGGTTTCGGCCGGTTCGGACGGCGCCCGGCCGGCGATGATGGCGTCGTACTGCCGGCCGAGTTCGCCAGCCCCGGCGGCGCTCAAGGCGGCCGGACCCAGCTTGAACAATTCGGCCCGGGTGTAACCGAACATGGCGCAGCACGCGGTATTGAATTCGATGAAGCGCATGCCCGCGCGGCTGACCAGCATGATGGCGTCGGCGGTGGCGTCCATCGCGCTGCGGAAACGCTGCAAATCGGCGGTACGGGCTTGCACCTGGCGCTCCAGCAGCGCGCTGTGATGCTGTAGATCGCGAAAGGCTTTCAAGCGCAGCAAATTGCGTATCCTGAGCCACAATTCGGCGCGGTCGACCGGCTTGCTCAAACATTCCTCGGCGCCCGCGTCCAGGGCCGCCAAGCGGGTCGCGCGCTCGGAATGGGCGGTGACCATGATGATCGGAATGCCGCGCGTGAGCGGATCGGCCTTGAGCAGGCTGGCCACCTGGAAACCATCGACCCCGGGCATCATAATATCGAGCAAGATCAGATCGGGCATCGACGCCTTGATCAGCGCCATCGCTTCCTCGCCGCTGGCGGCGGCGGCGGTGCGGTAGCCTTCCGGCTTGAGCAAGGTGCTCAGCAGACGGCGATTTTTCACCTCGTCGTCGACGATCAGGATGGTGGCGGCGGCCGGCGCGCTCACAGCGCGCCCCGATCCGCCAGCAAGGCGTCGATGGCCGCGTACAGTTCGCGGTAGCGCAGCGGTTTGGCGATATAGGCGTCGCAGCCGGCGCGCATGCTGCGCCGCTGATCCTCCGCCATCGCCAGCGCGGTCAGGGCGATGACGGGAATGCGCGCCGTGGCGGGGTCTTGTTTCAGCAGGGCGGTCGCGGCCAGGCCGTCCATGCCGGGCAACTGGATATCCATCAACACCAGCGCGGGCAGCGCGGCGCGCGCCATCAGCAGCCCGCTCTCGGCGTCGACCGCGCGCAACACGCGGTGTCCGGCCCGCAGCAACAACAAGCGGCTCAATTTCATGTTGGCCACATTGTCTTCGATGATCAGCAAGGTAGCCAAGGCAGCCTTTACGGTGACACGGCAAGCCGGCCCGCCGCCGCGCCCGCCGACCGGCCGACGGCCGGCGCCGCGCGCAAGGGTAGCCACACGGCGAAACGCGCGCCCCGCCCCACGGCGCTGGCCACCGCCACCGCCCCGCCCTGCAACTCGGCCAGCTGCTTGATCATGGCCAGGCCCAGGCCGGTGCCCTCGAACTTGCGCGCCAGGCCGCTGTCTATTTGGCTGAAGGCTTGGAACAGTTTCTTCATATCGTCGCGCGCGATGCCGATGCCGCCGTCGCTGACAATGAGTTCCAGAAAATCGTGGTGTTCGTTATCGGCCAGCGGCACGCCATGCACCGGCCAGTCGCCGGCCAGGGTGCCGACCGCTGCGCGCGCCACGCGCCGGGCGCGCAGGGTCACGGCGCCGCCGTCGGCGCCGAATTTGACCGCGTTGCTGAGCATGTTGTAGACGATTTGTTTGGTCTTGCGCAGGTCCAGTTGCAGCACGCCCAGCCCGGCGCCGATGTCGAGCGCCAGCGTGACCCGCTGGGCGGCCGCCTTTTCGCGCACAATGCCCAGGCTGTTGGCCAGCAACTGCCCGAGGTCGACCGCCTCCAGTTCGATGGCCATCATGCCGGCCTCCACTTTCGACAGGTCGAGGATGTCGTTGATCAGCGCCAGCAAGTGCTCGCCGCTGGTGAAGATATCGTCGATGTGCTCGTGCTGGAGCGCGCTGGTCGGTCCCATCAAGCCATCCTTGAGGGCTTCGGAAAAGCCGATGATGGCATTGAGCGGGGTGCGCAACTCGTGCGACATGGTGGCCAGGAATGCGGACTTCATGCGACTGGCGTGTTCGAGTTCGATGTTTTTGTTTTCCAGCGCGCGCTCGAAGCGTTTGCGTTCGGTGACATCGCGCGCCGCCGCGAACACGCCTTGCAGCTTGCGGTCGCGGTCGTAAAAAGGCGCGGCATTGTAGGACACCACGGTTTCCTCGCCGTTTTGCGCGCGCACCGTCAATTCATAATCGCTGACCCGGTGTTCGGTCAGCACGCGCCGGATCGCGGCGTCGGCGCGCGAGGGATCGGTGAAGAAATTGTTACAGGGCGCGCCGATCAACTGTTCGCGGGTGCGCCCGGTCAGCGCCACCATTTGCTGATTGACGTCGGAGATGATGCCGAGCGGGTCGGTCATCATCAAGGCATCGATATTCGATTCGATCAGCGAGCGGGTATAAAACTGCTGGTCGCGCAAACGCTGGTCGAGCGCGGCGCGGGCCGCCTCGACTTGCTTGCCGGCGGTGTTGTCGGTGCCGATCAGCAGATAACCGATGATGTCGTCGCGCGCGTCGCGCAGCGCGGTGACCGAGACGATGGCTGGAAACCGGCTGCCGTTCTTGCGCACATAGGTCAGTTCGTAGATATCCTTGATGCCGCGCGTCGCCTTGAACACCAGCGCCTCGAAACCGGGCAGGATGGGCGTGTCCAATTCCAGGCTCAACAGCGCGGCGCGCGCCACCATTTCCTGCGGGTCCGATATATCGGCCGGCGTGATACGGTTCAGCACATCGGCCGCCGCGTAGCCCAGCATGCGCTCGGCGCCGACGTTAAAAATTTGAATCACGCCCTTTTCATCGGTGGCGATGCTGGAAAAATAAGCGCTATTAAAAATCGCATCCTGCAGGGCGCCGGTTTTCAACAATCCATTGCGTAAGCGGCGCTTCTTTTTACCATCGGCACGGCCGGCACCGGCGTCGTCGCCCCCACCAAAACCGAACGTATGCATGGTCGCATCCCCGCTCTATTTAAAGCGCGCAGTCAACAAGGAGAAAACTGCCTTAGTCGCAGAGTGCGTTTTCTGCGCGATGCGGAGCAGCGGCGGATAAAGAGTTACAGTGGCGGCCAGCTTGGAATGGTGATTTAAATCATAGCACGTCAAATCGAACCCGTACGTATTATTAATAAATATACGGATGGCGCGCAACCGGTCTATTTTCAAGCGCAAGGAAAGTTTTAAAACCGGCCGGATTAAGGATAAAACATGGTTGCGGCCCTGGAACGGGCCGCGACCGCGCCGACGCCGGCGGGCGCCGGCGCCGTCCATGCGCTCGGTTTAAGGCCACATCCTCCCGGCCCAGTCCGACCACACCTTGTAGCGTTGCGGTTCGGCGCCCAGTTGCTTGGCGGCGATCAGGCTCCAGGTCGCGTATTGCTCGGTGGTCCAATCGACCCAGCCGCCCACCAGATGCGGCTGACCCGCGCTATTGAGCGGCAGCGGGGTGCGCTGCTTATCCAGGCAAAAACGGAACCCCGACTTGATCTCCTGTTCGCTGCCCAACAGCGCGCCCGGCTCGCAGCGGCGCCATTCGCCATAGGTGGTGGTGGAATACAGTTGGTTGTACATCGCGATCGAGCTGTTGACGAACATCAGATGGGTGCCGGGCGCGATCGCTTCGAGTTGGCGGAAAACCGTCCGTTCGTAGTCGGCCGGACCACGGTCGAGAATCTCGCCCATGCCCAGCTTATGGTTGGCCAAGCCGGCCTTGCTCTGGATACCGCTGTTCTTGAACAGATTGCCCGGGTCTTGCGGGTCCGGCTGATTGAGCGGCAGCTTGGTGTTGGCCAGCTGGGCCAGCTTGGTGCGCTCTTGGAAATAGCGCACCAGATGCGCCGCCGCCACACCGGCCGGTGCCTTGGCGCTGCTCAAGTCGTCCACCAGCGCGTTGGTGAAGCCGGTGTGATAAGGCCAGTCCATCGGCCCCATCGAGGCGCCCGGCCAGCCCGGGTTGACCGTCATTTGCAACTGATACCACTGGTTGGTGCGGTAGAACGACACCAGGCGCGGCTCCCAGGAGAAATAATTCTCATGGGTGGGCGTGGGCGCGAACAGCATATGCGGCGCCATGTAAAACACGCTCGGCCAGCTGAAGATCCAGCCGCGTTTTTCACCGATGCCGACCCAGCGCCCGGCGCTGTCGCGGCTGCCGTGCAGGGTCGCCTGCGGCCCTTCCAGGCCGAAGGTGTGCGACAGTTCCCATTGCTTCACGCCCAGCCAGTGAAAAGCGGCGAAAGTGGAGCGCTCGATGAAGGCTTCCTTGGTGAACGCCGCCGGCAAATTGCCGGCCGCCGCCGTCTGACTCGACAGCAAGGCTTGCAACTTGGCGCCGCCCAACTGGCCGCCATACGGTTTCGTCGGGTCGGAAGAGACGCGGTCGCCGCGCCCGCCGCCGACGAAGCTGATGCTGCGCCCGCCCATGTCGTTCATCCACGATTGCGCGCGTTCGCGCAGCTCGGGCGTCAAATGGCTCCAGTCGCCATACACCCCGTTCGGATTGGCGTTGGTCTTGAAGAAGTTCTTGATGCGCTCATAGGCCGCCAGCGGATTTTTGCCCTCCTCCGCCGTTTCCCACAGACCGGCCGACTGGCCCGGGTTCGGCGTCCACACATCCATCGGGTGGGTGGTCGGCAACCAGGCGTTCCAGTCCGGCAATTGCAAGGGAATCGGCATCTCGCGCGTGTTGAGCGATTTGTTGACATCCATCGCGCCATCGAGCGCGGCCTGGGTGACGGCCGCCGTGCTGCCTGGCGGGCGGCCGACGAACACGTTCAAGAAAGCTTTGCCGTCAGGCAGCACGGCATCCAGCCCGGCGCCGGCGGCCCATTCCAGCACCGGCTTGGCGTCCAGACCGGCGCCCGGCTGGTAAGGCGGATTCCACGGCGCGGCGGCCGCCACATGGGGCAGCTTGGCTTGCGAAGCCCGCACGTAGGCGGCGATCAACTTGCCCTGGGCTTCGCTCAAGCCGTGAAAGCGGCTGCGCTGCACGATGGAATTGTTGGAATAGTTAAAGTATTGCAGATCGCGCGCGTCGCTCGCATGGCAAGAGGCGCAGGCGGCGCGCAAACGGGTCGACACGATCGGCGACTTGATCAAGGTGTTTTGCCCGGTCCACAGGGCCAGGCCCTGGGTGGCGGCATCGCCCCATTCCTTGCCGGCGAGCTTCTCGGCGTTGATGTCGGCGTAGCGCCGCGCGTTGCGCACCAAATCGCCGCCGTTGGCGTTTTGCAGTTGCACATCGAGCACGCGGTAACCGTTCGAGCTGCCATCGGTGCCGTTGAAGCGGAACTCGATCCGATTGGTGGCCGGCAAGCCGACCAGACGCGCGCGGGTGGCGGCGTCGAGCGGCAGCGAGAAAGTGATGGTCAGCAAGCCGCCATTCACGCCGCCATGGGCGCGTTCCACTTCGGCCACTTCCACCTTGGCGTCGCTCACATCGACCCAGGGCGCGGCGGCCGCGCCGGCGGCCCCGCCGACCACGCGCAGACTGGCAGCGATCTTGGTCAGCGGCTTGGTCAGCGCTTCGAATTCCGGTGAATTATAGAAACCGCAGCGATGGCAACGCACCACCAGCCGGGCGGCCGACGACAGGTCGGCGCCGTTCAGGCCGAGCTGCGCGGCGGTGATGGCCGGCGTGTCCGGCGCGCCGTTGCCCAGCACTTCAAGCGGCAACATCAACGGCGCCAGGGTCGGGTCCGGCGTTGGCGTTGGCGTCGGGGTTGGCGTTGGCGTCGGGGTTGGGGTTGGGGTTGGCGTTGGCGTTGGCGTTGGCGTTGGCGTTGGCGTTGGCGTCGGCGTCGGCGTCGGCGTGCCGGGATTGGCCGCCGTCACGTACCACATTTGATTTGTGTTGTTTCCGCAATCCCACTGCTGAATTTGCCCGCCAACGGTGGTGCTAAATTCTTTCACATCGATACATTTATCGCTGTGCTTGGCGCGAATGTTGAAAGCGTTGCCGTTCGGCGTGACGGTGAAACGCTGATTGGCCCCGCCGCCATAGCTCCACTGCTGAAGCAAGGCGCCATTGACGAGTGAAATCTCGCTCACGTCCAAGCCCTTGCCGCTATTGACGTTGATAAAACCGTAGCTATTGTCGGCGGCAATCTGCAATTCAAAACGCTGCTGCGCCGCATTGCTGCAAGCGCTTTGCTGGACTTTCGCGCCATCGGCGCTGGCGCCGCCGATAATGTCCAGGCACAGATTGGAGGACACGGACCGGATCACATATTGGCCCAGGGCCAACGCGGCGCGATTGTTGGCAAGCACGGGATACAGCAGGAATTGCTGCGGCGCCTGGGCGCTGCATGTCGCTTGCTGCAAGCCGGCGCCGTCCGCCAGCGAGGCAGCGGCGATGGCCACACATTTGCCGCTGGCCGCGTTGACCAGCGTATAACGGTTGCCCTGAGAACGCTCAAACTTGAAGCGCTGGGCATTGGTGTTGTTGTTGCTCCATTGCTGGATCGACGCGCCTTCCTCGCTGGAACTGGCCGCCAAATCCATGACCCGACCGGTGGCCACGTTGACCAGTTTGTAGGAAGCGTTACTTTCCTGACTGATGTCGAAGGTTTGACTGGCGCCGTTGCCGCAGGCGGCCTGCAAAATCTTGCCGCCATCGGGGTTGGCCGACGGCAGCGCGTCGACACATTTATTACTCAGCGCGCTGACCAGCGCATAGCGGCCCGGCGGAAAGGGCGCGCTCATATCGTTCGCGTGAACGGGGACGGGAGCGGACGTGGCCAGACTGGTCGGCGACGCGACGGGCGCGCCGGCTTCACCACCGCCGCAGGCCGACAACACGCCGGCCGATACCGCTGCGGCGATCACGCCATACACACCGCCAAAGCTCGATTTGCTTTGATTCATAATTACCTTTGTAGGTTGACGCGGCAAGCCAGGACGCGGGCGGACGACAAGCGTCCACCGTGCTGGAGCGATCGCGCTCGGCACTGACTTGCTACACATGGGGGAAGGTTTTTATTACATCGACCGGGTCGATGCGGGTGGAGAGCAGGTTCGCGCTGTGCTTATCGCTCCGGCCTCGCGCCGCATCGTGCGATGCGGCTGCGGGGGAGACTGCGACGGACCTCGGCATACCCCTGTAGGTCGTCACGCTTGGAACTGTCGTCCGTTTGGTAGCGGTCGCACCAAACATTTATGCCCAAATAATATGGCGATTGTTGCAACCAGTCAACCTATTCAGCAAAAAAAATATCTGTGCGATGGTCGCCGGACCGGGCCGGCGCCATGCTGTGCAATGGGAAATACGGGAACAAAAGACAACAGATGCGTTAATTTCTTCTATCTACACAACATTTTTGCTGTTGCGTCATTCGACTTCATTTAGCGAGGTCAATGACAATCTTGCCACGCGTATGAGCGCCCTCGGATAGGGCAAGTGCATCCCGGATCTGCGCCAGCGGGAAAATCGTCTCAACCTGCGCTTTCAGTTTGCCTGCTTCCACCAACTTGCCGATCGATACAAGCTGCGCCGCGCTGGGCTTGCAGTAAACGCGTTCCACGCCGACGCCATTCTGTTTGTCCTCATCCTTCGGAAACGCGACCGAGGTAACAAGAAAGCCACCTTGCTTAAGTATCCGAAATGCTTTTTGAAACGTCTCGCCGCCCACCGTATCGAATACCACATCCATGTCGCTCAGCACCTGATCGAACTGCGTCGCGGTATAGTCTACAAACTCGTCCGCACCCAGGCTCCGAACAAATTGCTCGTTGCGTCCGGAAGCCATTGCGGTAACATGTGCGCCGGCGCTTTTCGCTATCTGGACCGCGAGAGAACCGACCCCACCTGAGCTATTGGTGATGAAGATGCGTTGGCCATCGCTCAATCCGGCAAGGTCGAACATCGCCTGCCATGCGGTAAGGGAACCCAAGGGGATGGCCGCCGCAGAAATGAAATCGATACCGTCAGGCTTATGCGCCACATCGGATGCCTTGACCACGGCGTATTCCGCGAATCCCCCGGACTTAATTATTCCCCAAATGGCATCTCCAACCTTGAAGTTGCCGACACCTTCACCGAGCTGTTCTACCGTGCCGCTGATTTCCCCTCCCAGGGAAATCGGAAGCGTCATGCCCATGCGCTGCCCGGCTCCATCGCGGATTTTCCAGTCCACCGGATTGACTCCCGCCGCATGGATTTTTACGAGTATTTCGCCGCGTTGCGGCTGAGGACGTTCCACTTCGGTATTGTTCACCACACTGTTGTCACCATACGTATCGATCACTACTGCTTTCATTTTCCTGCTCCTATTAGTTGCCAAGCTGTGTTTGATTTAACATCGGTTGCAATGGTAGATGAACTACTTTACGATGTGACGCCAATTTGCATCGCTGACAGGCCACCATGCTACGACAACCATTTACGCTTCATCGGGGCTGCAAATTACAGGGAGGCGGCGAGCCGGTACATTCCCACCAGCAGGCCCAATTGACCTTCGCGGCGTCGGGCATGATCCAGGTGCACACGGATAAAGGCCGGTGGTTGGTGCCTCCCCTGCTGGGTGTATGGATACCTGCGGGGGTCTCGCATTGGGTGGAGGTGCTAACGGATGCCGAGCTCTGGATGGT
>JAYVUV010000382.1:0-6455 GCA_043787615.1 Janthinobacterium sp. | reverse complement strand
CGTCAGTGGCCGCCCCGCCCGCTTGACGCGGCGGCCACTGACGGCCGCCGCCCGCGTCGCGCTGGCCGGACCGGCCAGGCGACGCCGCTCGTCCGTCCGCAGCCGCGCGCGCTTGACCCGCTTGCGCCTGGCGCGCGGCGCCGTCGGGCCGAGCAGCTTGCCCCGACGACGACGCGCCTTCGTGTGCGACTCCGCCGGTTTGACCGGATGCGTTTTGGCGACGCGCGCCATCGCCGCGCCCGGCTTGCCCCGATGACGCAAGCGGCCCATCCGCGCGCCCGCGCGCCTGACCGGACGGCGCCTGGCGCGCGCCGCCATCGGGCCGAGCAGTTTGCCCCGACGACGATGCGCCTTCGTGTGCGACTCCGCCGGTTTGACCGGATGCGTTTTGGCGACGCGCGCCATCGCCCCGCCCGGCTTGCCCCGATGACGCAAGCGGCCCATCCGCGCGCCCGCGCGCCTGACCGGACGACGCCTGGCGCGCGGCGCCATCGCCCCGCCCGGCTTGCCCCGGTGACGCAAGCGGCCCATCCGCCCCCCCGCCCGCTTGACGCGGCCGTGGCTGGCGATCGGGCGCGGGCGCGCCGCCTTGGCCCGGCCCGGGCGTCGGCCGGCCGGCCGCGCCGGCATGGCCGGGCTGGCGCGGCGGCCGCGGCGACGGCACGGACGTGGCCTGGCCGGCGTCGTCGGCGGACGCGTCGGGGGTCAGGGACGGGGACAAAGAGTTCTTGCTTGCTTCAGGCATTGTTTTTTACATGTATTTGGGCGCGGACATCGCGCAGCGAATTATAATGCGGCTGATGGAAAACCCTACCCAATTCGTCCAATGGCTGCGCTCGGTCGCACCTTACATCCACGCCTTCCGTGGCAAGACCTTCGTGGTCGCCTTTCCAGGTGAATTGGTGACGGCCGGCGCGCTGCCGGTGCTGGCCCAGGATTTGTCGCTGTTGCACGCGCTCGGCATCCGGGTGGTGATCGTGCATGGTTCGCGCCCGCAAGTGGCCGAGCAACTGGCGCTGAGGAACGTCGAGGGCCGCTTCACCAACGGCATCCGCATTACCGACATCGCCGCCCTCGAATGCGCCAAGGAAGCGGCCGGCGAGTTGCGGCTCGATATCGAAGCGGCCTTCAGCCAGGGTTTGCCGAACACGCCGATGGCGCACGCGGCGATCCGCATCATTTCCGGCAACTTCGTCACGGCCCGCCCGCTCGGCGTGATCGACGGCGTCGACCTGGAATTGACCGGCATGGTGCGCAAGATCGCGGCCGAAACCATCCACCCCATCCTGGCCGCCGACGCGCTGGTGCTGCTGTCGCCGCTGGGCTTTTCGCCGACCGGGGAAGCGTTCAATTTGACCATGGAGGACGTGGCCGTGTCGGCCGCCGTGGCCCTGCACGCCGACAAGCTGGTGTTCATCAGCGAAACGCCGATGATGGCCGACGCGGCCGGGGTGGAGATCCGCGAATTGTCTTCGCACCAAGCCGAGGCCGTGTTGCAAGCCGGCTTTCTGCCGCACGACACCGCCTTCTATCTGGAACACGCCATCAAGGCTTGCCACAACGGCGTGCCGCGCGCCCACATCGTGCCGTTCGCCACCGACGGCTCGGCCCTGCTCGAACTGTTCACCCACGATGGGGTGGGCACCATGATCAGCCATGAAAACCTGGAAAGCCTGCGCCCGGCCTCGATCGAAGACGTGGGCGGCATCATCAAACTGATCGAGCCGCTCGAAGCGGATGGCACCCTGGTCAAGCGCGGGCGCGAATTGATCGAGCGCGAAATCGATTACTTCTCCGTCATCGAACATGATGGCGTGATCTTCGGCTGCGCCGCGCTCTACCCTTTCCCGGCCCAAAAGATGGCGGAAATGGCTTGCCTGATCGTCAATCCCGAAGTGCAAGCCCAGGGCGATGGCGAACGTATCTTGAAGCATATGGAAAACCGGGCGCGCGCCGCCGGCTTCACCAAACTCTTTGTTTTGACCACGCGCACCTCGCATTGGTTCAAAAAACGCGGCTTCGTGCTGGCCACGGTGGACGACTTGCCGAAGGACCGTCAGCACATGTATAACTGGCAGCGCAAATCCCAGGTTTTGATTAAGACTTTATAATCCCGCTTTCTTTTACCGCTTTAGGAGCACCCATGGCCCGCACCATCCAATGCGTCAAATTGAACAAAGAAGCCGAAGGGCTCGATTTCCCGCCTTACCCGGGCGAACTGGGCAAACGAATTTACGAATCGGTGTCGAAGGAAGCCTGGGCCGCCTGGCTCAAGCATCAAACCATGCTGGTCAATGAAAACCGTCTGAACCTGGCCGATGTGCGCGCGCGCAAATACTTGGCCACCCAGATGGAAAAACATTTCTTTGGCGATGGCGCCGACGCGGCCATGGGCTACGTGCCGCCGACCGAATAAACCCGCGCGCGACGCCGGCGCGACGCGCGTCCCCTTCCCAAGCGGCGATCCCGACCGCGCGCGCCGGCCAGGCCCCCGGCCCGGCGCTGTTACTTGCTGATCAGCTTACACTGACGCAATTCGCATTTCGCTTCGATCACCTTGCCGTCGCCGCACACCATGCGGTAAGACTCGACCGGACCGGCCTCGCCCACCAGGCTGGCGCCGGCGCTGTCCGGACAGTCTTGTTTCTTGGCCAGTTTTTCCACCGTGGCCGACGAGATGCCGGCGCGGAAGTCCGGATGGTCGGCGGCGCTGATGGCGGCGCGGCGCGCGGCCAGCGAGCGGGCGGCGGCGTCGGCCGCGGCGGCGTCGGCCTTACGCGAGGCGGACGAGCAGGCGGTGAGCAGGAGGGCGGCGGTCAACAGCACTAGGACTTGTTTCATGGATCGGCTCGTTCAGAAAAGGGTTGGACAGGGAAAAATCAAGACACATCAAAACGTCAGGGTGCGCACGCCGTCGGCGGTGCCGAGCAGGCACACATCGGCGCCGCGCGCGGCGAACAAGCCGACCGCGACCACGCCGGCGATCTGGTTGATGTCGCGCTCGAGCGCCAGCGGATCGGCGATGGCCAGGCCGGTCACATCGATCAGCATGGCGCCGTTATCGGTGATGAACGGCGCGCCGCCGGCCGCCAGGCGCAGACGCGGCTGGCCGCCCAGGGCCGTCAGGCGGCGCGTCACGGCCGCGCGCGCCATCGGCAACACTTCGACCGGCAGCGGAAAACGGCCCAGGGTGTCGACCAGCTTGGAGCCGTCGGCGATGCAGACGAAGCGGCGCGCCACCGAGGCCACGATTTTTTCGCGCGTCAAGGCCGCGCCGCCACCTTTGATCATGGCGCCGCCGGCCGTGATCTCGTCGGCGCCGTCGACATACACCGCGATCTCGCTCACCGCGTTCAAGTCGAACACGGCGATGCCATGCCCGGCCAGGCGGGCCGCGGTCGCTTCCGAGGACGCCACGGCGCCCTGGATGCGGTGCCGGATCTTGGCCAGCTCGTCGATGAAGAAATTGGCGGTCGAACCGGTGCCCACACCGATGATTTCGCCCTCGACCACATAGTCGATGGCGGCGCGGGCAACGGCTTGTTTCAATTCGTCTTGATTCATGGCTTCGATAAAATATGCAAATAAAACACAGTACCGCGCGCGGCGGCGAAGGGCCGAACGAGCGGCGATGGCGGTATTTTAGCGGATCGCCGGGGCGCCGACCCGATTACCGGCAATTAAATTGCAATAGAACAATACCTGAAGCGTGACGGGCGGTCCACTGGAATGGCCGCCGCGCACGATATTGTCGAGGACAGCCGCGTATTTGTGCGAAAATGACACGTCCATACGCTCAACGTCAGGGATGGGAAATGAACCAGATCAAAACCGCACTCGTGGTCGATGACAGTCGCGTTTCACGCCTGATGGCGCGCCAGTTTATTCTCAGCAAAGATCCAGCCTGGGTGATCGAGGAAGCGGCCAGCGGCGAAGAGGCGCTGGAAAAAGTGAAAAGCTTCCTGCCCGGCCTGGTTTTGATGGATGTCAACATGCCCGGCATGGGCGGGGTGGCCGCCGCCGAACTGCTGCGCAAATTGCTGCCGGACGCGTATATCTCCCTGCTCACGGCCAACGTGCAAAACGCCACCCGCAACCGGGCCAGCGAAATCGGGGTGGCCTTCATGGAAAAGCCGATCACCGAGTCGCGCATCCACCAACTCATCGCCGCGCTGGAACGCTGACATGTTGCAGCTCTCGGAACTCGAAAACGACGCCCTGGTCGAGATCTTCAATATCGGCGTCGGCCACGCCGCCGCATCCATGAGCGGCATCGTCAACGAGGAAGTGACGATGTCGGTGCCCTCGATCAGCTTCATGAACCGCTCCGAGGCGGCCGACATGCTGGGCAATAAGAACCGGGAGGCGGGCCGCATCTGCGGCGTGAGCCAGCATTACGAGGGCGCCTTCAACACCGAGGCCATCTTGATGTTCCCGGAGGATAAAAGCCTGGAAATCGTGCGCCTGATGGTGGGCGATTCCGTGTCGCTGCAGGAATTGAGCGAGATGGAACAGGAAGCCATGAGCGAGATCGGCAACATCATCCTCAATTCCTGCGTCGGCACCCTGGCCAATATCTTCCAGCAAGAACTGCACGGCTCCCTGCCGGTGTACCACGTGGGCACCAGCGAGCAAATCCTGCATTCCTCGGGCGGGCCGCTGGACACGGTGGTGCTGATGCTGCATATCGATTTCATTCTCGAAAAACATCAGATCCATGGCTACGTCGCGTTCATCCTCGACCTGAGCGCCTTGCACGACCTGAAACACCAGGTCAACCAGTATCTGATCAGAGTGATGGGCCAGGCGTGAAGCGCAAGCAGGACCCGGCCCGGCTGCCCCTGCTGGAAAGCGTGCTCGACTCGGTCAGCCTGGGCATGCTGGTGCTGGACGGCGGGCGCCGCATCGTGCTGTGGAATAAGTGGCTGGCGCGCTACACGGGCATGGCGGCCGAGAGCGTGCTGGGCGCCGATTTTTTCATCGTGTTCCCCGCCCTGCGCGACAAGCGCATCGACGGCGCCATCGGCCAGGCGCTCAAGGACAACTTTCCCTCGCTGCTGTCGCAAACCCTGAACAAGGCGCCCTTTCCCCTGTACGCCAACGCGGCCGCGAGCGCGCGCGACGAGCGCATGCAGCAGGCGGTGGCGGTCACCCCGATCGAAGTGGCCGGCGGCGCGCGCCACTGTTTGATACAGGTGAGCGACGTGAGCATCGCGGTCGGGCGCGAGCGCTTGCTGCGCGACCAGACCCTGGTGCTGCGCTCGCAAAGCTTCGCGGACGGTTTGACCGGCATCGCCAACCGGCGCCATTTCGATGTCGCGCTGGAAAAGGAGTGGCGCATCGCCAAGCGCAACGGGCGCGCCCTGTCGCTGCTGATGATCGACATCGATTATTTCAAGGCATATAACGACCATTACGGCCACCAGCAAGGCGACCTGTGCCTGATACAAGTGGCCGCCGAGCTGGCCGGCATGTTGCAAAGGGCGGCCGATCTGGTGGCGCGCTACGGCGGCGAGGAATTCGCGGTGATTTTGCCGGAAACCGATGCCGGCCAGGCCCGTCAGGTGGCCGAAGCGATACGCGGCCGCCTGGCAGCCCTGGCGCTGGAGCACGGCCAGGGCGGGGCCGGCCCGCACATCACCGTTAGCGTCGGCATCGCCACTTATAGCGTGGCGCAAGCGCTGGAGGAAAGCGAATTGCTGGGCGCCGCAGACCGCGCGCTGTACCTGGCCAAACGCAACGGCCGCAACCGGGTCGAATCGCAGTAGCCGGCCGGGCCACGATGGCCGGGCCACGACAGGCCGGGCCACGATGGCCGGGCCACGATGGCCGGGCCACGACAGGCCGGGCCGGGCCGGGCCACGATGGCCGGGCCGGGGCCGCGCGACTTAATTAGCGCATTGCACGATATCGGAGTTCGAGGCCTTGTCCAGGCACTGGCGCAAGTCCAGGTCGGCATGTTTGCGACGGGTGGCGCTGCTCGCGCTCAAACCGGCTTGGCTCTTGCGCTTTTCGGGCGCCGCCTTGGCTTGCTCCACCACTTCCACCGGAGCCGGCTTGGCCACCACGGTGGTGCTCGCCTGGCGCGGAAACATCACCGTGTCGTACGCCACCGCGCCGAAAGCGGCCACGCAGACGAACAACACCACCCACGACAAATAGCGCCCGGTGTTTTGGGTGCTGGGGAAATACGCCTTGGCCGAGGAACGGAAACTGCGGCGCCGCACGCTGATCCAAAACAAGCCGAGCAAGAAGGCCAGCAAGGCGGCATAGATGTTGACGGTCAATTGCACCGGCTTGCCGTTGACGAAGATCTCGCTGTTGACCGGGATCGGATCGTTGTTGACCAGGGCCACGGCGACCGCCACCACGCAAGCGGTCACGGTGGCCAGGGTCAGCACGATCTTGTCCTTCGCCCATACGCCAACGATATACACCGACAGGCCATAGATCAG